>DATMTS010000107.1:0-12007 GCA_035564555.1 Humibacter sp.
CTCCAAGAGGCGTGGCCGCCTTCCGCTGAGGAGCCGCGAGCAGGGGCCGGTCGTAGCAGGATGGCCGGGGCGAGGTCATCCACGGGCTGGCACATCGTTATGCCCTTGCGCCGCGTCGTCGACGTGCGCAGAGGCGACCCCAAGCAGATTCTTCGCCGTTATGACGGCGAGCCCCGGCGTGGGCCGACCTTGTACGACAGCACGGGCCGCGATGCCGTCGTGGACCATCGTGAGCTGTTGCGCCAGCAGGAGCGGATCTTCGGCCCCGGCGTCCGCGGCCGCGACTCTGAAATACTCCGTCAGCGTGTCGTGGAACTCTCGCGCCACGATCCGTGCCGGGTGCTCCGGGAGTTTGATCTCGGTGGCGACCGAAACGTAGGGGCAGCCCTGGAAGGCCGGGTCGGCGACGACCGCTTCGAGCCGGCCGAACAGGATGAGGATGCGGTCGGCCCCGGTCATCGCGCTCGCGTCCGGGGGAATCAGCGCGGCCAGATAGCCGGGGACGCTGCGCCGCAATGCAGCCGCGAGCAGCTCTTCCTTGCTTCCGAATAGCTGGTACATCGACTTCTTGGACACCCCCGCCGCCTGACACAGTGCATCCACGCCCACGCTGACTCCGTGCGTGTAGAAGAGCCGCGCTGCCGCGTCGAGCAGCCGCTCGCGCGTCGGCGGCACAGGGACCGCCGCGGCAGATGACGAAGTGTCCATGACGGCCAATAGTACCCGTCGGCTTGCATTATGGAAACCGGTTGGTTTACTGTTGTGGAAACCGATCAGTTTCCACATTTTGGAGGAGCCCATGTCTACCGTGACCAACCCCGACGCGCAGTCGTACGCCGTCCTGCCTGCATCCACTCGCGCATGGCGCCTGGCAAGCCGACCGGTCGGCGAGCCCACCGCGGAGGACGTTGTGATCGACACGATCCCACTCGAGCCGATCGCCGAGGGAGAGCTCCTCGTCGCGAACGAGTTCCTCTCGGTCGACCCGTACATGCGGGGCCGAATGAGCGATAAGAAGTCCTACATCGCCCCCTACCCGTTGGGCGAGCCACTGGACGGCCCCGCTGTCGGCCGAGTGATCGCCTCCCGCGCAGCCGGCTTCGCGGTCGGCGACCACGTCTTCCACGGCCTCGGTTGGCGCGAACACGCAGTCCTCGACGCGGCAACCGTCTACAAGGTGGACCCGGACCTTGCGCCGCTGTCAACCTACCTCGGGGTCCTTGGGGTGCCGGGCGTCACCGCTTACATCGGGATCGAGCGTTTCGCCGAACTGAAAGGCGGCGAGACCGTCTACGTCTCCGGTGCTGCGGGTGCCGTGGGCTCCGTCGTCGGGCAGATCGCGAAGCTGAAGGGCGCGAGTCGGGTGATCGGCAGTGCCGGCTCCGACGCGAAGGTGGCCCAGCTGGTGAAGGACTTCGGGTTCGACGCCGCGTTCAACTACAAGACCGCCCCCATCGCCGACAGCCTCGCCGAGCTTGTCCCCGAAGGTATCGACGTGTTCTTCGACAACGTCGGTGGCGAGGCGCTGGAGGCCGCGATCGGCGCTCTGAACATTCACGCACGGATCGTGCTGTCCGGCATGGTCTCCCAGTACAACGGGCAGCCGGTCATCGGTCCGCGCAACATCTGGAACCTGTCCGTCACTCGCTCCAAGCTGCTGACCTTCATGGTCACCGAGGAGATGGATCTGCAGCCGCAGTTCTTCCAGGAAGCCGCCGGATGGCTGGCCGCTGGCGCGCTGCGCTATCAGGAGACCATCGTCGACGGATTCGAGAACACCCTCGACGCCTACTCAGCAATGATGCGCGGCGAGAACACCGGGAAGATGCTCGTCCGGCTCTGATCCCTAGAGCAACCAACCTCACCATCAGAATCGAAGGAGAACCACCATGTCCCAGCCCAGCACGCTCGTCCTTGAGCGCACCAGCCCGCGCACCGCCCGCATCCGCTTCTCGAACCCACCCGTGAACCTTGTCATCCCGGAGACCGTGGTCTCGCTGCACCGCATCATCGGCGAACTCGACGCTGACCCCGACATCCAGGTCGTCACGTTCGAAAGCGACCTCGACGACTTCTTCTTCAATCACTTCGACGGTGCGGCCTCCGCCGACCTTCCGCAGCCAGCGAACGAGGGTGGCCTGCCCGTGTGGTCGGAGGCCGTCATCCGACTCAGCAAGGCCTCGTTCGTCAGCATCGCCGTCATCCGAGGCCGCGCCCGCGGCGCAGGTAACGAGCTCGCCATGGCGGCCGACCTGCGCTACGCCAGCCGGGAGAAGGCATTCTTCGGCCAGCCCGAGGTGGGCATCGGCATCGTCCCCGGCGGCGGCGGCTCCGAACGCCTGACCCGCTCCATCGGCCGCGACCGCGCTTTGGAGGTCATTCTCGGAAGCGCCGACTACGACGCCGCCACCGCCGAGCGGTGGGGCTGGATCACCCGAGCCCTGCCCGACGCCGACCTCGACGCGTTCGTCGACACAACCGTCACCCGGCTGGCTTCCTTCGACCCGGCCGCCCTCGCCCTGGCCAAGAACCAGGTCAACCGGGCGAGCTTGCCGCCGGACGGCGACATCGTCGCCGCGTACGAGGAGTTCGCCGGGACGCTCACCAACCCCGGCTTCTACGCTCGCGCCATGGCCCTCGCCGCGTTAGGCGAACAGCACGGCATCGCCGTCGAATACGACCTCGGACGCTACATCGCAGACGCGAACGCATCCGCCTGATTCGCGACGCGGCCAGGACCGCACCGTCAGGATGAACCTTTACCAGGGTCACGGACGGTGCGGTCTTCGGTCTGGCCGCCGTCCGCGGCCGGCGCTCCGCCGCGGGTCTCACCGGCGGGCACCGACAAGCCCGGCATGCGAATCAGCCGCGCCGGCGTCGCCGAGAACGGCGATCGCTCCGGCGACGCTGTCGCTACTCCACCGGAGCGGAGGTGGACGCAGCGGTGAATGGCAGCAGGATGCGCGTGGCGACCACGAGAGCGACCACGAGTGCAGCCTGGATGCCGACGGTGAGGCCGAACCCCGGGTTGCTCGTCCGGGTTGCTCGTCCTGGATGCTCGTCCGGGAGACGATGAGGAAGAGAGACGATGAGGAAGAGAGAGCCGAGCAACGCGACGCCCAGGGCGAGACAAGACTGCTGGACGGTGATCAGGATGCCTCCCCCGACGCCGCCCAGGTCTCGACGTCGCCGGCGGCGCACACCTCGGAATGGGTCCTAGAGCAAGGTCATTGGATGCCTGTGCTTCGCCGGCAGGCGGGCACGGTGGTCGGTTGGGCCCCACGACGACCTTGTCGCTCCGAGTTCCGGCCGGACTTCCCTCGTTGTGGGGCTCCTCGTTCTGGGACTGCGCTCGCATAACGGCAGGCGGATACGGTGGCAGTCGTGTGGACTCCCGCAAGCTCAGGAACGTGCTCGCGTCCGCATTCGGCGCCGCCGTCCAGTAGCAAGTTCAAGCGGGAACGACCAGGTTCACCGTACGCGCACGAAGGTGAGGGCACCGATGCACGCCGAGGTATTCCAGAGCTCGCTCACGGGAGAGCGGATCCGCGTTCGGTGCGAATGCGGGCGACGCGTTGATCACCCGTTCATGGGCGATGACCTGCTTCTTCGCCTGATGACGACACCTCCGGAATCCCCGCCCATGACGCCGGAGGAACGCTGACTCCACCAGAATTGCGGATGATGAGTTCTGCCGCGACCGCTCCGTCCGCGCGTCATGCCACGACCGTGAGGACCCCCTCGACCAGGAGCGCGTCGGCAGAAGTGCCGGCCGCCAGACGGTAGCTGCCCGGCTGCACGCGCAGGGCGCCCGCGTGCACCCAGTCGTCGACCGCGCCGGGGAGCCGGATGGCGTCATCCCACACGGCCAGCCGCTCGAGCGGAAACTCCAACTCGACCGTGCGACGCTCCCCCGGCTCGAGCCGCAGTCGCTGATAGGCGACGAGGATGCGCAGCGATCCCGCGACGGGCAGATCCTTCGGCGGCAACGCATACAACTGCACAAGCTCCTCCGCCTCACGATCGCCGGTGTTGCGCACCGTGACCGATGTGCGCACCACGGGCTCGCCCGGCCGCGGCTCGAACGCAGCATGCCGGTGTGTCGGCGCCGGAGCGGCCGCTGCGCCATCGACGAGCTCGAGCGACTCGTACGCGACCGTTGAGTACGTGCAGCCACGCCCTATCGCGAAGGCGTACGGCTCGGGTTGATGCCGGTAGGTGGCCTGCTGCCGTGTCGTGTCGTAGTCGAACAGGTCGCCCGCCTGGTCGGGATGCGCCGGCCAGGATTGCGCGAGACGGCCGCGGGGCTCACGATCGCCGCTGATCACATCGACCAGACCGTGCCCCAGTTCCTGACCGCCGTGACTCGACCACATGACGGTCGCCGCGTCCCGCACTCCTTCCGGCAGCACGTACGGATAGCTCGAGATCAGGGTCAGCACGCAGCGTTCGTTCGCGCCGCGCGCCGCTCTCCACAACTCGGCTGCGGGCTCCGGCAGCATGAGATGCGGGCGGTCCTCGGTCTCGCGTCCCGCGAGGTGCGGGTCGTTGCCCACTGCGACGAAGACGACATCGGCGGATGCCGCTCGGCGCGCGACCGACTCCTGGCCGGAGGAGATCATGCGTACCCCGAACCGTTCGGCGCGGTCGATCGTGACCGCCTCGGCCGCGAGCAGCCGGGAATCCCGCATCACCCGCACCCAGCGGCCGGATCCGAGGTGCAGAAGCGACCAGGTGCCGTCTGCATGCACGTGACGGCGGAAGCTCTCCTGCGCCACCCACCCACCGACCCGCTCAGCGTCTGCGCGCATGGGCCATTGCCCGCCGGTCAGCAGGCGCCCGCTGGCGTGCGATCTCAACGTGAGGATGCCATCACCCCAGTCGATCACGTCGAAGCAACCGGACTCGTCCGGATCGGCTGCCGCCGCCTCGACCTGTCCTCCGTCGGTCGTGCACGTGACATAGCGGCCAGTCGAGGCCGATCGAAGCGCGACGGTGTCCGCACCGCTGACGAGTTCGACGCGTGCCGCCGGGTAACGCTCGGCGAGGGCCGTCGACAATCCCACCGCGTAGGGTGGCGTGCCCGAGTACCAGTCGGTGAGCACCGAGTCGCCCAGCGGGCCGACCACGACGATCACCGTCGGATCCGCCAGCGGGAGTACGCCCGCGTCGTTTCGCAACACCACGACGGCGCTTCCCGCGGCCTTGCGGGCGAGCTCGCGCGAGGCGGGCGCATCGATGTCATGGGCGGCGATCGCCTTGTACGGGTCGTCGTCACCGTCGAACTCCCCGGTGCGCAGCCGCAGTTCCAGCAGGCGCAGCACCGCGGCGTCGACATCGGCCATGGTCAACCGTCCGGCAGCGAGCGCCTCGTTCAGATAGCCGACGGTGGGGGCGGCATCCGCCCCGTCGTCGGTGAATGAGTCCATGCCGGAGCGGACGAGGGCCACCGCGGCCGAGACGTGATCGGGATACGCCCGCTGCGAAGTCACCAGAAAGCTCGGCGCCCCAGCATCGGAGACGAACGCGATCGACTCGCCCGTCCAGGACCGTGCCTCCTCCACCAGCTCAGGCTGCGTGTGCGCGGGAACTCCGTTCACCCGGTTGTAGGCGAGCATGACCGCGCCGGCTGCTCCGGATTCCAGCGGACCGCGGAACGCGGGAAGCTCCTCCTCGTGCAGGGTGCGAAGGGACATCTCCGACGACGTGGTCGACCGGTCGGTCTCGTTGTTGTAGGCGAGGAAATGCTTGAGCGTCGGCACGGTGCGCCACACTCGTTCGTGATCACCGCGCAGACCTTGGGAGTACGCCGTCGCGAGGTGCGCCGTGAGTTGCGGATCTTCCGAATAGCCTTCTTCGTTGCGCCCCCAGGCGGGATGACGCAACGTATTGACCACCGGAGCCCACACGTTCAGGCTCACCGAATGATCCTCGGCGCGCTTGGCGCGCACCTCGGTGGAGGTGACCGCCCCGACGGCCCGCAGCAGGTCGACATCCCAGGTGGCGGCCAGTCCGACCGCCTGGGGGAAGACCGTGGCGGTGCCCAGCCACGCCACGCCGTGCAGCGCCTCGCATCCGGTGTGGAACGCAGGGATGCCGAGCCGCTCGACCGCCGGGGCCGCCTGATGCAGCATGGCGACGCGCTCCTGCGGGGTGAGTCGCTCGAGCAGGTCGCGAGCCCGTTCAGCGGTGGAAAGGTCGGTTCGCCGGAACGGCGCGTCTTCAGTCGTCACTGGTTCAGCCTTCCTGACCCGATTCGTCGGTGGGGGTGTCGAGGTGCACGACGAGCTCGCCGGCGCCGTCGGTTCGAGCGACCGCTTCTGCCGCCTGCACAGCCCAGGGGCCACGGGCATCATCACTGGTCGCGATGATGCGCCCACCCTGCCTGCGCACTCGGTACGTCGTATCCGGCGTCCCGTCGTGGCCGGGCACGACCGTCACCCGGTCGTAGCCGTCCGGCAACTCGAAGCATCTCAGGGTCACCCCATGCGCCCAGTCGTAGTCCGGCCGGTCGTCTCTGGCTCCCATCGGAAGCACCGTTCCTGGCCGGACCAGCAGGGGAAGCGAATCGAACCCGTGCCGTTCGGCCAGCCAACGGTATCCGTCGCGAGAAGAGCCGTCGAGCAGCGAGGTCCAGCGCCCCTCCGGAAGGTAGTACTCGACGGAGCCGTCGTCGGTGAACACCGGAGCCACCAGCAGGGCGTCGCCGAGCATGTACTGGCAGTCGGCGTCGTGCCCGCCGCGGTCGTCGGGAAATTCCAGGACCATCGGCCGCATCATCGGTGTGCCCTCGGTGTGCGCCTGATCGGCGGCCCCGGCGAGGTACGGCATCAGCCGCATCTTCAGCTTCGTGAAGGCCCTGGCCACATCGACCGATTCCTCGTCGAAGGCCCACGGCACCCGCACCGAATCCGAACCGTGCAGTCGGGAATGCGAGCTCAGCAGACCGAACGCGAGCCAGCGTTTGAAGAGCGCGGGATCCGGTGTGCCTTCGAAACCTCCGATGTCATGACTCCAGTACCCGAAGCCCGACATCGCTAGGGAAAGTCCTCCGCGCAGCGACTCGGCCATGGAGGCGAAGGACGAATCGGAGTCGCCGCCCCAGTGCACCGGGAATTGCTGGCACCCCGCTGTTGCGGACCGGGCGAAGACGACCGCGTCGCCTGCGCCGCGCCGACGTTCCAGAGCACGGAAGACGGCTCCGTTGTACAGCTTGGCGTAGTAGTTGTGCATGCGACTCGGGTCTGATCCGTCGTGCCAGACGACGCCATCGACCGGGATGCGTTCGCCGAAGTCGGTCTTGAAAGCGTCGATCCCCTGGTCCATCAGGCCATCGAGCTTGCCGATGTACCACTCGCTCGCCGCCGGGTTGGTGAAGTCGACGAGGCCCATCCCGGCCTGCCACAGATCCCATTGCCAGACGCTGCCGTCGCTGCGCTTGAGCAGGTATCCAGCCTCGGCCGCCTCCTTGAACAGCGCGGACCGCTGAGCGATATAGGGGTTGATCCAGGCAGAGACGTGCAGCGACTTCTCATGCAGGCGCGCAAGCTGCCCCTGCGGGTCGGGGAAGAAGCGGTCATCCCACTCGAAATCGGTCCACTGGAACTCGCGCATCCAGAAGCAGTCGTAATGGAAGACGCTCAATGGGATGTCACGCTCGGCCATTCCGTCGACGAAGACGTTCACGGACCGCTCGTCGTAGTCAGCGGTGAACGACGTGGTCAGCCACAGCCCGAACGACCAGGCCGGTACCCGTGCCGGACGACCGGTGAGAGCCGTGTACCGGCGCAGCACATCCTTCGGGGTGGGCCCGGCGATCACGTAGTACTCGAGACACTCTCCGGTGACCGAGAACTGCACCCGGGAGTTGACCTCGGAGCACACCTCGAACGACACGTTCGCGGGGTCGTCGACGAACACGCCGTAACCGCGGCTGGTCAGGTAGAAGGGAATGTTCTTGTACGCCTGCTCGCTCGAGGTGCCGCCATCCGCATTCCAGGTGTCGACGACCTGCCCGTTCTTCACGAAGGGACCGAACCGCTCCCCCAGTCCGTACACCCGTTCGCCGGGCGCGACCGAGAGTTGCTGATGCACCCAGGTTCCCTCCCCGGTGATGTGCCCGACGGAACGTTGCTGTGAGCTGGTCAGCACGCTGCCACCCGACTCGAAGTCGAATCGCCACGGCCCCTTCCGGTCGACTCGCACCCTGAGGTCGCCTGACTCGAGGATGCCGCTTTCCTCGTCGATTCGGATCGTCGGGCAGAAGGACGCGTCGGCGAACTTCTCGAAGTCGGGGGTGCGGTGCACGGCACCGGCGTGTCGCTCCACCCGCACTTTGATGATCCCGGCCATCGGCGCGGAGAAGGTGAGCGTCAGCATCGCGAGGTTGAGGGTGTCGCCGCGGTGCCGCACGGGGCTCGTCGGCGCATACACCGTCATCGTGCCTGCATCGTCGTCAGCGCGGACGTCATCGACCTCGACCGCGTACAGCGGTGCGATTCCGGGTCTGGTCAACCAGTATCCGTCGGAGAATTTCACGTTGTGCGCCCTTCGATCAGCACCATTGCCGCGGCGCGCGGTCGACCTGCCAAGGAGGTCGGTTCGAGCACATTGCCCGCCGCATCGTCGAAGCGCTTCACCAGCATAACCTTATAGGATCTGCGTGGGGCACCCCCACAGCGTCGAAACGTATGCATTCTCGGCCCACCGCGACGGGAGCGTTCTCGCTCAGGAAAGGCAGGAGCGTCCGATGGTCACAATCGTCGACGTCGCCCACGAGGCAGGCGTCTCAATCTCGACGGTGTCGTACGTGATGAGCGGCAAGAGGACGATCTCACCCGAGACGCGCCGGCGCGTCGAGCGCGCGATCAACGTGCTCGGATTCAGCCCGCATGCGGGAGCGCGGTCGCTGGCTTCCCGGTCCACCAACGTGATCGGCCTGCAGATCCCCCTGCGCTCGGGCGTCGACGTGCACGTGGTCATGGAGGTCGTCAGCGGCATCGTCGCGAGGGCCCGTACGCACGGCTACGACATCCTGCTGCTCACCAGCGATGATCCGAGGGGCATGGAGCGCGCCGCGCGGGGTTCGATGGTGGACGCCCTGCTGGTCATGGACATCGAGTCTGATGACCCGCGGATCGGCGTGCTCACCCAGCTCGAGCAGCCGAGCGCGCTGATCGGACTGCCCGAGGGGCGTCGCAACATACCCTGCATCGACTTCGACTTCGAGCAGGCCGGCTGGCTCGCCGTGGACCGCCTGCTGGCGATGGGCCACCGTCGCCTCGCGTTGATCGGGTCGCCTCCCGAGGTCATGGCCCGGCACACCTCGTACGCCGACCGCTTGGCGCGGGGATTCCTCGCCGGCTGCGCCGCGTCGGGTGTGGTGGGTACAGTGCACGCCTGCCCTGGCGACGCCGAGGCCGCAGCCGTCGTCGATGAGGTTCTCGCCACGGTTCCGGAGGTCACCGGTTTCCTGGTGCACAACGAAGCAGCGCTCCCGCACATCTTCTCGCACCTGGTCGAGATCGGCGTGCACAGCCCCGCGGCGCCGGCGATCGTCGCACTCTGCCCCGAGGACGTGGCCCTCGCCGTGCCTGGCCCGGTCGACAGCATCGCCGTGCCCGCCGAAGCGATCGGGATCGCGGCCGCCGACGTGATCTGCGACATGATCGACGGCGGCACGCCCCCCGGTGTGCGGCTCATCGCTCCGACGCTCACCATACGCACGGCATCCGCTGTGCGAGCGAAGTGATGCGGGTGGCCTCGACGTGAGGATCGATCCCAACGGAAAGACCTTTCACGGAGCATCCACCTTCGTGATGTTCATCGTGCTGAACGTGCTGTACCTGCTCACGTGCGTTCCGGTGATCACCATCGGCATGGCGACCAGCGCCCTGTTCGAAGTGACGCTGCGCTATTCCGACGACGAGGGCGGGCACCTGATCAGAGACTACCTGGGGGCACTCAAGCGCAATTCATGGCGCGCAACGGCCGTCTACCTGTGCTTCGCCGTGCCGCTGCTCGCACTCGCGTTCAGCGGGCTCTTCTGGCTGTTCCAAGGCAGCCTCGTCTCGGGCGCCGCCTCCGGGATCGCGTTTCTCGGCGCTCTCTATCTGTTCGCCGCCTTCCTCTACGGCATGGCCCTTGTGGCGCGGTACCGCAATACGCTGCGTCAGACTCTCAAGAACGCGTTGCTGCTGCCCGCAGCCGAGCCGTGGCGCACCTTCGTGCTGATCATCGTTCCCGCTACGGCCGTGAGTTTGATGGCCGTGTTCCCGGCCTTTGCGATCATCCTGGGTTCTGTCGGATTCTCGGTCGGCGCATACGCGAGCTCGTTCGTCTTTCGCAAGACCTTCGCTCGACACTGAACGCCGCAGCAGGGCACGAGCTCGCTCTCGGGCCCTGCTGCGATCGTTCGTCTCAGCCGAACTTCTTGGCCACCGCGACGCGAGCCGCGTTCTGCTCCTTGGCATGCTTCATGTCGAGCTCGAGAACCTGCTCGTAACCGAGGCCCCGCACCGTCTCCTGCATGTTCTTCAGCAATGACGCGAACTGCTGTTCGCTGTCGGCGAGTGCCATCTTCCACGAGTTCTGCACGATGACGGCCTTGATCTGGTTGCGCATGGTTTGGATCGTCGAACTGTCCGGCGGTGCGGCGTAGCTCGACCCCGGCGCGACCGTGATCTGACCGTTCTTGCGCAGGTAATCCATGGTGTTGGCCGCGTCCCCCATCTTCTTGGACCAGCTCTGCGTCAGCGGGTTCTCAGTGAGCTTCCGGTAGCTCGGCCACATCTGATACTCGAACGGGTACTTGGTGGCAGGATCGATGTCGACGGGGAGCACGGTGGTCACGTTGAGCGCCGAAACGCCCTTCGCGTACACGCCGCCGCCCCAGCCGGCCGGCACCGCGGTGTCACCCGAACCGAGGAAGGCCTTTTTGCCGAATGCGGTGAGTTCGGGCTTTCCCGACGAGTCCAGGTGCCAGGTCAAGCCCTTGGGCCCGGCTGCTGCACCGGTCTGGCTGCCGTTGTCGTACGCACCCTCGTTGGAGTACAGCCAGTCAATGAACGCCGCGACGCGCTGCGGATCCTTCGCCTTCGAGCCGATCCCGATCGCGTAAGTGCTGTTTCCGTAGGCAGAAGCACCATAGGAGAAGATCTTCTGATCGGCCATCGGCGCGATCTCGAAGCCTTTGCCCTGAGCCATGTTCGCGTCGGTGTTGTAGGCGGCCTGACCGAGCCAGGGCCAGAACGTGAACAGTACCTGCCCGTTCTGGTACTTCGAGAACAGCGTCGAGTAGTTCTGCGCCGCCGAATCCGGGTCGACGAGGCCCAGCTTGTTCGCTTCGAAGAAGAATTTCAGCGACCGCACGTAGTGGGACTCCGAGTCGACGATGCTCTCATACGATGAACCGTCGGCCTGGGCGAGCACGAATCCCATCTCGTCGTAGCCGTAATAGCACGCCGGCTGCTTCGCGTTGTTCATCATGTTGCCGTCCCAGTCTTTGAACAGCGAAAGGGCATAAGCGCGCTTGCCGTTCGGAGCGGTCGGAGCCAGTTCTTGCATCTTCTTGAACACCGGCAGCAGGTCTTCGAGCGTGCCGACCTCCGGGAAGCCGAGCTTCTCGTAGAGATCCCAGCGCAGGTACGGACCGAAGGTCGGCTCCGTACCCTCGGACGGCTGGGTCGGCTTGAGCGTCGAGACCGAGGTGGGGAACGCGTAGACGCCCTTCTCGCTCGAAGCGATGTGCTTCACCGCAGCGTCGTACTTCTTCAGGTTGGTCATGTTCTTGTAGTACGACGATGCTTCCAGCAGCAGCCCGCCCTTGACCGCTTCGTCGAGGTGTTGCGATGAGCCGGTGACCACCAGGTCGCCGAGGTCGCCTGCGGCCGAGCGGGTGTTGAAGAGGGTCTCACCACCGCCGGCCACGTTCGGCGCGATCATGTTCAGCTTCATATTGAACTTGTCTTCAACGATCTTCGCGAACCAACCGGGCTGGACGCCCTGA
>DATMTS010000108.1:0-18979 GCA_035564555.1 Humibacter sp.
CGATCCGCTCGCGGTTGTCGGAACGGGAGGCCGTCGGCGCGAACTGGCACACGGCGACGGATACGGCTGCGGTCTCGGACATGACCTCATCCTCTCGCATCCGTGCGCACCCGGCCTCGATTCGCCGACCTCTCGAATCCGTGATAAGTTACTTCTTGTGCCGCGGGGTGGAGCAGTTCGGTAGCTCGCTGGGCTCATAACCCAGAGGTCGCAGGTTCAAATCCTGTCCCCGCAACAGATGTCCCGGTCTCGGAAGAGACCGGGACTTTTCCTTTAACCGGACGGTCATCGTCCGACTCCCCCGTCAGGTACGCCATCGACGTACCCAGAACATCCGCCACGCCACGCACCTCGTGCAGATACCACGGGCGCACGCCACGTAGCTTCTTCGAGAAGACCGCGGGATCCACCCCCGCCGCGATTGCCAGACGCCGCATGCTCAACGAGTTACGCCACGGCAACGCAGCGACACGCTCGCCATCAACGATCGGCGTCCTCAGCCCACCGCCATCCATGGTCGCGCAGCAACCCATGTAGCGATGAGTCGGTCGACCCGGTTTCACGTCCGGCGACGGAGGCGGCCTTCTTCGTCGGGGCGACCACGGTCATCTGCCGACCCTGACGGGCGAGGCATTCGCGGGCGACCTTCAACATCGTCGTCTTGCCGGTGCCGGCCGGGCCGGTCACGGTCACCAACCGGTCGGTGCCGGCGATCGCCGACGCGGCGTCGCCCTGGCCAGCATCCAGTACCCGACCGCCCTCCAGCACAGTCACGGCCACCTCAACGATCGCATCAGCGGGGACCTTGACCCTCTAGATGGCGCCTAAGGCCTCCACCGCCGACCATGTCACCGCCGACCTCCGGGTGGCTGGACGTGCGCGAGAACGATTTGGAACGCCCCGATACTTTCGACTGCATTCCTGGCCCGCCTCTCCCGCAGGTGCACAGCAGCGGGCGCTGGCCGACTACCTCGAGCGGGGCTTCTCCTCGAGCCCGACCGCCGGGACCGGCAGCCGCAGAGGTTTCGTCTCAGACCGATCGTGGCGAGCCGGTGGAGGAGCGGAGAACGAGTCGGGGCTCGACGAGTACTCGTGGTCGTCCGCGCCCGTCGGTGACTTCGGCTTGGGCCATTACGAAGGCTGCGCGACCGAGGGCGTCGAAATCGAGACGAGCGGTAGTCAAGGCGGGAGCGAAATAGCGGGCTTCTGGCATGTCGTCGATGCCCACGATGGAGAAATCGTTCGGGGCGGAAAGGCCCTTTTCCCGCGCCGCTGCCATGAACCCGAGCGCGAGCTCGTCGTTGCCGGCGAACACTGCGGTGAAGCGGGAGAGGTCGATGGCGGAGCCAGCGTCGTAGCCGGCGTCAGAGGTCCAGTCGCCGGCGACGATGGGCGTCAGGGCGGGGATGCCGGCTGCGGACATGACGTAGTGGTAGGCGCGTTCGCGTTCGCGGGACTCGTCACTGTCCTCGGGACCGGCGAGGTAGACGATGCGCTCGTGGCCGCATTCGATCAGGTGAGACATGACGAGCTCGCCGGCCGCGAAGGAGTTCACGAGCACCGTATCCGTCTTCGCTCTGGGCCGCCCCGCGACCACGACGACTGGCACCTCTCCTCGAACGATGTCGGAGAGCAGCTCCTCGAGTCCCTCGACTCGCGCAGTGACGATGATCGCGTCCACCCGCATCGAGAGCATCCGCTCGATCGCGCGGCGCCCTTCAGCCAGGAGGGACGCTCCGTACCCAAGGTGAGTTGTGATCAGGGTGACGTCGGCGGCGTGGGCGCTTGCGCTGACGCCAGCAAACGTCTGAGCAGCGCCGTAGTTCGGTTGACCGGTGGTCAGCACGCCGATCATGCCCGTTCTCGTGAGGTGCAGCGTTCGCGCGATGCGGTTGGGGCGGTAACCGAGGGCGTCGATCGCGTCCTGTATGCGGATGCGAGTGTCGCCGCTGATGTAGCCCTTGCCAGCCAAGAACCGAGAGACGGTTTGTGGCGAGACTCCCGCGACGCGTCCGACATCGCGCAGGCGCGGCCGCACCGGACCAGATGAGGTCGTCGTGCCCGGATCCATCGCCACCTTAAAGAGTCTAGCTCCCGCCCGCGATCGGTCCTCTCTAGGTACAGGCGATCGATCGCATGCTGCGTACGGCCCGCGCCCCGGGGCAAAGGTTGACACGGTAGGCGATCGATCGCACAATGGTACCCAGTCGGCGCAGCAGCGCCAGTCCCGCTCGCGATTCAGGGTTTCACGTCCCAGTTCACCAGTTCGTACGGGCCGATAAACGCCTTCACGATCATGACCATGCTGCCGGTGCTGATCGCCTATCTACTTTTCCAGCGCTACTTCGTGTCCGGCGCGTTCGCCGGATCCGTGAAGGGATGACCGCGAACATGACCACTATCACCGCATCGGGTTTCTCCCCCGAGACCCCCCTGCACAGCGCTCTCCACCATGCCGGTGCGCGAGAGCTTCTTCTGCACCACCTGCCGGAGCTGCGCGACACAGCCACGCAGATGATCCTCGGCGGTAGAACGCTCGCGCTGGTCCTGGCGACCTCGCCCGCCCTGGACGGAGACGAGGAGCAGGTGACACGCTTGCTGACCGAGCTGCGCGACTTACCGCTCCAGCCCCAGGTCGAGCGGCAAGTCACGCCCCGTCGCCGCCCCGCGCCGGACTACGAGGGAGAGGACGTCACGGAGGGCTCCGCCCACGCGGAATGGTCGCAACGAGTGACCCGCTTCGGCCGGTTCGAAGTCGTCATCGACGGCCCATCGCGGGGGAATCCGTTTGTTGATGTCGAACTGTGGGCCGACATCGAGACGCCGAGCCGGGTCACTCGCGTCCGTGGCTTCTACGACGGCGCCGGCGTCTACCGGATCCGCTATCTCGCCCAAGAGATCGGCGTTCACAGCTTCCGAACCGTCAGCTCCGCCAGGTCCCTGCACGGCATCGAAGGAATCTTCTCGGTGGGCGACGCCGCAGAAGGTGCCCATGGGCCGGTTCGTGTCGAGAGAGCCTTTGGTTTCGCCTATGCCGACGGCACGCGCTATGTGCCGGTCGGGACCACCGCCTACGCCTGGACCCATCAGGGCAAGGATCTCGAGGAGTCGACCCTGCGCACGCTGGCCACGTCGCCTTTCAACAAGATCCGGATGTGCGTGTTCCCCAAGTCGTATCTCTACAACCGGAACGAGCCGGAACGGTTTCCCTTCGAGGGTGACCTCGAGCAAGGGTTCGACCTCGAGCGATTCGACGTCCCCTACTGGCGACACCTCGAACAGCGAATCGAGGACCTCGGGCGTCTCGGCATCGAGGCCGACCTGATTTTGTTCCACCCCTACGACCGCTGGGGCTTCGCAGACATGGGAGCCGACGCCGACGACGCCTATCTCCGCTACGCGGTTGCGCGATTGGCCGCCTTCTCGAACGTTTGGTGGGCGATGGCCAACGAGTACGACGTGCTTGCCGCCAAGACCGAGAACGACTGGGAACGCCTCGCGAGCATCGTCCAGGCCGAAGATCCAGTGGGTCACCTGCGCAGCATTCATAACTGCTTCGACTTCTACGACCAGACCCGGCCCTGGATCACCCACGCCAGCGTCCAACGCCGTGACCTCTACAAGACCGCGGAAATGACCACCGAATGGCGCGAACTGTGGTCCAAGCCCATCGTCATCGACGAATGTGGCTACGAGGGCGACATCGACCAAGGCTGGGGCAACATTACCGGCGAGGAGATGACACGACGATTCTGGGAGGGGGCCGTCCGCGGCGGCTTCGTCGGCCATGGGGAGACCTACCTCGACCCGCACGAGATCCTCTGGTGGTCGAAGGGCGGCGAGCTGCGCGGCACGAGCCCTGCCAGGATCGGATTCCTCCGCACGATCCTCGAGGACGCTCCGCCCGAGCTGGCGCCCCTCGCGATCGACTGGGATATCCCGAGCGCCGGAATCGAGAACGAGTACTACCTCTTCTACTACGGCTTCAACCAGCCCCGCTTCCGCCGCTTCGTCTGGGAACCCAGCACGGTATACGAGGTCGATGTCATCGACACCTGGAGCATGACGGTCGACACCGTTCCGGGCACGTTCCGGGGTCGGTTCACCATCGAGCTTCCGGGGCGCCCGTACATGGCGCTGCGCTTCCGCGCAGCGACGGCCTGACCCAAGGAAAGAGCAGCATGGCCACCGCCCACGTCACCTTGCATCCCGCCTGCACCATCAAACCTGTCCGGCGCGAGTTGTTCGGCGGCTTCGTCGAGCACCTCGGCCGCCACATCTACGACGGCGTTCACGAGCCCACGCATGCCACCTCAGGCCCGGACGGATTCCGGCGCGACGTTGTCGACCTCGTCAAGGAACTGGGCGTAACGACCATCCGGTTCCCCGGCGGCAACTTCGTCTCCGGGCACCGCTGGGAGGACACAGTCGGACCTGTCGAGGATCGCCCGCACAGCCTCGACCTCGCCTGGCACTCGACCGAACCCAACAGGGTTGGGATGGACGAGTTCTCTCAATTGTTGGGCCTGGTGCGGAGCGAGATGATGCTGGCCACGGTCGAGACCGCGAAGCATGGGCAAGCGTCGGTCATCGACGCCGCAGCCACCCGCTCGGACAAGGGCGTGACCTCTGTGTTCCTCGTGAACCGGGACCTCACCGACACGACATCCATCACCATCGATGTGAACTCCTCCACCGCGGGGGACGTGCGGGCACACGGCATCTGGGATGAGGACCGGTTCGCGTCCAACACCCTCGAACAGACCGACCGGCTGTACCTCCGAAGGAATGAATCCCTTCGACGCGACGGCTCGTTGGTCACGGTCGACCTTCCGCCGGTCTCGTGGACCCGCGTCACAGTCGGATGAGCACCGACGGCTACCTCTTCGCACATTTTCGGGAAGATCCCGACGGCTACGCGGAGCGGATCCACTTCAGCCTGAGCGACGCCGACACAGTCCTTCGCTGGACGCCACTGCACGGCGGCCAGCCGGTGCTGACCTCCGACATAGGGACGACCGGCGTGCGGGACCCCGCGATCGTCCGCGGTGTCGACGGCCGATTCCACATCCTCGCGACCGACCTACGCATCTTCGGCGGAGACGATCTGGGATGGGAGATGTGGAGACGGCACGGGAGCCGCAACCTCATCATCTGGGACTCGGACGACCTCATCGAATGGTCACGTCCTCGCTCAGTGGAGGTCGCACCGCGGACGGCAGGCATGGCGTGGGCCCCCGAGGTCGACCTGGACCCGAGCACTGGCGAGAACGTCGTCTTCTGGTCCTCCACCCTCTATGCCCCCGACGATCCCGATCACATTGAGGACTCGTACAGCCGCATCCTCATGGCCCGCACGCAAGACTTCGTGACGTTCTCGCCGGCGGAGATCATGATCGACGCCGGCATCGACATCATCGACACGGCCGTGGCGCGCAGCGGCGGGCGCACGTCAAGGTTCTCCAAGCACGAGGACAGCGGCGGGAGCAGCCGGGGGGTGTACCAAGAGGTGGGCAGCAGCCTGCTCGCCGACGACTTCCAGACTGTCGTCCAGAACGTCGGCTCCGTCGTGCATCGTGACCTCGAGGCACCCATCATCGTGCGGGACGTCGCCGACGGCCGCTGGTACCTCCTGCTAGATCGCTATGGTTCCGCGCAGGGATATATCGCCTTCGTGTCTGACGACCTTCACTCCGGACACTGGGAACCCGTTCCAGCTGAGGTGATGGGTATTCCCTCTGCCACGAAGCACGGCACCATCCTGCGCGTGAGCGGCGCGGAGTGGGAGCGGCTCCGAGTTCATAGCTTCTAGGGATCACGACGACAAGCGAGCCAGATCGTTCGCGCAATCCGCCGTGGACTCGCGATCGGTGAGCGGCATTACTCCGCGCTGCGCTAGTGTCCCTGCGCCAGTGGAGCGTCGAAGAAGTCGTCCGAGGGAGCTGAGGATCTGGTCTGCGGTTTTGGTCCGGGTGAAGGGTTTCGACGCCGCCTGCCCTCGCCATCTACCCGGATGGTGGGATGTTCACCGAGACGCCTCACACGATGCCCACCTGGACCCGTTCGAGCAAAGGATCGACGCGCTCACCACATTCATCGGCGCACTGACCGATCGGTGAGTGCGGCTAGAGGTCTTTCATGTAGAAGAGCGAGTTTCCGTGAGCATTGTCAGGTTCCACTCGCGCGGTCTCGACGAATCCGAGTTTGGTCATCACGCGACGCGAGGCGGTGTTCCAGTCACGCACTGTGGCCCATAGACGTCCATAGCCCGACTCCTTGGCCCAGGCGAGCACAGCCCATGATGCCTCCGTCGCAAATCCTTGGCCCCAGACCCTGCGGAGAAATTCATATGCCAGTTCTGGCTCGCCATCCTGTCCATGCGCGTTCGCAATCAGGCCGCAATAGCCGATGACCTCCCTTGAACCCTTTCGCTGTGCCGCCAAGAGTCCCAGCGAGGCGTCTGGGTCTCCGCGACGGAACCAGTCCTCGATGTCCTCCAATGTCGGGTGACCGTCCGGGCCTATGCGACGATGCGGAGGGACGCGAGGATCGCGCTCGGTCCACAGTTGCCGCTGGAGGGCGGCATCTGACACTCGCCAACGCCGAAGCAGCAGCCGCTCCGTCTCAACGACGACGTCACCATCGGAGACTCCCGCGCGGTTCATACCGATGATTATGCGGGAACTCCGCTCGTGCCCTGCACCGCCGTTCGCCGGCATACGCTCCGGTCCACGGGCTGATTACGAGGCTGGAACTCGAGCGCACCTGTATCCGGAGTGTGTGGCAGATCGGTTTCAGATGGCCGGCCGGGAGAAAAGGTTCACGAGGTTGCCATCAGGATCGCGGAAGAGGGTGGAAATGTTGCCCCAGGGCATGGTGGTCGGTTCGAGCACAACATCCTCGAGCATGTCGTGGAGTCGGGCGAACTCCGCGCCGACGTCGGTGACGAGGTACTCGATGATGATCGAGTCGTTGCTGCCCGGCTTTGGTGCGTGCTCGCCGAGCATCGCGACAGTTGCTGTGTGCGCGATCGCGAGAGTTCCCGTGGCTGTCCGGAGCTCAGCGAAGACAGGCGCGGGCCGTTCTGCGACGGTTCCCGTGACGGCTTCGTAGAAACGGGTGAGCCGGTCGACGTCGTGAGTGATGATACGGATGGATGCGAGGTTCATGGTCTTCCTTCAGTCGGCCCGTCGGGCTCGATGTGTCCATCCTGGGTTGCCCGCGCGACGACGTCCTGTCGGTGTTTACGACGATTTTTCCCCCGGCCCGACCGTCCGTAAGCTCCCCTCAATGATGCCGAGGTCTTCTACCCGGATCGGGCGCCGCGGTGGGCGCTCGTCCAGGGGTTTCGCCTCGGTGATGCGGTCGCCTCGGAACGCGCGAAGGCCGTCGCGGAGGCGGCACCAGGCGATCAGGTACCAGTTGCTGCCCTTGCCGAGGAATCCCATGGGTTCGACGTTGCGCACGCTCGCGAGCCCGTTGCGGTCGATGTAGGCGATCTGCAGCACCTGCCCGGTTCGCAGCGCGTCGGCGAGTCCACCCGGCGCGGCAGTCGGCATATGCTCGTCGAGCAGGTGGACGCGGGTGGCCAGCTCCGCTGTCTCTTTCAGGCGACGATCGTCAGTGACGGCGACAACCTTGCGGAGCGCCGACGTCGCTGCGTCACGAAACGGGCTGGTCGCTAGCGTGCCCAGACCGATCATCAGAGCGAGTGCCTCATCAACCGTGAACCCGAGGGGCGCCAGGCTGTGCGCCGGATCCAGGCAGTAACCCCCGGTGCGGCCAGGTTCTGCCCAGATAGGGACTCCGCCTTGTTGCAACGCCGACAGGTCTCGCTCGATGGTCCGGGGGCTGACATCGAACTTCTCGGCAAGCCACCGGGCGCTCCTCGGGCGTGGTGCCACAGCCCGCAACTCTTCCACGAGCGCGTAGAGCCGATCAGTACGTGTCACAGATCGACCCTAGTTCGCGATGGCGGGTAGGTCGGCGGTGTCCGATCGCCGCCGCGATCGTATGGCGCCTCACCAGCGGGTCACACGTGGGACCATAATGTTTCGCGACGGACGCACGTTCGCCGAGCGAGGATGGAGGTGTACGGGTGTTGACCGTGGGGTCGATCGTCTTTCGAGTAGCCGACCTCGAACGGCAGGAGGCCTTCTGGGCCGGGGCTCTCGACTACGAGCGACGGCATGCGACGGACGACTTCGTGCTCTTGGGCCCGCGTGTGGGTCACGGCCCGAATCTCTCCCTCGACATGGTGCACTCGGAGCGGGTGTTGCCGCCGCGGATCCATCTCGACCTGTACGCGGATGATCAAGCCGCGGAAGTCGCCCGGCTCGTCGGCTTAGGTGCTCGTGAGGTGCATTGGGCTGGTCGAGCGGCAGACGCTGACTACGTCATCATGGAAGACCCGGAGGGGAACCGCTTCTGCGTTGTCGACGCGGGTGATTGAAAGACTGTCGCTCGCGCAAACTCCCGCCCGCGGGACGATACGTGCGCGGCCCGAAGGGCAATCGTCTAAGGGGGTTGTGATCGGCGGGTTGGGGCGACTGCTTGCCTCGTTGACGCTGTCTAGCGCCGCCCGCACGCCGTGGGCGTAGAGCGCAAGGCCTGCGCCGGTGAGGCGGGATAGGTCCACGCGGCGCGCCGGCCGCGCCAACTCGTTGCCTCCGAATCCTGCAGGCGCTGGGTGGAAGGCCGGCCCCTCAGCCGCTGCCGGGTCGACGAACGCCCGGTAGTAGCATGACGCGGCTTCCTGCCGCAGTTCGGCCAGCTCGACGTACAGCTCCGCGAAGGTTTCGCGCGTGTCGCGCTCTCCCCCGGCGATGATCTCAACCGGCGTGTACCGGGCACTCATATGGGCACGACGTACTCGGCAGTCGCGTCGAGGTGGTGCGCGTCCCCTTCGTCGTCCGCACCGCGTGCGCGTTGATCCATATGTCGGCGCTGGCGGGCTCCCCGGCGCTCAGGGCATTCCGGCGGGGACTCCCGGCGAGGCACCGCCGCACGGCTGCTCAGTCAGCGGGAGCATCCGCAACAACTGCCAGGTCGACATGTGAGTGGCTTGGTGAGCATGGGATTCACCACGGGTTACAACGCGTCGACGAACACGGTCACGAACTACTACGGTGCAACCTGGTCGATCGGGGGTGCATGCGGAACTCAGAAGAACTACTTCGGCAAGCGGGGCGCACAAGATCGCGCCTGGAGGTTCACGCATCGATGTGTGCCCTCCCCTACACGACCACATTCTGGCTGCAAACGACAGTGAGGAGCGGAGTCGCGACCGAGGACTGGTCGGCTTAGCCGTAGAATCGGGAGGATCATGCTGACCACTTGGCACTTGCTCATCGGAGCAGAAGTCGTAGCACTCGGAGCTATCGTCACGGGAATCGTCTGGGCATACCGCAGATTCACGCGCAGATATCGCGAGGAGCGCCACGAGCCCGAATAGGAGCGGCCACGTTGGCCTCCCGCGCCAGTTAGCAGAGGCGCCGACATTCGTCGCGCCCGCGAGGCATCGCCCGAGCCCGGGCCTTGGTGAGCTCGGTGCCGCCCAGCAGATGCGCCGGCGGTTTCTAGCCGCCGCATCGTAAGGGAGGTGAATAGTCCTGCGGTGGCGGCCGCCCGGTCTGCCGCGCAAGCCCGCACCCGTCTCCCACGTGGGCGCGCGCGCGTTGGGAGCAGGCGCGCATGCCGCGAAAGCGCCCGGACTGGTGGCGCCCAATCGGCCTCAGACGGTCGACCCCGAGCCCCCCTTGGCAACTCGAGCACATGATTGCCGAAGTCCAGTCCGCGCTTCGTCGCTCGCCACCGGCGGGACGGAATTCCGCCGGTCCGCTGGGATCAGGACTTCTCGCGCCCGGAACCCTCGCCCTCGGTCGTCCGCGCGATCCAGGCCGACTTGGTTCGCCCTGACCAGGCTGCTTCCTCCAGCCGAATCCGGCGACCGCAAGCGGTCCCCACCGTGCGCTTGATCCACTTGGGTTGCAGGGTTGGATGAGGGTGGGTTCCCGGAACTCGGCGTGATCGGCGCACGCCGACCCTCAGGGTCGTTGTAACGGTGTGAGCTGGATCTGTTTCGCTAATGCATACGCCGCACCTCGGTCGTCTTCGTCGGCGACGAACACGCGACCGATGAGCAGAGCGGCGTGATGCGGTATGTCGATCCGGGCCATACCTGCCGGCGTCTCGCCGTGCCAATCAGGTTCGCAGACGATGAAGTCGCCGATGCCGGTTCCGGTCGTGCGTTTGCCGACGTAGGCGAAGTTAGCCCCGGTGGTGGGGTCGGTGAACTGCACGCTGTAGTAGCGGTCGTCCATTTCGGGTACGTGCAGCACTCGCGGTCCGGCCTTCACATCCAGCCAACCGCCGAGGTAGAGGACATCATCGGCACCCGTCGCGATGACGCTGCCGGACGATGCGGACTGGGATGGACTCTCCGGCACGGCATAGAGCGTGTTCACGGGTATCGGACCGCCGCCCAACCCGCGTGTCACGATTATCCGCTTGAAGCCGCCGACCGTGATCCGCGGCCAGAAGTAGATGAAGACGAACGCTCCGAACACCCACACGAGAACAGCCGTCACAGCCAACAGGACGATCGCGTCCACGCCGCCATCAGCGATCCGCCGATAGATGACCCAGGCGAAGATCGCAAGAATGACGATCGTGACCCCGGTGCCATATTTCAGGATTAGGCGATTCATGACCGGACCTCGACGACCGGCGGCACCTCGTAGTCGCCGTCCACGATTGCGGCTCCTGGCAGATAGGCACGGAGCATGAGATTGAACCGACCCGCCGGTGTGGTTATCCAGTTCGGTGCCGCGCCGGATGGCTGATGCGGCTGCAGCAGAATGTCCACCGAGCCGTCGGCGTTCTTCACAAGACCGGAGTGACTGTTCACGCTCGACCGGCCGCTGATCATGTAGCCGACGGTGTCCGTCGCCGTGAGTGACCAGAAGGCCCCGTTCGGGGGAAGCCGATCTGCCGGGAAATGAATACGATAGGCACGTTCGCCGCTGAATCGACCCCCTGCCTCATCGCTGGTCGCCGTCCAGTAGGCGGCCTCTTCGAACACGTTGACGACCGGCAGAGCCTTCTGCAATGCTGCCCGCACCAGCAGACCGTTGCCGGGACGACCGGCCTTACGGATCGCGCTCCAGCCGTTGACGGTCCTCGTCTCGGACTTCGCCACCGCGCTTAACACGAAGATCGTGGTTAGGTACGCGAAGGTGAGGCCGATGATCACCCCCTGCACGATTCCGGAACCCGCCATCCAGGCGAGGAAGCCGCTCACGATGACGCACGCATTAGAGCAACCCGGTCTTGAGCAGTACGACAAAGACGACGATCGCGATGACCACGGCGGCGAGGATCAGCCATCCCTGCCAGGAACCAGGATGCCGTCCTGGGCCGGACGACGAGGGCGATGGCACGATGCTGCGACATTGTGCTGGGCTCCTGCAGGTCCGGGTCGAGCACGTTCTGCAGCCAGAAGAACCCATACACGGCGGCAAGCACGGCGGCCACTGCGATGAGGGTGAAGACCGTGATCACCAGCCACAGTCGATTCATCGTCGCCCACGGGCGCCAACACGGCCACCAACCGCGAGCGTGCAGAGCGGAAAGACCATCCAGAGTCGTCTCATGTCGCCACCTCAATCCAGAAGGGTCGAGAACTCGATCTGCACATTCGGCTTTTTCTCAAGGTACAGCGGTTGTCAACGTGCCGCTTCCAGTTCTTCTCAACCGGTACCACTTCGCTGAGTCTGTGACTGCCCGTGACACAGACGTGCTCCTCTGCGGGGCGACGCGCGACGACCTACGTGCGATCATCAAGGACAAAAGCGCAAACACAACGTACTCCCATGGATCGGCGCCCCTGCGTGCTACGACGTCCTTTTGCAGGATGCTGAGCGGCCGACTAGGAGGGCGCGATGGGGCGCTGTTGCACGTGCGCGCCCGAAGCAGGTCGCCGAGGGCTACGTGAATTCGTACGCGACCACTCCGGTCGCAGCACCTCGACGGCGTCGAGGATGAGGTTGAGGCCCGTATTGAACTCGGCGTCGTAGTCGTAGCCGGCTGTCGCCAGTTCGGAGACGACCTCGATCAGATAAGGGAACATTGCAGCCAACTCCGCCGGTTGCGCGTCCAGCTTCTGCTGCGCGATCTGACCGGACTCCTCCGCTGAATCGAACGGGAGCGACATTTCTTGCAGGGCGAACCCGTACACGTATGCGTCGAGCACCGAGGTCACATGCACGGTCGCGCGGAACGAGAACCCGGCCCTCCGTAAGCAGCCCATCATCGCCTCGTGCTGGGCGAGATTCGCGGGGCCGGGGTGCATCCGAGTCTCCATCAGGCCGACCGCCCAGGGGTGACGGCCCAGTGCCTGTCGGAGCGACACCGCGCGAGCGCCCATCGCCGGACGCCAAAGGCTCTGATCGGCGGCCGCCACCGGAGCCTCGACCTCGGACCAGACGATGTCGACCATGCCGTCGATCAGCTCGTCCTTGTCGGCCACGTGCTTGTAGAGCGCCATCGGCACCACGCCGAGATCCCGGGCGAGCGCGCGCATGGTCAGTCCAGCGCTGCCCTCCCGGTCAGCGAGCGAGAGCGCCGCGGCGAGCACTGCATTTCGTGACAGTCGACGGCGGCCGGCTCGACTCTCGTCGCTCATCCGCACTTCTTTCTGCTTGGTTCGCGGTATTGACGAAGTGTACATCGTACACCTATGCTCGCAAGCGAGGTGTACGCCGTACACCTCTGCGCCCAACGATCCGAAGGACATACACTCATGGACCCTGCAACCGGCCTGCCCGCGCCGCGAATACCGTCCCCGACCCGCGACCGATCTCTCTCGCTCGTTGCCGGCCTGCTTTTCCTGCTTACGTTCGTCTCGGCGATCGCTGGCGCGCAGCTGTACGTCCCATTGCTCACCGAGCCCGGATACGTTACAAGCACCGCCTCGGACAACGGGCCGCTGCTCGGAGTGGTCTGTGAACTCGTCCTGATCGCCGCAAACATCGGCACAGCCCTGGCGCTCTTCCCGATTCTGCGCGAACGGTTCCCCGCTCTCTCGATGGGCTACGTCGCAGCACGGCTCACCGAGTGCGGATTCATCGCCGTCGGAATCTTGGCCGTGCTCACCGTTGTCGCCCTGCATCGCTCCCCAGGGGGCCGCGCGGCCTCCGGCACAGCCGCCGCATTCATCGCGTTGCACGACGCGACGTTCTTACTTGGCCCTGGTTTCGTCGTCGGCCTGGGCAACGGGCTATTGCTGGGCTGGATGGCGTACCGCTCCGGCCTGATGCCGCGTTGGCTGACGCTGTTCGGACTGATCGGGGGCCCGCTCATGAGCCTGTCTGGCATCGCGGTGCTCTTCGGGCTCTACGGTCAGAGTTCACCGGTTTCGGCCGCGCTCACCATCCCCGAGATCGTCTGGGAGGCCGGGCTCGGCCTGGTGCTGACCGTTCGGGGCCTCCGACGCCGCGCCGTCAGGGACGCTCACATCGAGCGGTTGATCTGATCAGCCTGCCTTATCGCCAAGATTAGAGGCCGAGGGTGGCGGTCGCGGTCGTCCAGTCGTGCGCGATCGCGCGCTGAGCGGCCGCGAGGGACACGCGGCCCCCACACACGGCCGCGCGCAGCGTGTTCTCTACACGGTCCTTAGGGTTGTTCACGCCGCGCGCGCCGGCCGCGTTGGGCTCGGGCCAGAGATTCGACACCGCGTTGGTGCCGCCCAACTCCAGCGGCACCAGATGGTCGTACTCGATGGTGCGCGTGTAGGCCAGCCCGTAGTCGGCCAACGACTCGTGCTTGGCCGGTCCGGTGTCGGACTCGGGCGGCCGCACCGTGGCGGTGTAGCCGCGCACGCAGATCGTCCGGTGGATGCTCGACTGGGTCACCGCAGGATCGATCGCGCCCGGCGTGCACGCGGCATCCGGCAGTACCCGACCAGCCTTCCCGTCGACCGTGCGCACGTGGCACCGCCCCGGGACCAGCTGCTCGTCGATGGCGACGCGACCGGGCGAGTGCACCTGGCGCAACCCGGAAGCTGAGGCAGTCCGCGTCGATGTCGGGGCGGACGCGCTCGAGGTCGAGGTCGAGGTCGAGACGTCAGCGTCACCCGGCGTGGGACGGTCGCCGAAACCGAAGGCGGCCATGCCGGCCACCACCGCTACAACGGCGACAACGACGCCGAGCGACCATCCAGAACGGCGGCGTCTGCGAGACATTGCCGACTTCCTCCCCTATCGCCAGGTGTGGCGTCATTGTTGAACCGGATGTCGGAGTGCTCGTGGCTACCGTTTGTCGTGCGCGATCGCCGCCAACGCGATCGACGTGGTCACGGACGACCGTGGAGATTGTCAGTTGGAGTTCTCGCAACAGGCAATCGTCTCAGAACTTTACGCGGATCAGCGGCAGCGACTCGTCGCCCTGACCGCCGACGGTCGCACGAGTGGGACGCCATCCTCGATCCTTTCGCCGAGGTACGCGAGATCGCACTCGTCGGCGTCGAACCTGACGACATCGCGACGGCCATCCGGGTACTGCGAAAAGCTACCGAACAAGTCGAGACCCACACGTTCGGAACCTCCTAGGTCGCGCCAAGCGATCCTCCACGGGCCGCATGGGAGGGTCTCCAGTCATGCCAGCGCCGGTCCCACGGAACCGCTCCTCGGCGCAAGACGTTCTCGACCGAGTCGCATGCGTCTGAAATGCGTTGGGCCTCGGTGGCGTCGTAGACACCCATAGCCACCGCAAGCTCGAGTTCGTCTTCGTCTTTGCGCTCCCAAGTGGAGAAGTCGCTTGCCACGATCAGGTCGAGTGTTTCGTCCATGGTGTCGAACCCTTGCAGCGTCCGGGTCAAGGGCCTTTGGAAATTCACGTACCAAGAGGCCACACCTCCCTCGAGCGTGACGGGGGCAAACACTTCAAACGGCTGACCCACCGGCGCGATGCGGAGCATCCCTGGCGCGCGGAAGACCTTCTCGCCCAGCTCCCACCCGCCGGAGAGCCACATCGCGAATGTTCGCTCACCGTGACTGACGTTTACGGGATAGTCGATGACTGTACCCGGTCGAAGGTAGGAGACGAACTGCGATGCGTTATCTTCGATGACCGTGACTGGTCGCGACGTCCAGACCTTCCCGCGGAGCACTTCACGGATCGCGACGCGGCTTCCCGGTGGAAAGTACGGGAAATCGGTCGTCACCCAGCCACAATACTGCTCGCGCGTTCCGACAACGATCGTCTACCGACGATGGGCCCTGAATCGCATAGTCCTCGTGCGTACTTCGCGCCTCTCTTTCCGGGTTTGAGTGCAGCGTGAACCGAAGTCATGGAGTGGATCTTTTCGCGTCACCGGCTGAGTTCCGCAGGACCCTTTCGCTCCGACGTTCCTAGTTCGATTGCTGAGTCTGCCGCGGCTTCGTCGGGGTCACCGAGGCGGGTGTTCGATGTGGACACCGGAACAGGGTTCGTGATTCGCGCCTCAAATCAACGACCTGTGCGAGCTCCTCTCAGCGCTTGAACCCTGCTGAGCTGACCGCTTTGACGTACCAAACAGCATCCATCAGGGTGCCGGCTTCCACACGAGCCACTTGCGCTTGACCTCATCGGCAAGGTCGATTTCGAAGCGCTCGGCGATGAGCAGCACCTGCGCCAACACGTCAGCGACCTCGGCGCGAAAGTGCTCATTGAGCTCGACAGGCGTGCGCCCTTTGTCTCGTGCCTGCCCTGACCTGGCGAGGTACGCCTGTGTGAGTTCACCGACTTCCTCGTTGAGCTTCAGCACAAACCAGTCGTCGGTCCGGTCGATGATGTGTCGCTTCGCGTAGTAGTCCGACACGGACTCGACCTCGTGTTGCAAGTCTTCAATCTGCACCCCCGCAGTATGGCAGCGGCACGTGACATCGGATGGCGACCGTACGTCGGTCTCTCACGGGGCCTGATCCAGGCTCATCAGCGAGTCGAGCAGCCCGGGGCGCCATGCGTTGGTTCAGGTGCCAGGCTGCCTGGGCCCGGTGCTGCGAAGGAGCGCGCCGTGGAAATCGGCAACAGGCGGTTGCGTCAAAGGGCGCGGCCCTCGAGGGCGCGAGACCAGGCCACTTCGCGTTCAAGCTGGCCAGACTGTACGAAGAGTCTTACTTGATGCGTGTTAGACAGCGCAGCAGCAAGCTCATCTCGATCTGCGCCAGTGAATCCGAGCTTCTGCCAGAACGGACCCGAACGGCGAGAGAACAGCCAGGCGCGCGTTGCGCCAGCTGCGTCGGCCCTCTGCATGGCAAAACGTGCGAGCCTTGAGCCGGCTCCCGCGACGCGGTGGCTCGGGGTGACCGCCACGCTCCTGATAAGCGCGTGGCTGTTGTCATGGCTCAACTCGAATCCGGTGCTTCCGATTATCTCGCCACGATCTCCACGTTCAATCCATAACCGAACACTGGGGTCGTCAATGCCTGCCAGAGTCAGATCGACTTCTTGAAGGAATGCGCGCACCTCGTCAGCCCCCGCGGCTGACACTCGCTCCATATGCGCGCTACCCGTGAGCGGTAGGAAGGGCCAGGAGGTTCTTGAGCCCCAGGAGAGCGGCGAAGGGCTTGACGAAGACGATCTCGCCAGTGCGGTAGTCCGCGCCCTTGACGAGCCGGCTCGCGAGGTCAGGCCGAAGCCTCCAGAGATAGGCTCGGCCCTTCTCGGCGTGCAGCGAGTTGGACACGATCTTGATCGTGTCAGCCGGCTCGACGAGAGGGATCGCGTTTTGGATGTTCTCCCACGTTGACTTGCTTGCCGTGTCGAGCTTCGATGGACCGGTGTAGCCGAGGGCTTTGCGTGCGAAGTCCTCCATCAGTTCTGCCTCAGAGACTTCTCCGCTTACGGGGCCGCCGCAGAACACCAGCACGCTCTCGCGCGCTGAGCGATCGACGGAGCGGAGCGCGGCGCGGACGCGATAGCGGTTCATGTAGTTCGCTCGGTGTCCTCGGTTCTTGTAGCCGAGGACAACGATCGCTTCTGTCTGACCGGTGCCGGCACCGGTCAGGTTACCGATGCCGAGACGTCTGCGGCTCGCTCGCCAATGGGTCACCTCTCCGAAGGCGAGGAGCGCGGCGATCGTTGCGCCGGCCGCGACGAGGCCGGGGAAAGGGTTGGGCACGAGGCCAGCGTAGTTCGCGTCCTTGAGTTGTAGCCGACCGCTCTCCAGATATTCCTGGGTGGTAACTGCTCCCCTATACGTCTTCACGGTGCTTTCGATTGTTGAGAACGGCCACGATGGATCCGTTGATACGCAAGTGAAGAAGTAGGCGCCTCCGAGGTAGTTCGACATTGGCGATCGACCCACCTGCCGCTGGCGCGACCAGTTTGGCTCACGGGGTATCCCTTCATTCTGTTGGTGCGGTAGTGAGGAAGATCGGCATACGCTTGAGCGGGCAGACTGCCCGGTACCGGTACGAATGGAGGCTCTCGTGGAGCCGACCGTTGTGGTTGTCGTTGGGATCGTTGGCCTGCTGTACGTCGGCGCGTTGGCGTATGCCATCGCTCAGATCGCGCGGACGCCCTCGCTGAACCGCCTGGAAAAGTGGGTTTGGTCGGCCGTGGTGGTCATATTCCCCCTCATCGGCTCGATCGCCTGGCTTGTGGGAGGTCCGCACCCGTTCGGGCTCGGCCTCGGAGACCAGTCCCGACTCCCCGCCTCCTCCTCCGATCGCTTCTGAACCGTCGCCACCGACCAATGATCCGAATGGGCAACCCTCTCAAGTTCCAGCCCACCAAGGCGTTCTTCTCCCGGCCCCTGCCGCAGACCAGAACGGCCTCCGCTCGCATTGCAGCCGCTATAGTGACGCAGGCGAACGAGGCGGGCGAACTGCTCGACGTCGGAGGAAATGAGGCTCTTCGCACTGCTCTGCACGCGAACTCCCCGAACTTTCGAGCGACGCATTTTTGCACTCGCAGCGCCGGTGAAGGAGCATTGCTGATCCACCTGCACGCGTCACCCGAGTCTGTGCCCGCCCAGGTCTGTGCCGCCACGTGGAAAGAGCACGCCGAACTCTTCAAGCACCGTTTCATGCGCGCCCCGGCAGCTCACCGAAGAAACGATGGGACTATGGGCTCAATCCCATCTTGAGCATGAGAAATCCATGTACGAGTACTGGCAGAGTCTTTGACACGATTTTCAGCCGGCCAGATCTTGCTAAAGCTGTTTTTCGGTGCCGGGTGGGTGAGGTTCGGAGCCGTGTCGGGTGGGCGATTTCGGATGAGCTGCAGGCAGTGATCGGCCCGGTGTTCCCGAAGGTGAAGGTCATGGGCCGGCGCCGATGGATCGCCATATGGCGATGGAGGTCACAAGCCGACGAGGTGAGAATGGTCAGCGATCGGGATGGCCGTGGTGGCCGGCTCGAGTCCGCTCAATCGGCCCGGTGACAACAGTCTTATGACTTCTTCACGACTCATCAGGTTCGCCTCGACGACGAGGTCGGCAACATTTCGATTGGTGAGCAACGCCGTCTTGGCGAGCGCTGCGGCCGCGGCGTAGCCGATGTAAGGGGTGAGCGCCGTGATGACGCCGACCGACGACCCGACCATGTTCTCCAGGTGCACTTCGTTGGCTGTGATGCCGTCGATACAGTTGATCCGCAACGTTCTGAACGCCTGCCGCATCCAGGTGATCGACTGCAGCAGCGAGTGGGCGATCACCGGCTCGAATGCGTTCAACTGCAGTTGACCCGCCTCCGCCGCCATCGTCACCGTGACGTCCGCGCCGGCGACCGAGAACGCCACCTGGTTCACGACCTCGGGGATCACGGGGTTGACCTTGCCCGGCATGATGCTGGAGCCTGCCTGCATCGGCGGCAGGTTGATCTCACCGAAACCCGCCTGAGGGCCGCTGGAAAGCAGCCGCAGGTCGTTGCAGATCTTCGACAGCTTGATCGCGCTGCGCTTCAAAGCGCTGCTGAACGACATGAACGCCCCGGCA
>DATMTS010000109.1:0-10042 GCA_035564555.1 Humibacter sp.
CGCGCTCGCCCGCGCCGACGCCTCCGCCCGCGCTCGCTCCCGCGCCTGCTCCCGCGCCCGCCCGCGCGCTCCCCCACCCACAGCCACGGATGTCCACGGACGATCCGGCGGCGGCTCCGGTGTGTGAATCTTCGTGCGCCGCAGATCCGCCTTGAGCGGGTGCAGTAGCAGCAGCCACTCGGCACCGTTCGCCTGATACGTCGTCAGGAAGCCGGCCTCCATAAGCATCAGCAGATGCTCGAGCGCAGTCTCCGGGTCCGTCGAGGTCTGCTCCGCGATCCATTCCAGATCCATCGGCCCTCGGCCCAGCGGGTCGAGATTCAGCCACAGCCACAGCGCCATCGGCTTCGCGACGGCCGGAATCGGGTCGAGATGATCCAGATCCCTCGCGCTGATCATCCGTTGCTTCATCGACATGAACGTCATTCCCTCTTGCGAATCCCTGAATGCACAGATCGAGACCGAGTTGGACATCCTCCGGCTCCACGTAGAAGCACTCAGTCCAGCCGCCGCCACCACTACCGAGAACCCTCTCGGCGTCGCGCCAGCCGGTGAACGCGGGCGGGAACCAGCGACGAAGCACCTTGAGCGCCTCGCGCTCCCACGTGCCGTCCGTCCCGCGCTGGCAGACGATCACGTATCCGCCATTGCGGATCATGTGCTCGATCCGCGACCACTTCCACGCGCGCCCGACCTTGAAGGTCCACGACTTCTCGAACCAGACGACGTACGTCATCGCGCGACTGCGCATCCGCTCGGACGTCATGGCGTAGGCTGGCACGCTCATCGCGCCGCCTCGTCTGCCAGGGTGTACGCATGGGGAAGACGCGAGTGACGACTGACGGAACGATCGACGCGAAGGACTGGGACGCCTTCGCGAAGCTCATCGAGCGCTACGCGCGCCGCGAGCTCGCCGGCTACTCGGTGGCGGAGAGGCGAGTCATCAGAGGCTGCACATCCGGCGATAGGCTCGCAGTTACCGTCGTCGTCATTGTGCGCGGTGACAACCACATCGCCCAGATCCTGGAAGAGGACGTCGATGATGTCGTCGGCCGCGCGTTCGCCGGCGTCCACGGATCGTGGGGCAAGGCGGAGATCGAGACCATGGCGGAGTAGCATCGCGCGTGTGCGCTCGGCGACTGCGGCGCTCATGCTGCTACCCGTTCCGTGTCCGAGATCAGCCACCACTTCCGCCCCAGCGGGTCCGTCACCGGTGTCTGCCGTGCGCGGTCCAGGGTGCGCTGGTTCGTGGCCGCCTTCTCCACCCGCACACCCCGTGCGATCAGCTCCTCACGGACCGACCAGTCGTCTTCCTTCTTCCCGTTGCAGGGGACACACGCGGACACCAGGTTCGCGCCGTCGTCGAGGATCGGGGATCCGCCCTGACCGCGGTTCGCGCGGTGATCCGCCGTCTCCCCCCGGCCCGTGCAGCCCTCGAGGGCGAGCATGCACACCCCGCCGTCACGGGTGATGATCTTCCGCTTACGCTCTGCTGAGACGGTCACGAGTGCACCTCGTCGAGCAGATCCGTCAGCTTCGGCGCCGCGATCTCCGCCTCGAGCTCTTCGAGGTAGCGGCATCCGGTCTGCCAGTAGGACGCCTTCAGCTCGATGCCGAGCGCGCGGCGTCCGTGCTTCACCGCGACGTACAGCTCGGAGCCGACGCCGCCGAACGCGGAGAACACCGTCTCGCCCGGGTTCGTGTACAGCCGCACGTACCGCGATGTGAAGCCGAGTTGCAGCGGTGTCAGGTGGCGCTCGTCGTCGTCCTCGCGGGCGATCCGCGCGTTCAGCGTGTCCGACTCCTGGATGCCGTACCAGATGGGCCGGGCGAACTCGATCCACTCGTCGTTCGTGACGTCGGTCTTCACGGGGCGGTCCCGCTCGCCGGGCTTCTTGAAGATCAGCCCATAGTCGGCCATGGCCATGCGCGAAAGTGACGAGTCCTTATTCTTCGTCACGAACATGAGCGAGTGCGCCTTCGTGCGGATCGCCTGAGCCTGCGGGTCCTTGTCGACGACGTTCTCGCCGAAGTACACGAAGCCGGCCGCCTGGTAGGCGCGGATCACGTCACCCCGGAAGTCGGTCAGCCCGACGACGCCGTGCGTCGCCTTCGTCGTCGACGTCTGCTGCACGTGCACCACGCACTCGGTGCCCGGCTTCTGGATTCGGTGGTTCTCCCGGATGATGTAGCCGTACTGCTCGAAGAAGTCGTCCCGGTCCAGGCTGTTGCCCATGTCGCGCGGTGATGGCGAGTAGGTGTAGAGCGATTGGAACGGCGGCGAGTACACCGACAGATCGACCGATTCGTCGGGGATCTCCGTCATCCGCTCCGCCGAGTCGCCGAGCATGAATCGCCACATGCGGCCCTCGGCTTCGTCGGTGATGTAGGCGTCCTCGTTCACGCTGCCCTCCTGATGCTGTTGCGCGCGACCAGACCGTCGATGACGCGGTTCGCCTGCCTCTCCTTGCGGCGCACGTTCGCCGCGATCTGCTCCTCGACATGCGAGAGCACGATGTGCGCCCGGACCACGCGCGACTGCCCGTACCGGTAGCAGCGGCGCATGCCCTGGTAGTACTGCTCGTACGAGTCGTTCAGGCCGACGAACGCCATGCGGGCGCAATGCTGGTAGTTCATGCCGAGCCCGGCGATCTTCAGCTTCGTGATCAGCACGGGGAAGTCGCCATGCGCGAACCCGAGTAGCAGGTCTGCCTTCTCGTCCGGGCTCATCGAGCCGTGCACGTTCACCGCGCCGGGGATCGCCGCCTCGAGCGCGTCGGCCTCATCGTTCAGACCGCACCACATCAGCCACGGCTCAGCCGGCTCGGCTTCCACGAGACCGACCGTGCGCGCCACGCGCGCGTCCATCGACTCGCGCCGCACCCGCGACCGGCCCGACACGCCACCGATCGAGACCGCGAACAGTTCCCCGTCGGCCGGCTCAATGTCGACGTCGACGAGCTCGGGGATGATGTCCAGGCCGGGCAGCTCGTAGCCGTCGTCCGCGTAGCCCAGGTCGGACGGGCGTCGGATCGCGACCGCCCACTGCGACATCCAGTCGAGCATCGGGTCGATCGCGTGGCCCTTCAGCCGCCAGCCGTCTTGGTCGTGCACGAAGTACGCGGCGAGCATGTTCGTCCGGGTCATGTGCCCCAGGAACTCAGCCTGATTCGTCAGCTCTTCCGGGTCGTTCGGCGCCGGGGTCGCGGTCCACGTCGACCGGAATGGCACCGGCTCGAAGTGGCGGATCAGGCGCGTGCGCGTCTTCCCGTCCGACTGCTTCAGAATCGACGCCTCGTCGAGCGCCACCGCGCCGATGCGCCGGGGGTCGAACTCGCCGATCATCTCGTAGTTCGTCACGTACACGCCGGGGCCGTCGATGTCGCCCATCGACCGCACGTAGCGCGCGCTCGAGTCAATCAGCGCGGCTTCCTCCGGCGTCTGCCGTGCCACACCGAGCGGCGCCACGATGAGGGACACCTCCGCCATGCTCCGCGCCCATTCGAGCTGCATGCGCGTCTTCCCGAGGCCCGTGTCGGCCCACACCGCCGGACGGCCCACCTTGCACGCCCACTGCACGATGTCGCGCTGGAACGGCTTCAGGGATGAGTGCAGGGATGCGCGCGCGACCTCGACCCCGTCGGTGCCGATGCGCGCCCGCCGGCGGGCGATGAACTCCGCGTAGGGCGTGCTCATTAGTGCTCACCCCTGAAGTTCGCGTTCAAGCTCCGGAGGATGTCGATGTCCCGCCCGATAGCCCGGTCGAAGTCGCGGGCGTACTCGAGCATCAGCCATGCCGTGTCGCGGGCGTCCTGGGCGTCACGCACCCGCCCGGATGTGCCGTGGGCGATGTCGCGCAGCTCCGTCACCGTGGCCTTCGGGTACTCGTCCCGGAGGTCCCGGATCGCCATGCCCAGCGCCACCTTCAGGTCACGCTCCGCTTTCAGCAGCTCGCCCCGGTACTTCTTCAGGGCCTGGGGTGCGCGGCGTGCGACCGCGCGGGCCTTCAGCAGTGCGCCTGCGGCCTGGATCGGTGTGGGGAACATCGCCAGCAGGGCTTCCTCGTTCAGCCCTGCCAAGTCGAGGGTCACCAGGTCGACGTCGGCGCCGGGGGCTTCGACTACTTCTCCTGTGTCGGGGTTCACGATGCTCATCGCAGGTCCCCCGACGTGAACCAGCTGCGGTGCGGCATCCCGAGCTCCCGGCATCGCTGCTCATGATGGAGGGCCGCAGCGCGGAACTTGAACGCGATGCGCTCACGCAGGCGCTTCTGCATCAGGACGAGCGCGCCTTCGATCCCTTCCGGAACCGGCACGAGCTCATCGTCATCCTCGCCGCCCCACATCACGTGCCCGGGGCAGTAGTGCTTCTCGACCCCGTCGACCGTCACGGCGATGTGTGCGTCGCCCTCGGTCCACTCCTCGACCGCGTAGCTGGCATCCGTCCATGACGAGTACTCGCCATTGCAGTCCTCGGTCGTGTACTCGCATCCGGGGTAGTCGCACTGCACGAAGTAGCCGATGCTCGTCTTGAGAGTCATGACCGACGTCCCTTCTTGCTTGCTCGCCGTGCTGCACGGTTCTGCGGAGGCTTGTGATCCTGAGGGCGACGGATGTCGGGTCGACCGGCGGATGCGCCGGAGTCGACGTGGCGCGCCGGGACGGGTGCGAATGGCATATCTGCTGGCATATTTTCGGCAGGATCGCCGCCGAAGAATGCCCGCGATCGGATCCCTTCCTCGGGTGACAGCTCGGGCGCGGGCAGATCACCGGAGGTCACCCACTCGCCGCGCACCATCGCCGCCCGCCGCGTCTTGTACGCCACCTCGCGGGCGCCCGACCGGGCGCGCGCCGTGCGCATGTCCGCCCAGACCCGATCCAGGTCGACGACGTTCGGCGCGTTCTCGATCGCGGCATCCCAGTCGACCTCGACGGGCTCCTGCGTCTTCACGCGCCGGGCGATGTCCGGCACGTCCTCATCGTCCGGCGCGCGCCGGTCTCCGATCGCGTCCCGGAACGCCGTCCCGAGCGCCATGCGCGTGATGTACGAGCCGATCCGCAGCGACGGCCGCGCCGCCCACAGGTCACACCAGCGGCGACCGTCCGAGGTCATCGCCGACTCCGTCGGCACCGCCTCAGCCCACGGCACGAACCGCTCCGTCACAATGTCGTCGCGGTGCACGCGCACTCGCGCCGCCAGGGGGTGATCGTTCGACAGCCACAGCGGCGTCCAGGTCTCACCGTCAGCGGTGAACTCGGCCGGCTCGATCTGCACCTTCGCGCCCGTCTTGATCGCCAGGCGTTCGTACTCCGCGAGCGTCTGCGCGACGTCGTCGATGTTCTCGGTCATGATGCCTTCCTCGGGAGCTTGTCGAGAGTGGTCGTCCACTTGACGGCCGCATTGGTCGCGTTCATCTGCTCAAGCCGCACCACACCCGATGCCGGGTCCAGTCGGACGATCACCCACCGGGCGGAGCCGTCCTGCACCAGGTCACCCACATGCCACTTCGGGTCCGGGGTGCGCATCGGGATCGTCCGGCGCACGTCCTCGTGTGGGGTGGTGATCACCACGTCATCCCAGAGCTTCACCGGGTCACCTCCTCGAGGTGCCGCAGCGCCTCAGCCTCGACGGACGCGAACCGAGCAGCGAACCGCAGAGCCTTCGCGTTGTCGCCCTTCATGAGCGCTCGGGCCGCGATGCGCGCGAGCGCGTCACGGTGGGCGACGAGCTCGTCGTATTTCGTCTGCATCACGCACCCCCGTTCGCGGTCACCCTGAACGTCGGCGCCGACGGCTTCACCAGCGGGAACCGCTCCGCGGCTTCCTGCTCGTGCTGCGCCACGAACTGCTTCTCCGCCAGCCACACCTTGTACGTGTACGGGTCACCCTCAGCCCATGCGGCCTCATCGAAGGTGATGGTGTCGGGTCGGCGCTGGAACACCATCTCGGCGTTCGTGCCTGGCAGTCGGAACCGCTCGTCACCGTTCGCGAGCTTCGCCGCACGGGCCTTCAATGCCGCACCGTGCGCCTCCTTCGCCTTCCGGTGCTCGACCTCGGCCTGCTGCTCTGCGAGGTAGCCGGACAGGTGCCCGTCATCCTCGACGTCGACGCCACCCCACAGGTCCGGGGCGCCTGCGGCACGCCACGCCAGGTACTCGTTCGCGCGGCGCACCAGGAACTCGATCCGCTTGTCGTCGCGCAGCACCCAGCGGTGCTGGATGCCAGGCTGGCCCTCGACCTCCCACACGTACAGCCAGATCCCGAAGCCGGTGACGTACATGCCACCCTGCATCTGGTCGTAGTGGTCAGCGGGGATCTCGTCGCTCGCCCAGTTCGCGGCGTGCGATTTCGCCTCGGCGCCGAAGTCCCCGTAGCCGGCATGGATGCCCAGGCCGTCCGGTGTCGCCCCGATCAGCTCGTTCTCCCAGCTGGCGTAGAGCGCGTGCGACGGCGCGAGCACCGCGACACCATCGAGTGACGCGGCCTGCCGGATCAGTTCCGCCTCCCGCTCGTGACCGCGGCGCGTGTGCGCGTTGCCGTGGAACTCTGAGCCGTTCAGCTGGTCGTTGAGCTCACGCCGCCACGTCTTCATCGAGCCGTCTGCGATCGTGTGCATGCGGGATGCGGTCACGCGCGACTCGCGCGCCTCCATCCACACTTCCTCCGGCGCACCATCCGGGACGATCACCAGCATGGGTCGGTCGTCGAACTCGAGGGCCGTCATGATGCGTCCTCCGGCCAGATGCGACGACCCGAGAGAATGTCGCGAGCTGTGACGGCGTGGTAGCCGACGCCGAGCGCCCAGAAGTGCGAGCGCCGATCGGTGATCTGCCAGGCACGCGGGCTTCCGGTGCCTGCGATCTCGAGCACCCAGATCTCGCCAGGCTTGGCGTCGTGCCAGGGCTTGTGCTCGAAGTGCTCGCGGAGCGCCGCGACCGTGTCGGGCAGGAGGAGCGCGTCGTTGAAGCGACCCGCGATCTTGTCGCCCTGGATGTGGAGCAAGAGCGAGCCGTCGGCGCCATCCGTGAGCGTGATGCGCCGACTCATGACTCACCGCCCTTGCGGACCGAGACCGAGACGCCCTCGTCCTTCAGCCGCTGCGCGACCTTGGCGAGCGGGTCCTCGACCCCGAAGTCGAAGTCGAGGGTTGCGTCACCCGTCCGGGTCGCCCGGGCCCGCGACATGATCTCCGACACGGCCACGACGTCGTCACGGTCCTGGATCGGCTCGATGTAGAGCGCCCCCACTGTCGGGGTGTAGCGCTCGTCCTCACCGCCGTGCTCGATCGTGGTACGGATGGTGTCGACCACCATCACCACCACGTGGCGGCGGTCAGGGTGCGCGACCAGCTGCGAGTGCAGCACGTCGAGCCCGTTCCGGTCGAAATCGTTCGGGAGCGTGCCCGACATCTTGACGCTCATGCGTTCGTTCCCTTCTCGGCGGCGAGCAGCAGATTCCCCAGGTGGGAGATCACCGCGGCCACGGCGGTCTGCCCGCGCGAGTCGGTGATGCCGACCTCCGCGAACAGTTCCTTGATGTGCAGGCTCAGGTGCTCGACCATCGGCCAGTCGAGGGCGGCGCTCGCGCGGCGAATCTCGCGCCCGATCACGGCGGCGCGGTGCTCCCACGCCATGGCCTGATCCATCTGCGCGGTCAGCTGCGCCAGGTGCGCCTCGGAGACGCCGTGGGTGTTGCGCAGGAAGTCGTCTGCGCTCTGCTGCTCGCTCACGACGCACGCCCCAGCACTGCGGGCCGCTCGTCGATGATCACGACGGCGCATCCCGGGCCGATGATGGTGGCCTCACGGTTCGCGGAATGCCACTTCAGGATGCTGCCGTCGGGCAGCTCCACCACGACATCCTCAGCCCACCGCTCCGCGGCGAGGTTCACGGCCATGTGCGCCTGCACGTGCCAGACGATCCGGGCCCACACGTCGGCGAACTCCGCGTCGGTGACGTGCACGCCCGAGTCGATCTCGAAGTCGATGATCCAGTCCCGGAACGCTACGAACACCGCGTATGCCGCGTCGTGCCGCTCGTTGCCGGACATGTCGTCGGCGAGGTTGTCGAGCAGGTCGAACGTCTTCGCGACCGCGGCCAGCTGCACCGCCTTCTCGCCCTCACGGAACCGCTCAAGCGCGGTCCGTTCGTCTGTGTGATCCATGTTCGGGTGCCCTCCGATTTGGTCGATGTGTTCAGATGCCGTCGCGTTGATCCAGCGACGTACGAGAGTCGGGGTACGGATCATCGGCAATGTCCGTCCAGAAGGCCGCGGCCATGCCCAGCCAGGCGAGCAGCGCGAGCGCCGCCCACCCGTCGACACGCAGGTGCACGACGTCGACGCCGATGCACGACGCGCACACGATCACGCACACCCAGAAGACGAGCCGGCGCACCGCGGCGGCATGGGTAGCTGCCGCCGCGGCGTCCGCCGCGCTCCCCCGATGCGGGGCGTCACCGGCACTGGGGATGCCGGGGTCTTGAGTGGTCATGCTGCGGCCCGCTCGCCGAAGAACACGCTCACGGTCGTCTGCATGTGCGCCGCGAGCTTGATCAGCTCTTCCGGCGTGAACGGCGTCTCGCCCTTGAACCGACGCGACATCGCCATGCGGGACGCGCCGATCACGGGGGCCAGAGCTGCCTGCGATTCACGACGTTCTGCCGCTACTCCGCGAACCTTCGCCGCAACATCTTCGTTCGTCTGTACCGCCATGTGAAAGACGGTAACACTTTTCGTTACGGATGCAAGGGTGTGTCGCGTATTTTTTGAGCCCGTGTCACGCTCCGCGAGGCGCGCATAACTTCCGCTAACACTTGCGTACCGGAATCCGTTACACTCACGCACATGAGCACAATCGCCCACCTGCCCGAACGGGATGCGACTGTAGACACGATCGCCGCCAACATCCGAGCAGAAGTAGCCCGCGCACGACTCACCGACGCTGAGTTCGCTGCGCGCTTCGGCCTCACGCCGATGTCAATGAGCCGCCGGCTGTCCGGCGCGACGCCCTTCACGACGGCCGAGGTCGCGCGCGCGGCCACGTTCTTCGGCGTGAGCATCGAATCGCTCTTCACACCCCACCCGGGACCGTCGCCGCTGCGCGCGACGGGTGCGGCCGGTCAGCGCCGCGGTTTGTACCTTCTCGACAACGTGGGCCTTGCCAGGATCGAACTGACGACCCCCTGGGTGAAATCCCGACAGTGCGACAGTGTGGCAGAGATCCCCCATCTTGCCACGGTGACCGACATCTTCACCCGCGAGCAGGCGGCGTCATGAACACCATCACCGCCAGCGACGCCAGCGACCTCGACGACTACACCGCAGTCGGGGAACGGTACATCGTCATCGCGAAGGACACGCCCGAACACGTCGCGCACCTGGCAACGCTGCTCGGATACGAGCCGCCCGCACACGCCTTCATCGAAGCCCGGTTCTTCCGGATCGAAGACGCCGAACGGTATGCCCGGTCGATGCGCCGCGCGCGCCCGTACAGTTCGCATCGAGTCGCCCGTGTCGTGGACGACGGCGGCAGTTGCCTTACGCACTCATCCCTGCATGCGCAAGAGCCGACACGCCAAGAGATCCGATGAGCAGTTCGTCGCTGAGCGCAAATGAGACGGCTCTCATAAAGTGGCATCCTGCCGACATGGGGGAAGACATGCTCATTGCGTTCGCCGAGTACGAGCGGGCGCGCAACCTCGCCGAGGCGACCATCCGGAACCGTGACAGCATCCTGCGCACCGCGCGCGACAAGCTCGGGAAGCTGCTCATCGACATGGACCTACGGGACCTACGCCAGTATCTCGGCCGCCCCGGCAATCATCCCGGGACGCGCCGCACCGAGCGCGCCGCCATGCGCGCGTTCTTCCACTGGCTCGTCGAAGACGGGTACCGCGGCGACGACCCCACAGCCCGCCTCGCGCCCATACGTGTCCCCAAAGGCGAACCACGCCCATTCACCCCGGAACAGATCGATGCGATGCTCAGCCGGTCGTACGCGCGCACACGCGCCATGCTCCTGCTCGGCTACTACCAGGGGTTCC
>DATMTS010000110.1:0-13677 GCA_035564555.1 Humibacter sp.
GTGCTGATCGTGCTGTCACTTCGGCAGGGCGTCCCGCCAGCTCATGCCCTGCGCGGCCTTGACCGAGCAGATCACCAGCAGCATCCAGCCGGATTCGACCAGCACGGCACTCTCCGCGAATGACACCGTGAGCAGGCACGTCAGCACCAGCGGCGGCCAGACATAGATGATGCTGCGTTTGTTGGACGCCAGCAGCCAGGAGCGTCCGAGGGCGAGCGAGATGAGCAGGATGAACAGCAGCAGCCCGACCAGCCCGACCTGAAGGTAGACGTCGAGGTAGGCATCCAAGCCGTTCGCATGCGGCTGCCCGGTGAGGGCGTTGACGATCGAGAACGGAACGAAATCGGCGTTCCAGGTGCCGATCCAGCCCCAGCCCTGCAACTGGTAGGTGGGGATGACCTGCAGCATCTGGATCCAGACGTCGTAGCGCACCTGGATCACGTTGCCGGCGTTCAGCAACTCGATGATGCGCGCGCGCAGCAAGAACCCGGTGACCGCACCGGCCACAGCGAGGGCGCCGATCGCGATCTGCCAGTAGAACCGGCTGCGCGCATTGCGCACCCGCCGCACCAGCGACAGAGCCGTGACGGCCAGTACGACCACGAGCAGCACGACCGCGATCACCGGCGAGCTCGTCAGTACCAGGCACAACGCCGAGAGCGCGATCGAGAACGACGCCTTGCCGCGCGACACTGACCGGGTGCGCAATTCCACGACGAAGGTCACCAGGGCGATCAAGGCGACGAGGCCCAGTTCGTTGCGGCTGCCGAAGATGCCCGAGATGGGCCCGCCGCGTGCCAGGTTGCCTTGGATCGCGAGGAACCTGATGGGCATGTCGATCAGCAGCCCGCTGAGGATCTCGAGCGCGAGGGAGACCGCGAGCAGTGCACGGAGCACGTCACCGACGACACGGACGATCTGGATGGCGTCGCGTACCAGGGCGAGATAGACCGCCAGGAATGCGAACATGAACTGGTAGAGCACACCTGCCGCCGTGGCCCATTGGTACTGGCTCCAGATCACCGAGATCGCGCACCAACCGGCGAACAGCAGGATCGAGATGGGCAGCAGCCCCTGCCATTCGATCGCGCCGCGGTGGGCGATGAACGAGAACGCGGCGAGCACGCACAGCGACACGAGGATGCCGAGCAGTCCCGGCCATCCGACCATCGATCGGATCGCCTGGGTCGAGAAGGCTGTGCCGACGATCGTGAGGGAGAGCGCGGAGGAGAACCGCGCGGACTCGAACATCCCGCGCACTTCGGCGGGAAGGCGACCGGCGCCCGTGGTCACGCGCGGTCGACTTTCGTCTTGATGCAGAACAGCACGAGCAGTGCCCAACCACCCTCGACGAGCATGCGGCTCTCCGCCAGGCTCTGAGCGATCAGCGCGGCCAGCACCAGCAGCGGCAACATGCTGAGCGCGGTGAACGGTTCCCGCGAGTCCAGGCCCTTACGCGGCCGGTCGACCGCGGCGAACCACGCGCGGCCCACCGTGGTGAGCACGAGCGCCGCGAACACGACGACCCCGATGATGCCCAGCTGAAGCCAGACATCCAGCCACGCGTCGTGGGCCTGCAGGTAGACCACGCCGTTGCGCTCCGCGAGGTTCTTGAACGGTTCGACCCACGGCGCCCAGTAGCTCACCCAACCCCAGCCGAACACGGGACGCTGGCCGGCGAGCCCGATCACCTCCTGCCAGATCGTCACGCGGCCGGTCAGGTCCTCGCTCTTGCCGAACACGCGCAGGATGATCCCCCACGACAGCGCCGTCGATGCCGCGACCACGACGAACGCGACGGCCGCGGTGAGATACACGGGAACGCGGCGGGCGGGGGAGACGTGGCGGGTCCAGGCCGCGAACCCGAGCACGGCGGCGACGACGGCGGCAGCGATGATGATCGTCGAGCTGCGAGTCAGGGCGAAGGTGGCGACGGCGAGCGCCAACCAGACGACGCCGGCGACGGGATGCACAGTGCGATCCCGCAGCTGCACGCCGAACACGATCAGCGCCAGCAACGCGATCATGGCAAGCAGATTGCTGTTGCCGACGATGCCTTGGATCTGTCCGCCGTGGAGGAGCAGGTCCCTGCTCCAGTAGAAGGCCTGCGGAAGCCTGCTGGCCGAGTAGTCGCCGCCGGGCTGGTGCACGAGGGGCAGCACCGGGTGCCGCACGAAAACCGCGACGATCAATTCGAAGAGCAGCGACAGCCCGATCGCCCACCGCAGCGCGGCGCCCAGAGCGCGCAGGATCTGGGCCCATGAGAGGCGCAGCGCGAGGAACGCCCCGGCAGCGGTCGTCGCGGTCTGGGCGAAGAACGCGATCCCGGTGGGCACCGGGTAGAACGACCACGCGATCGACACCAGAGCCAGCAGCAGGAACAGCGCGAGCGCCTTGGGCGCCTTGCGCAACGGCATCCGCGCGCTGGCGGCGTCGCGCGAGGGCCGGCGCACCACGAGATAGACGACGCATCCGACGCTCAGGAATCCGGCGAGCAGCCCCCAACCGAGCCAGCCGATCAGGTCGCGCCAGAAGTCACCGGCGAGCAACGTGAAGAGCACGAGGGTCGCGAACGCGATCAGCGCGTTGTCGCCGGCGTGTGGCGCCAACGCTCGCACGTGCGGTGCCGTGGCGTGCGCACCGTCCGCCTGTCGAGCACGACCGGCCGTCGAATCCGGCGCGGCGGCACCGGCGTCACTCGTCATGCGCCCCAGCCTATTCGGCGGCGCTGCGCACACCGTGCGACGCTCAGACGAACGCGGGCATTCCGGTGATGGACCGCCCCACGATCAGGGTGTTCATCTCCTGAGTGCCCTCGTAGGAGTAGATCGCCTCCGCGTCGGCGAAGAACCTCGCGACGTCGTAGTCGATCACGATGCCGTTGCCGCCGAGCAGCTCGCGACACCAGGCGACGGTCTCGCGCATGCGCGAGGTGGTGAACGCCTTCGCCAGAGCGGAGTGCTCGTCGCGCTGCACGCCGTTGTCGAGCATCTTCGACACCTGAACGACCATGCCCAGGGATGCTGTGATGTTGCCGAGGCTCTTCACCAGCAGATCCTGCACGAGCTGGTGGGCGCCGATCGGTTTGCCGAACTGGATGCGCTCCTTCGCATATCGCAGCGCCGCCTCGTAGGCGCCGACGGCGAGTCCGACGGCCGCCCACGCCACCTCCGCTCGAGTCGCCCGCAGCACGCGGGCGGTGTCTTTGAACGAGTTGGCGTTCTGCAGGCGGAGCGACTCGGGAACGCGCACGTCCTGCAGGGTGATGTCGGCGTTCTGCACGATGCGCAGCGACTGCTTGCCCTCGATCTTGGTCGCCGTGCAGCCCGGCGTCGACATCGGCACGATGAAGCCCTTGACCTGGCCGTCGGCGGCATCCTTCGCCCAGATCACGGTGATGTCGCTGAAGGTCGCGTTGCCGATCCAGCGCTTCGAGCCGTTCAGCACCCAGTGATCCCCGTCGCGTGCCGCGGTCGTGCGCAGGCCCTGCGCCGAGTCCGATCCCGACAGCGGCTCGGTCAGGCCGAACGCCCCGATCACCTCGCCCGCGGCGAGCTTCGGCAGCCAGTTCGCCCGCTGCTGCGCAGATCCGCACGCGCTGATCGCCCCGGCGGCAAGGCCGTTCTGCACACCCACATACGTGGCGACGGACGCGTCGACCCGGGCGAGCTCGAGCGCGACGAAACCGCGGAAGACCGCGGAGTTCTCGAACGGGCGGGTCTCCTCCCAGCCGAACGATGCGACGCCCAACGCATGCAACGGCGCGATCACCTGGCGTGGGAACTCGGCCCGTTCCCAGTACTCGTTGACGATCGGTTTCACCTCGGTCTCCAAGTGCGCCCGCAATGCTGCCAGCGCGTCCTTCTCCTGCGCGGTGAGGTCGTTCTGGTAACCGTAGAAGTCGCCGGCGATGGGCTCGAATGACATGTCTGCTCCGTGAGGTGTCGGGTGGAGTGATGCGTCCGGGAACCCCGGGGAACGCTGACGGCTGGCGCGCTCGCGTGCGGTGCGGTGCGGCGCTCGGCCGTCAGCTTACGGAGGGGGTCGGTGCCGCCCAAGCCGGTTGGTACTTTGGTCTAACGATCGACTGGAGGCCTTGCGGATGTTTGTGCGCATCGACAACACGCCCCGTGACTACGCATGGGGTTCGACCACCGCCATCGCCGACCTGCTCGGCCGCACGCCCTCCGGCGGCCCGGAGGCGGAGCTCTGGCTCGGCGCTCATCCGGCGAGCCCGAGTGCGATCGTCGACCCGGAGCAGACCGGCGGTGCTCGCACCCTGACCGAGTGGATCGAGCGCGACCCGGCGCGTGCGCTCGGGGCCGCCGCGCCGCCGCGCCTTCCCTACCTGCTCAAGGTGCTCGCAGCCGCGGCGCCGCTCTCGCTTCAGGCGCACCCCTCCAGCGAACAGGCGCTCGCCGGGTTCAACCGCGAGAACGCGGCGGGCATCGAGTTGGATGCCCCGAACCGCGACTACAAGGATCCGTTCCACAAGCCCGAGATGCTCCTCGCTCTGAGAGACGGCTTCGAGGCGCTGTGCGGGTTCCGGGGTCTCTCGAGCGCGCTCGCCGACATCGGCACACTGACTTCGGCTGCCCAGGAGGCCTCTGCGTTGCGTGAACTGCACCGGCGCCTGATCATGCAGGCGGACGCCGAGCAGGTACTGCGCGGCGTCGTCGGATGGCTGCTCGGCGGCGGGGATCAGGTCGACCAACTCGTCGCAGTCGCCACGGATGCGGCACGCGCGATCGTGGCCGGCGGAGCCGGCACCCCCGGGATCCGGACGGTGGTCCTGCTCGCCGACGCGTACCCCGGCGACCCCGGTGTGGTGCTCTCGCTGCTGTTGAACAGAGTCTCGCTGCGGCGAGGCGAAGCGCTCTATCTGCCCGCCGGGAACATCCACGCGTATCTGAGCGGCCTCGGCGTCGAGCTGATGGCGGCATCCGACAACGTGCTGCGCGGGGGACTGACGCCCAAGTACATCGACGTGCCCGAACTGCTTCGGGTGCTCGAGTTCACGCCGCTGCCGGCGCCGTACCTGCACGCCGGCCACCCGGCGCCCGGGCTCTCGGTGTTCCGGCCCGACGTAGCCGACTTCTGCCTGACCGAGCTCGACGCGCGCGCGGCAGAGGACGCCGGATCGCGACTCATGCTCGGCGGGGCTGCGATCGTGCTGTGCACGAGCGGCTCGGCGCGGTTGACCGGAGCTCAGGGCACGGCGCCGATCACGCGCGGCGAAGCGTTCTTCGTGACGCCCGACGAGGCGTCCCTCGCCGTCACGGGGGACGCGACCCTGTTCGTCGCGATGCCGAACCGGTAGCGCCTGAGCGCTCCCGGTAGGGTAGCGATGGCCGCGGGCGCGGCCCGTGGAGGGAGCGATCATGGCGTGGCTGGTGACCGGCGGAGCGGGATACATCGGAGCGCACGTCGTACGTGCGTTCGCGCGGGAGGGCATCGAGGTCGTCGTGATCGACGATCTCTCCAGCGGGCACGAGTCGTTCGTGCCACCCGGCATCCCGTTCGTGCGCGGCACGATCCTCGACGGCGGACTACTGGCGAGCATCTTCCGCGACAACCCCATCAGCGGGGTCGTGCACGTCGCCGGCTTCAAGTACGCGGGTGTCTCGGTGCAGCGACCGCTGCACACCTACGAGCAGAACGTCACCGGCACCGCCACCCTGCTCGGTGCGATGCAGGATGCCGCGGTCGGCTCGATCGTCTTCTCGTCCAGCGCCGCCGTCTACGGCACGCCCGACGTCGACCTCGTCACGGAGGACTCCCCGAAGGCCCCCGCCTCGCCGTACGGCGAATCCAAGCTGATCGGCGAATGGCTGCTGCGCGACCAGGGGATCGCTGCGGGGTTGCGGCATACCAGCCTGCGCTACTTCAACGTCGTCGGTTCCGGCGAGCCCGACCTGTACGACACCAGCAGGCACAATCTCTTCCCGCTGGTGTTCGATGCGCTGCTGGAGGGGCGGACCCCGCAGATCAACGGCGACGACTATCCGACGCCGGATGGAACCTGCGTGCGCGACTACATCCATGTCGCCGATCTCGCGCTGGCTCACGTGGCTGCTGCGAAGCGGTTGGAGACCGGCGACCCGATCGAACCGGTGTACAACCTCGGCAGCGGGGACGGCGTCTCGGTGGGCGAGATCATGACCACGATCGCCGAGGTCACGGACATCCCGTTCAGCCCGGTCGTCGTGGACCGGCGGGCCGGCGATCCGGCCCGCATCGTCGCCTCCGGTGAACGTGCGGCACGCGACCTCGGGTGGCGCATGCGGCACTCGCTGACACAGATGGTGCGCAGCGCCTGGGAGGCCCGGCGAGCGGCGTCCTGACGTCACCCGAACGCGGGCCAGGGGGTAGAACGCCCGGGCGTGTTGCGAATCGTTGCATCCCTCGGCGCGTCGCGAACCCTCCAGAGGAGGTTGAGCCTTTACGATTTGCGACTTGACTCTCCTGAACTACACCGGTGTAATTAGTGCAAGGCGTCCTCGCGGCGCTAGGGCACCACAGGGGGTAGGAGAACGATATGGCTGTTCCTGAGTATCGCTCCGGGGTTCCCGACAACTGGTTCGTCGATCCGGTTCGCCTCGGGGTACCCGGTGTTCGCACCGGCATGAGTGCTGATCCAGGCGTTGAGGATGCGCAAGACAATCCGCTCGCGTGGCAATCCGACGCATTGTGCGCGCAGACCGATCCGGAGGCGTTCTTCCCGGAGAAGGGCGGATCCACCCGCGATGCGAAGAAGATCTGCGGGTCCTGCGAGGTGCGCACACGCTGCCTGGAGTACGCGCTCGCGAACGACGAGCGGTTCGGGATCTGGGGCGGACTGTCCGAACGCGAACGACGCAAGCTGCGCAAACGCGCCGTCTGACCGCCGCGCCGGATTGACGCACACGCGCTCGCGCTGACCACGGCAGCGTGCGCTGCCACCTAGGCTGTCTGCGATGCACGCAACAGTCACCGCCATCCTGGTCGCCTCACGAGGCGCCGAACATCTGCAGCGGACCCTCGACGCGGTGCGCGCGCAGACGCGCGCACCCGACGCCGTCGTCGTGCTCGGGATGGACGCCGACGACGCGACCTCTGCGCTGCTGGCAGCGGCTCGCCCCACTCGATTGCTCGCCGCCACGCAGCGGATGCCGTTCGGCAAGGCGATCGCGACGGCTGAGCGCTCGCTGCCGCCGGTCGCCGGCGAGGACGAATGGCTCTGGCTGCTCGCCCAAGACACCGCGCCGGAGCCGGAGGCGCTGGAACGGCTGATGGCGACGGTCGAGGTGTCGCCCTCCGTCGCGATCGCGGGTCCCAAGCTCGTCGACTGGCAAGACGGCGCGTTCATTCGCGAACTCGGTCTCGCGATGACCCCGGCGGGCGCAAGCGTGCCATTGGTCGAAGACGAACTCGACCAGGCGCAGCACGACGGCGTGAGCGACGTGCTGTCGGTGCCCTCGGCCGGGATGCTGGTTCGCCGTGCCGTGTTCGACGAGCTCGGCGGGTTCGACCCCGGTCTCCCCGTCGTCGACGACGGTCTCGACCTCGGCGTGCGTGCGCGGCTCGCCGGTCACCGGGTTGCGTTGGTGCCGAGGGCCCGCGTCGCGATGGCGGGCGACGGAGTGAGCGGCCCGGCGCGATCGAACCGCTGGTCGGTGCGACGCAGGTTGTACCGGGCAGGCCGTGCTGCCCAATTGCACCGACGCATGGTCTACGCGCCGCGCTTCGCTCTCGTGTTCCATTGGCTGAGTCTGGTGCCGCTGGCGATCCTCCGCTCCATCGGCTGGCTGCTGGGCAAACAGCCGGCCGCGATCGGAGGCGAGCTCGCAGCCGCCTTCGCGACAGCGTTCGGCGCGGGCCACATCGGCGAGGCCCGGCGCAGGCTCGCGCGCACCAAATGCGTCGGATGGGCGGCCATCGCGCCGCTGCGCATCCCGCACACCGAGGTACGCCGTTCCCGCGCCCTCAAACGGGAGGCCAGCCTGGTTCGGCAGCGCGGAGAACGCCGCGAGCTGAACTTCTTCTCCGGCGGCGGTGCCTGGGTCGTCGTCGGAATGGCGGTGCTCAACGTCGCCCTCTTCGCGCCCTTGCTGGGCTCCGCGACGATCGGTGGTGGCGGGCTGCTGCCGCTCACCGGTGACATCGGTTCGCTCTGGGCGGGACTCGGCTACGGCTGGCGCGACATCGGCATCGGATTCGTCGGAGCAGCCGACCCGTTCGCCGCGGTGCTCGCCGTACTCGGGTCAACGACGTTCTGGCAGCCGTCATTCGTGCTGGTGCTGCTCTGGTTCACCGCACTGCCTCTTGCGGCGCTCGGCGCCTGGTTCTTCGCCACGCGCATCACGCATCGAGCCGGGCTGCGCGCCACCTTCGCCATCGTGTGGGCATTGGCTCCGATGCTGTTCGCCGCTCTGCAGAGCGGGCGGCCTGCTCCGGTGCTCGTGCACCTCCTTCTGCCATGGCTGTTCTTCGCCGGATCCGCGGCGCGACGCTCATGGGCCGCATCGGCGACCGCGGCTCTGCTGGCGGCTGCCGTGCTGGCCTGTGCGCCGTCGCTTGCTCTCGCGCTGCTGGTGCTGTGGATCCTGTGGCTCGCGTTCAGCGGCCGGAGCGTGATGCGGGTCATCGGCATTCCGATCCCCGCGCTGGCGCTGTTCATACCGCTGGTCGTGCAACAGGTCGCGCGAGGCGATTGGCTCGCGGTGCTCGCCGACCCGGGTTCGCCCGTGGCGAGCGGCGGCAGCAAACCCTGGCAGTTGGCGCTCGGCATCCCGGACGCGACCCTGGCGGGCTGGTCGGCGGTCGCCGATGCCCTCGGTCTGCCGCACCTCGGCGCCACGCTGCTCGTCCCAGTGCTGCTCGCACCGATCGCCGTGCTGGCCCTTCTCGCGCTCTTCCTGCGCGGCACGATCCGCGCGACGTTGAGTCTCGTCGTCGCGTTCGTCGGTTACCTCACCGCGGTCGTGGCGACCGTGCTGGTGCTCGCCGGTTCCGGGCAGACGCCGGTCGGCGTGTGGCCGGGCAGCGCCCTGAGCCTCTACTGGTTCGGGGTAAGCGCCGCGGCGACGATGGGAATGGTCGCGCTGGGCCGCTTCGCGATCGCGCCCGCCTGGATCGCCGTGGTCGCCCTCGCCGCCGCCGTAGGCCCGCTCGCAATCGGCGTTCCCGTCGGCACCTCCGCGGTGCGTGCCGGGGCGCCCTCGATGGTGCCCGCCTACGTTCAGGCTGCTGCGGCCCAAGATCCCCGCGTGGCGACGTTGCGCATCGAACCGCAGCCCGGGGGAGGCATAGCTGCCGAGTTGGTGCACGGCGACGGTCAGACGCTCGATCAGCAGAGCACGCTCATCAGCACGCAACGCGACTTGACGGCCGATCAGCGCGATCTCGCGCGCCTGGCGGGCAACCTCGCCTCCACCAGCGGACTCGACGAGAGCGCCCTGCTGAAGCGATTCGGCATCTCGTTCGTGCTCCTCGCGCCCGCAGACGAGGCAGCGGGCACCGATGCCTCGCTCGCGACAGAGCGACGTGCGACCTCGGCGTTGGACGGCAACGCGCTGTTCGCCCAGGTCGGCAGTGGTGCCTCCGGCGTGCTCTGGACGGTCACCCGACCGGTGTCGAGCGTGCCCGTTCCTCCCACCGCCGGTGCGCCTCTTCGGTTGATCGTGCTGGTGGCACAGGCCGCGGTGATGCTCTTCGCATTGCTGTTGTCGATCCCGACCGGGCGAGGCGAGCGGGGCTCGCTGCGCAGGCCGACCGCCGCCGAACTCGCGGCGGGGGCGGCCGGCGAAACACGCGGTCGCACCGGCAGGGCTTCCAGAACAGCGGCCGGGCACTCGACGACCCGGTCTGTGCCCTCGACGACCCCGGATGTGCTTAGCGCCGCGTCACCACCTCGGGAGCCCGACGGCACCGCCGGGGCTCGGCTGGAGCAGGTCGAGGACGTGCCGCTGGAACCGCAACCGGCTACCGGTGGAAAGGCGGCCGACGATGGCGAATAGGCGAGCACTGGCGCGCGGCGGCGCGCGAATCGCGGCCGGAGTCATCGGCGTCGCCGTTGCGGCGGCGACGATCGGAGCGGCGACACTGCTGCCCCTGCCGTCCGTCGAGCGGACGCCGCTCTCGGTGCAGGTGCGGCCGGTGCCGGCCGATCAGCAACGCGTGTGCCCGGGTGGTCTTCTCGAACTGGGCGCGGATGCCTCGGCATCCTCGATCTCGGCCTTCGCGGCGCCGCAACGCGTCGACGGCTCGGTGGGCGGCGCAGTCGACGGTGCCGTGTCCCGACGCGGCCTGAAGCCGGTCGGCGTGGTCGCCGGAGCGGCGGATGCCGCCCCTGCCGTCATCGATGTCGCCCCATCCGCCGCCGGAGCGGCTCCGCAGATCGCCGGTGCGCAGTCGCAGACCGCCGCGCGGGAGGTCCTCGCCGGTCTTGCCGCGGCCTCGTGCACCGAAGCGAACGCCGACAGCTGGCTGGTGGGTGGCGCGACCACGCTCGGCCAGACGTCCCTGGTGCTGCTCTCCAACCCCAGCGCGGTTCAGGCCACGGTCGACCTCTCGGTGTATTCCGAATCCGGCATACTCACGGCCCCCGGCGCGCAGGGCATCGTCGTGGATCCCGGCACGCAGCGCATCGTGCCTCTTGCCGGCATCGCTCCGAACGCTCAGGCGCCGGTGGTGCATGTGGAATCGGCCGGCGGCACCGTGGCGGCGAGCCTGCAGCAGAGCCTGGTGCGCGGCATCAAGCCGTCCGGAGTCGACGTGGTGGGACCGACGGCGCAACCCGCGCGGCAGCAGCTCATCTCGGGCATGATCGTCTCCGACATCGCGGCGGCGCAGTCCGCGGGCGGTTCGGAGGGGTCTTCGTCTGCTATGCCTGCAGTGCGCGTGCTCGCGCCCGGCCGGACCGCAGCGAAGGTGACGGTGTCCGTCGTTCCCGAGAACGGCAAGCAGGTCGGAACGACGACGTCGGCGACCGTGCCGGCCGGAACCGTGCAGGAGCTTCCGCTCGACAAACTCGTGGACGGCGCCTACACCGTCTCGGTGAACTCGGATCAGCCGATCGTCGTGGCGGCCCGTACCACCGACATCCGGCGCACCGGCGAAGACTTCGGGTGGTTCGCAGCCTCGCCTCGCCTCGCAGACAGCATCCTCGTGCCCGTCGCGCCCGGTCCGGCCGCGGCGCTGCATCTCGCCAATCCCGGAGCGCACGAGGTCACAGTGCACGTCCCGTCCGACTCGGGGGCGGGGCCATCGACCGCGGTGACCGTGCCGGCGGGCGGCGGAACGAGCGTTGCGCTGGGATCACCAGGCAGGACGGTCGTGCTGCACGGAACGGCGGGACTCGTCGCAAGCGTCGGCCTGGTCGGAGTGCAGGGCATCGCCTCCTACCCGCTCGCGCCTGCCGGTCCCCAGGCGCAGCAGATCACCGTGTACCCGCGCTGACCTCAGCGTCGTGTGTCGCCGGTCGTCGACGGTACCGGATCAGAAGTGGCGGAAGCGGTCCGGCGCCAGATCCCACGGGTCTTTGCCGATGAGTTCGGCGACCGCGCGGAACACGCAGCTCTCCACGATGAGCCGGCGATGCATGTCGTCGTTGCGGTGCAGCTTGCTGAGACGCTCGATCGGCACCCGGAACAACACGATGCGACGGCGGCCACGGTCGACCGACCACCGCTGCACCTCGTCGGAGCCCAAAGCATCCGGCGGGGCGGCAGCGACCTCGAAACGCACGCCGGCCAGCTCGGCCGGCCAGATGCCCTTGAGGTAGTCGGCGGTGGATGCCACCGTCGTCTCGAACACGTCGATCCGGCCGTGCAGCATCGGCAGATGCGGCCCGGTCACCGGGCCGCGCGCGCCGCGTCCGTGCCTGCTGCGCGGCCGCGGCGGCTGCACATCAGCGGATCGGGATCGGGGCATGTCGTAATCCTATGCCGCCGGCTGCGCGGTAGTCTGGCGTCGATGTCGAGGAGACCGTGCTCTAAGGTGGCGTGCAGCCGCGAGGCCGTGGCGACGCTCACGTACGATTACGCCGACTCGATGGCGGTGCTCGGTCCGCTGGCCTTGACTGCGGAGCCGCATACTTACGATCTGTGCTCGGCACATGCCGAACGGCTTTCGGTGCCACAGGGGTGGCAGGTCATTCGGCACTCGGTATTCGGTGAGATAGGTTTCACTGCATGAATGCTGACGACGCCATCGCCGCTTTGCAGTCCGCCGTCAAGGCATACGACGTGCGCGGTGTCGTGGGAAGCACGCTCACCGACGAGATCGTCGAGGCCGTGGCCGCCGCCTTCGTCGACGAGGTGGACGGCGCGGGCGGCGACGTCATCGTCGGGCACGACATGCGGGAATCGTCGCCGTCGTTCGCTGCGGCGTTCACGGCCGGCGCGACGGCGCGGGGTGCGAACGTGGTCTCGATCGGTCTGTGCTCGACCGACGAGTCGTATTACGCCTCCGGTGCGCTGAATGCCCCCGCCGCCATGTTCACCGCAAGCCACAACCCGTCCGCCTACAACGGCATCAAACTCTCGCGCGCCGGCGCACAGGCGCTGAGTCTCGACACCGGGTTGGCCGCCATCCGCGATCGTGCCGCCGGTTACCTGGCTGACGGAATCCCGGCCGCGCCGCAGCCCGGAACGGTTCGCGAGCAGGATGTGCTGGCCGACTACGCCGCCTACCTTCGTTCGCTGGTGGACCTCAGCGGCATCCGGCCCCTGACGATCGTCGTGGATGCCGGCAACGGCATGGGTGGCCTCACGGTTCCCGCCGTGCTCGGCACGGCGGCAGGGCTCGACGCGTTGCCGACCAGGATCATCCCTCTCTACTTCGAGCTGGACGGCACCTTCCCCAACCATGAGGCGAACCCGCTGGAACCGGCGAACCTCGTCGACCTGCAACGGGCCGTCATCGAGCATGGCGCCGATCTCGGGCTCGCGTTCGACGGCGACGCCGACCGGTGCTTCGTGATCGACGAGACCGGGGCGGCCGTCAATCCGTCGGCGGTCGCCGCAATCGTGGCGCTGCGCGAGATCGCTCGCGCTCGACGGGATGACCCGGACGCCGAGATCACGGTCATCCACAATCTGATCACCTCGAACATCGTGCCGGAGACCATCATCGCCGCCGGCGCCACTCCCGTGCGCACCAGGGTCGGTCACTCCCTGATCAAGGCGGCGATGCGTGAGACCGGGGCAGTGTTCGGCGGCGAGCATTCAGCGCACTATTACTTCCGCGACTTCTGGAGCGCTGACAACGGGATGCTCGCGGCCATGCACCTGCTCGCCGAGTTCGGAGCGCAAGAGGCTCCGCTCTCCCGACTCGCGGCGCGCTACACCCCGTACGCGATGAGCGGCGAGATCAACTCCACGGTCGAATCGGTGCCCGAGGCGTACGCGCGCATCGTCGACGCATTCGCGCACCGGGCCGAGTTCGACGAGCTGGACGGTCTGACCGTCACCGGCACAACAGGTCAGGACGAGCCGTTCTGGTGGTTCAGCGTGCGCCCGTCGAACACCGAGCCTCTGCTGCGTCTGAATGTGGAATCGGCCGACGCCGCGACAATGGAGCGCGTGCGCGACGAGGTGCTCGCCCTGATCCGCGCCTGACCGGCTTCCCGCGCCCCGCGCCCCGCGCCGCGCACCGCGCACCCCGCGCACTCTTCTCTACCGCACCGAAATCAGG
>DATMTS010000111.1:0-42995 GCA_035564555.1 Humibacter sp.
ACAAGCGCCCGCGAGCAGGCGAATCAGACCTTGTGTCGGTGGATCGGTGCATTCTGCGGAGGGGGTGAGCCATGGGAAGCATCGAGGCGTACGAGACCACCAAAGGCCGGCGATATCGGGTGCTCTACCGACGACCCGATCACCTGCAGACTTCGAAGCGCGGCTTCCGAACTAAGTTCGACGCCCAGATCTTTCTGGCTTCTGTCGAGGTGGACAAGGTCACCGGGCGCTACGTAGATCCTGCCAAGAGCCGGACATCCGTTTCTAGCTGGATGAGCCGATGGCTGGCGACCAGGTCAGACCTTCGCGCAACGACTCGCACCCGAGTCGAGTACGGATATGACGTCCTCGTGCTCACGCTGGCGTATTGCGGGCTGCGCTGGGGCGAACTCGCAGGTCTCCGGGTGCGAGACATCGACTTAGCGCGGAAGCGACTCACGGTGCAGCAGACGGTCGTGGCCGACAAGGGCTACCAGCGGATCGAGCCGCCGAAGGATTACGAGCACCGCTCGATCCCCATTCCTGCGTTCTTGGTCGACGCACTCAGATCGCAGACCAGAGGCCGGAGCGGAGACGATCCGGTGTTCTACGGCAGTCGAACGAAGATCTGGCTGCGGAATCACACCTTCCGAAACGGATGGTTCGATCCCGCTGCGGCCGCGATCGGCCTCGAGACACTCACGCCCCACGAACTACGTCACACCGCAGCGAGTCTCGCTGTGTCCGCCGGCGCCAACGTCAAAGCCGTACAGCGGATGCTTGGCCATGCTTCGGCCAGTATCACCCTCGATGTCTACGCCGACCTCTTCGAAGATGACCTGGACGCTGTTGCCATCGCGCTAGATGACGCCGCTATGAAATCAAACGTTGCCAAAGTGTTGCCACGGACCCGGTTTCAGTCTCCCGCGGCCGGATAAGAAGAAAGCCCGCTTCCCTTGAAAATCAAGGAAAGCGGGCTGTGGTGACCCCAGCGGGATTTGAACCCGCGTTACCGCCGTGAGAGGGCGACGTCCTAGGCCGCTAAACGATGGGGCCGTCTTCGCAACTCATCGAGTATGCCATACCCCCGGCAGCCCGGCCAAACCGACGGCCGGACCAGCCCCGGAGGCGAGTGATGGCGGCGGTAGAATCGGCCCATCATGAGACTCACCAAGCTGGAGCATGCCGCCCTCGTCGTCGAAGATTCCGGCGCCAAACTGTTCGTCGATCCCGGATCGTTCACCACCCCGCTCACCGAGGTCTCGGGAGCAGCCGCCGTGGTCATCACGCACGAGCATGCGGACCATTGGACGCCTGAGCAGTTGCGGCGCATCCTCGAATTCAACCCGAACGTGCCGATCTACGGCCCGGCCGGTGTCGCGGCCGCGGCATCCGAGTTCGATGTGACGACGGTCGCCCCCGGCGACACTGCCGAGGCGGGGCCGTTCACGTTGCGCTTTTTCGGCGGCAAGCATGCCGTCATCCACTCGTCGATTCCGGTCGTGGACAATGTGGGAGTGCTGGTCAACGACCGGCTGTTCTATCCCGGCGACTCGTTCACGATTCCGGAGGGCGTCGACGTCGACGTGCTCGCGGTGCCGTCGAGTGCGCCGTGGCTGAAGGCCGGCGAGTTCATGGATTATGTGCTGGCCGTGCGCCCGAAGCGCAGCTTCCCGACGCACGAGATGATCAACTCGGTCGCGGGAAAGCAGATGGCCAATGCACGCATCCGGTCTACGACCGAGCAGGGCGGCGGAGAGTTCTTCCCGTTGGAGCCGGGCGACTCTCTCGAGATCTGAGCGGATGCCGCGGGCCGACTCATGAGTCAGCTGAAGTCGTCGCGGGGGTCGGGTGGGCAGTTCCAGCGCAGGATCGCCTGCTTCTCGTGCTCGTAGCCGAGTTCGCAGACGCTGCCCGTTGTCAACCGCAACACCGCGCCGCTCGTAATCGGCAGGTGCGCCCAGGTGACCGCGAGCATCCGCAGAAAGTGGCCGTGCGAGACCAACAGCACGTCATGCCCGTCCTGAATTAGAGGCACCGCACGGTCGATCACACGCTGCGCGCGCGCTTGCACCTGATCGGACGACTCCCCCGGCGTCTGGCCGGGAGGTACGCCGTCAGTCCACAGATCCCACGGCCTGCCGACGCGCGCAGCCACGATCTCGGCGGTCGTGATGCCTTCGTATGCGCCGTAGTCCCACTCGACAAGGTCGTCGTCGAGCGCAGGATGCGGGTAGCCCGCGAGAGCCGAGGTGTGCCGGGCACGCAGCCTCGGGCTCGAGAGCACGAGTGCGAACCCGTGACCGCGCAGCATAGAACCCTGGTCACGAGCTTGCTGTTCGCCCCTGCCGGTCAGGTCGAGGTCGGTGTAGCTGGTGTGCTTGCCGTCGCGGCTCCACGGCGTCTCGCCATGCCGGATGAGAACGATGCGTCCGGCCTCGTCCGCCTCGCCGTCTGACATGCCTCTCCCCTCATGCGGCGCGAACGCCGGGACCATTCCATCATGGCTTGGCGGCCCGTAATTCGCGGTACTCGCGATAGACCAGCACGATGATGACGGCGTCGAGCGCGGTGAGCAGCGCCATTCCGACGGTGGGCGCCGTGATCAGCGTGTAGAGCTGGTACGCCAGGAAAGCGCCCAAGACGGCGAGTGCCCATGGATAGGCACGATGGATGCGCCGCAGCAGAAAATAGACGAGTGCCAGCTTGACGGCTCCATGCAGGATCAGGAATACAACGAGGAAGACGAGTCCGGTCTGCGCGAGCTTGTCATCCAGCCCTTCGACGTAGTCCGCCAACAGCATCCTCAACGGGGTCGGGTGCTCGCCCAACTCGAATGCCACCGAGCTCAGCGCGTGATGCGGAGCGGATGGCGCAACGATGAGCAGAACGCCCGCCAGCAGCTCGACCAGACCATCGACGCCTTTGAGGATGACTCCGATCTCATACAACAGATCGAGTAGCGTCCAGCGCGAGCCGTCGTCGCGCGTTCGCTTGAGCAACACAGATCGAGTCTTCACCACCGCTTGAGTCTTCACCACCTGCCGAAAGAATTGGCCAAGGAGCCACCATCGGATGAAGCGTCCAGGCGCATGCACATCTGCTGTTAGCGTGGTCGTTTGTGGGGGGACGCATGAAGCGCTTCGGGGTGGCTGCCGGTTTTCTTGCACTGCTGGTCACGACGGCCGTGGGCGTGCCGATGCCCGCGGCTGCCTCATCGACAGCCTCTCCCGCTGCGGACCATCACGCCACCGCTTCGCCGGCTCCGCCGACACCTCCGGGTCCCAGCGTTCACGCACGCCAGACGGTGCAGAAGCTCAAGGGCCTCGCGCACCGACGGCTCTGCCAGGTCGCCACGCGGGGCCACGCGGCTTGCATGGCCGAAGTGGTGGAGGGCCTCACGCAGACCGTCACCCCGAGCACTGCCCCGGCCGGTTATGGTCCGGCTGATCTTCAATCTGCTTACCGCTTACCCGCCGCGGCATCGGGTTCCGGTCAAACAGTCGCCGTGGTCGACGCGTACGATCTGCCGTCGGCGGAGAGCGACCTGGGCGCCTATCGCTCGAAATTCGGCCAACCGCCGTGCACCACGGCGAACGGATGCTTTCGCAAGGTCGATCAGAACGGCGGCACCTCCTACCCGGCCAGCAACAGCGACTGGGCCGGAGAGATCGCCTTGGACATCGAGATGGTCAGCGCCGCTTGTCCGAACTGCCACATCCTGCTTGTGGAGGCCGGCAGCAATTCGCTAGCCGATCTGGGCGCCGGGGTCGACACCGCAGTGAGCCTGGGAGCGAAGTACGTGAGCAATTCGTACGGCTCGCCCGACAATCCTTATTTCGCGGCCGACTACCGCGGGTTCGATTCCTACTACAACCATCCGGGCGTCGCCGTGGTCGCGTCCTCGGGTGACGACGGCTATTACGACCCGGCCCGGTTCGACTGCGACAACGGCTCGGACGACTGCTCGGGTGCCCAATACCCGTCCACCTCGGACTACGTCACTGCGGTAGGCGGAACGACCCTCGCTCCGGCCGCCGGTACCGCGCGAGGCTGGAGCGAATCGGCATGGGCCAGATCGGGAAGCGGCTGCAGCCATGCCGAGCCGAAACCGACCTGGCAGACCGACACCGGCTGTTCCACCAGGACCGCCGCCGACATCTCGGCCGTGGCAGACCCGAACACGGGAGTCGCAATCTACACGAGTGCGCTGGGCGGATGGCGCGTCGCCGGCGGCACGAGCGCCTCCTCCCCCTTACTCGCCGCGTCGTTCGCCCTTGCCGGGCCCCCGGCCGCGGGCAGCTACCCCGCTCAGGATGTGTATCAGCAGTCGGCGCTGCTCAACGACGTGACCAGCGGCAGCAGCGGCAGTTGCGGCGGCTCGTACCTGTGTGCCGCCAAGCCGCATTTCGACGGTCCGACCGGCTGGGGCACGCCGAACGGGGTTGCGGCGCTCACTCCGACTATCCGGGGGGCGCTCGATGTGGCCCGATTCGCGGTCGGCTCTGCGATCGGTTCCGCCGTCACAACGAGCGACGGAACTCAGTGGGCGGTCAGCGGTTCCGAGGTGCTGCACGCGGGCCGCACCGGGATCGTCGCACGCTATCCCGTGCCGTCCGGAACCGGCGGAACGGTGCACCTGATCGGTGCGGCGAACGGCAACGTGATCTGGTTCGCGTACGGCGACGGCAGATCGGCTGATCCGCTCGCGGGGTTCGGCACCCTTTCGACCTCGAACGGCGCCATGACCCGCTTCCCTCGGTCCGGCCTCGCCCCGTGGACCTCGTCGCTGGATCGCTGGTCGATCGGCTCGGATGGGGCTTTGTGGTACTCGGCTCGTGGGGAACGGAATCTGCTGCACGTCAGCGTCACGGGAACGGTTTCGACGTACACGCTTCCGACTCCACCGGACGGGATCTGCGAGGGCGGCGACGGCAACGTGCACTGGACGAGCCACCCGCTCGGCGCAGGCTGGATCACGCCCACCGGCGCGATCACGACGCTGCTCCCGCTGCTCATGCTCGGCACGAGCGATACGGTCGGCTGCGGGGATTCGGGCAGCGTCTGGACCACCGACGGAGGATCCGTGGCGTATCGGGTCTCCAGTTCGGGCGCGTTGACTCCCTTCACGATTCCGGGGAACCTGGCCATAGGCGCGTTGACGCTCGGCGGCAATGGGCAACTGTGGGCACAGGCGCACGACGCCTCCACCACACTCACCCGTCTCTTCAGGCTCAGCGGCAATGGCACCGTCACGGCGGCCCCGAATCCCCAGCAGCTCTCCGCTTCCGGTGTGCTGCCGGTCGAGCAGTTCGTCGGTACGCGCGGCGGTGATTCGCTGCTCGACGTCGGCTATCGGAACTCATCCGGCGCGTTCACCATGGCGTTGGAAACCGTCGACAGGTTCGGAAACGTCGACGGATGGGACCCGCACATCACTCCGATCTCCTCCAGCGACGGCAACGGCAGCGTCTGGGGTGCCGATGCGACCGATCTGATCCTCGGTCGCATGGTGACCACCGATCGCATCGCCGGCCCGGACCGCTACTCGACGGCGGTGGCCGTCGCTCGCAAAGCCAACCCCACGACCGCCTCCTATGCCTTCGTCGCCAGCGGCGAAAACTATCCGGATGCTCTGGCGGCAGGCGCCGTCGCCGCGAAGCTGGGCGCACCGCTGCTTCTGACCGCGAGCGCCAGCCTGCCGTCCTCGGTGCGCATCGAACTATCTGCGCTGAAACCGACCACGGTCTATGTGGCGGGCGGGTCGGGAGCGATCTCCGACGCGGTCTTCAGCGCCATCAAGGCGGCGGTGCCAGGCGCCTCCGTCGCACGCGTGGCCGGCGCCGACAGGTACGCCACGGCTCGGGCGCTGGTCAGTCTCGGGTTCCCGCATGGCGCCCAGGTCGGCTACTTCGCCACCGGCGCCAACTTCCCGGATGCGCTTTCCGCATCGGCCGCGGCAGCAGCACACGGCGACCCGTTGATCCTGGTGAACGGGTCGAAGAGTTCGCTGGACACGGCGACTTCGGCCCTGATCCAGAAGCTCGGGATGGCTCAGGCCAAAATCGCAGGTGGCACGGCGGTGGTCAGCTCGGGCATCCAGTCGTTCCTCACTACCCGTTTCGGAGCCTCGCACGTGCAGCGCTTCGCCGGGACCGATCGGTACGACACGTCCGTGCTCATCTCCCGAGACGCGTTCACCAGCAGCTCGAGCGCGTACCTGGCGACCGGTGCGAACTTCCCCGACGCTCTCGCCGGTGCCGCCACGGCAGGCAGGCAAGGCTCCCCGTTGATCACGGTACGCGGCTCCTGCATCAGCCAAGAGGACGGCGACGAACTCGATCGGCTGGGGATGTCGACGGCGCACCTGCTCGGCGGAGTCGGAGCGCTGGGCCAGACCGTCGGGGTACTGCGGCTCTGCTGATCCGCGTCGGCCCTGCACGTCGTTCAGCCTTCGAAGTCCTCCGGGTCGACATCGTCGAGAAACCGTTTGAACTCCTCCAGCTGCGCATCATCGCCGCCGAAAGCCACGAGTTCCGCGGGGATCCCGGCTTCCTCGAGCACGTCGTCCGCCACCCAGATCGGCGCGTTGACCCGCACGGCAAGAGCAATCGAGTCGGAGGGGCGGGCGTCGAGCACCCTGCCGCCGGCGGAGCCGCCTATCGTGAGCTCCGCGTAGAAGGTTCCGTCGTCGATCTTCGTCACCTCGACCCGCTGCAGCTCGGCTCCCACCTGCTCGAGCACGGTCACCATCAGGTCGTGCGTCAACGGTCGCGGCGCGCTCTCCCCGGCGATCGCGATGGCGATCGACGTGGCCTCCTCTGCACCGATCCAGATCGGTAGGACACGATCACCAACTGACTCATCGAGAATGGGCTTGAGCAAGACGATGTGCTGCATCGAGGCGTCGAGCGCGACACCGAGCACGCGAACCTGAACCATACTGCCCCCCGTCTGCCGATCGGGTGCCACACTGCCATCGTATGTCAGGGCGCGCGATATCGCCCTGACAGGAGGGCACCCGCCGCAGGTCGATCGGTCTGACGGATAGCCTGAGACGGTGGACGTGGTGGTGGGAGTCGATGCTGGGGGCACCTTCACGCGCGCCATGTGCGTCGCGACCGACGGCTCGGTGCTGGGGCAGGCGATTGCGGGAGGAGGCAGCCCGGCGCACAACGCGGACGCGCGGCAGAACATCCGCACCGCGATCGAGTGCGCACTCGGCGATGCGGGATGCGGCACTAACGATGTCGTCGCCCTCGTCGCCGGCATCGCCGGGCTCGACCGCGAGAGCGACGCCGGTTGGGCGAAGGAGTTCATCGCGGTGCCCGGCGTTCGCGGGCCGCGAGTCGCAGTCAACGACACCGAGGTGGCGCATGCCGGCGCCTTCGGCGGCGGTCCGGGGATCATCGCGATCGCCGGCACCGGGTCGATGATCTTCGGCGTCACCGAGACGGGTGAAAGGGTGCGCAACGATCAATACATGCACTACGCGGGAGCGGCCCGCCACCTGAGCTTCGACGTGGTCCAGCAACTGCTGCTCGAAGTCTCCGTAGCCGATTCTGCGCTCCTGCATGCCGCATTGGGCCACTGGCGGGTGCGCGACATCGATGCGCTGCGCAAGGCCGTTCGTGCCGAGACGGCTGGCGATCACGACGAGATGAAACGCAATTTCGGTGCGTTCGCTCCGGTCATCACCGGGCTGGCGGCGCACTCGGCCGTCGCTCGCTCAGCGATCGCACGATTGGCCGAGAGCACACGCGTGGGAATCGAATTGCTCGCGATCGACTTCGATGACGCCACGGTTCCGGTCGTGCTCGAAGGCGGTCTTGCTCGTTCGCGGCCGTTCACAGACACATTGCATGACGCGTTCAGCGCCGCGGGATCGCGGTGCGCACTGGTGTCGCCGCAGGCTTCTCCAGTCGAAGGGGCCGCCCTGCTCGCGTGCCGCGCGGTGTTGAATGGCGCAGTTGAAGGTCGGGATGCCCGTTTGGAAAGGCAAGTTCGGCGGGCCTGATCGTTGTGCGATGCCTTCCGTCGCCGACTAGGCTCGATGGTCCTTTCAGCGCGCCTCACCGTCACACGGCAGCGCAATGAAGCTCGACGGAGCACCGTTCTTCGAGTGGTTATCGAGACCACTCAAGTCTCGACGACTCGTCAAACAAGAAAGTCCCGGAAAACCGGGGCCTGCAAGCTGGGGTACCTGGACTCGAACCAAGAACAACTGAACCAGAATCAGCCGTGTTGCCAATTACACCATACCCCACCGGTCCGAACCGAGGTCCGGGCACGAAGGTCGAGTTTATCCTACGGAAGAGGTCGTACCAAACCAGGGCCGACCGTCGGCCGCCGCATCGGGACAGGCGTCGTTGAGTGCGTCTGACGGTCACGATACGGTGTGCGCGTGAGTGACGAGCATGTGGGTTCCGGCGACGACGCGACGACCGTTCGTTTCGGGGATCTCGTCGACGAGTTCGTCGGCCGGGATGGTGTCGTCCCGCCGGGGGCCGCTACGGGTTTCGGTCACGAATCGTTGCGCGTGAATGGCAAGATCTTCGCGATGACCGTGCGGGGTTCGCTGGTGGTGAAGCTTCCGAAAGGACGCGTGGATGACCTCGTCGCCAATGGTGACGGCATCCGGTTCGACGCCAATAAAGGAACCCCGATGAAGGAGTGGCTCGCTCTGGGCGCCGACTCCGCAATCGATTGGACCGCTATCGCCAGGGAGGCCTACGCGTTCGTCTCCTCCCGCGCACGCACCGACACGTAGACGCCGACAGGCACGTACGAACGACCCGACAGGCCGGACGCCACTGGCGAGCATCGGTCCGGTGAGCGCCGTGGCACGCGATGACGCCGAACGCGGCCTGGCTTGCGCGACTGGTGGGCGTAAGAGCGCTCCCGGCGCATTCCTCAGCGCTGCTGCCTCAACGCACCTATTCGTCGAGTGCGTCCAGCAGGCGCCGCAGACGCGTGATCGTCTGCGCCTTGCCGAGGATCTCCATCGACTCGAACAGCGGCGGCGAAACCCGGCGGCCCGACACTGCGACGCGCAGCGGTCCGAACGCGACACGTGGCTTGAGGCCGAGCGCCTCGATCAGGGTGGCTCGCAACGCGACCTCGATCGCCTCGTGCGTCCACAGGTGCTCGGCGAGTCTGCCCAGCGCGCCGAGCGATTCGGCCAGCACCTCGCGGGTGTTACCCGGCAACGAGCCGAGCGCGGCGTCCTCGTATTCGAGGCCCGCGGCATCCGCGAACAGGAATCCCAGCATGCCCGGCGTCTCGCCGAGCAGTTGCACGCGCTCCTGAACCAACGGGGCCGCGGCGGCGAGCACGGAGCGCTCGGCTTCGGTCAGCGGCTCGGTGACGACCCCCGCTGCGACGAGATACGGCACGGTGCGAGCCTCGAAGTCCGCGGTGTCGAGCAGTCGGATGTGGTCACCGTTGATCGACTCCGCCTTCTTCAGGTCGAACCGCGCCGGGTTGGGGTTCACGTCGGCCACATCGAACGCGGCCACCATCTCCTCGAGCGAGAACACGTCCCGGTCTGCGGCGAGCCCCCAGCCGAGCAGTGCCAGGTAGTTCACCAGCCCCTCGGGAATGAACCCGCGGTCGCGATGGTGGAAAAGGTTTGACTCGGGGTCGCGCTTGGAGAGCTTCTTGTTGCCCTCCCCCGTCACGTACGGCAGATGCCCGAATCGCGGCACGAACGTCGTCACGCCGATGTCGATGAGTGCGTGGTACAGCGCGATCTGACGCGGGGTCGAGGGCAGCAGATCCTCGCCGCGCAGCACGTGCGTGACGCCCATCAGCGCATCGTCGACGGGATTCACGAACGGATAGAGCGGATGCCCGTTGGGGCGCACCACGACGAAGTCGCTGAATGAGCCGGCCGGGAAGGTGATCTCTCCGCGCACCAGATCGTCGAAACCGAGATCGGTGTCGGGCACCCGCAGCCGTAACGCAGGCTCGCGGCCCTCGGCGCGGAAGAGCGCCTTCTGCTCGTCGGTCAAGTCACGGTCGAAGTTGTCGTAGCCGAACTGCTTCGGACGACCGTTCGCCTCGTTGCGTGCGTCGATCTCGGCCGCCGTCGAGAAGCTCTCGTAAACGTGACCGGATGCCTTCAGCCGCTCGATCACCTCTCGATAGGTGCCGTAACGCTGGGACTGGCGGTACGGGCCGTGCGGGCCGCCTGCGCCCTCCCCTTCGTCCCAGTCCAGGTTCAGCCATCTCAGCGCCTCGATGATCTGCCCGTAGCTCTCCTCGCTGTCGCGAGCGGCGTCGGTGTCTTCGATGCGGAAGATCAGCTTGCCGCCGGTGTGCCGGGCGTAAGCCCAGTTGAACAGGGCGGTGCGAATCAAGCCGACATGCGGTGTTCCGGTCGGAGACGGGCAGAACCGCACGCGCACGTCGGTGCCGCTGGCGGTGGAAAACGGGTGCGGGAGTGTCTCAGGCATACTCAGGCAATCCTAGTTTCTCGGCCGACCCCCGCCCGCCGCCCCGCAGCCGCCGCCGGGCTCGCGAAGCCTGCCCACACGTGTATCAGCCACGAGATGCGGGTAGGAGTCGGGGAACAGGTCGTTTCCCGCGCACCGAGAGGACCAGATGAGATCGCGGCACGCAACTGCGCTGATCCGCGCGTGCGCCGTTCTGCTGGGCGCGACGATGGTGCTGACCGGATGCGTGACCACCTCCGGCGGGCCCCCCGGCGAACTGCAGAGAGCATTGCAGAGGGCCGACTCCGCGGCGTTCACCGTGCAGGTCAGCTTTCGCCAGTTGCAAGCGGGGCGCACTCTGCCGACGACGGCGGAGACGACCTGCGAGAACATGCTCGAGCAGGCGCAGACCGCGCAGCATGACGCATCGACGGTCAGCGTGGACAACGCTGCCCAGCACGTCCTTCGCGCCCGCGTAGCCCAGGCGATCGCCGCAACGGCATCCTTGATCGTCTCCGTGCAGGATTACCTGGCGCACACCAGCACAGCGTCCGCTCACCGGCTCCTCGCCCAGCTCGGCTCGAATCGCCGGCTGCTGGCGGCGTTGCACCGGCGGCTGGGATCCAGCCCATGACGAAGGTTCTTGGGCTCCTTCTCGGGCTGCTCACCGCCATCGGCGGCTTCATCGACATCGGCGACCTCGTTGTCGAGGCAGAAGTTGGGTCGCGATTCGGCCTGTCGCTGGCCTGGGTCGTGATCGTCGGACTGATCGGCGTATGCATCTTCGTGCAGATGTCCGGACGGGTGACCGCGGTGAGCAAACGCGCCACCTTCGAGATCATCAGGGAGCGTCTCGGCCCGCGAATCGGCGCAGCCAATCTGGGTGCTTCGTTCTTGATCAACCTGCTGACGCTCTCCGCCGAGATCGGCGGTATCGCGCTGTCTTTGCAGCTGGCGAGCAGTGTCTCCCCCTTTCTGTGGATACCGTTGGCCGCCTTCGCGATCTGGCTCGTGATCTGGCGGGTGAAGTTCTCCGTGCTGCAGAACGTCGTGCCGCTGTTCGGGCTGGCGCTGGTCGGGTTCGGCGTCGCCGTGTTCCTTCTCTCGCCCGACTGGGGCGCATTGCTACGGCAGGTCGCACAGCCGCGCGTGTCGCCCGACGAGCACGTCTCGACCTATTGGTACTTCGCGGTGTCGCTGTTCGGATCGGCGATGACTCCCTACCAGGTCACGTTCTATTCGTCTGCGGCCGTGGAGGAGAAGTGGTCGGCGGAGCAGATCACCCGATCCCGGCTGAATGTGCTGATGGGGTACCCGGTCGGCGCGTTGATCTCGATTTCGATCGCCGCATGCGCCGCCATCGTGCTCATGCCGCATCATGTGAACGTCAGCTCGCTCACCCAGACCGTACTGCCGGTGGCGCAGGTCGGCGGCGTCCTACTGCTTGCCGTCGTCCTCGTCGGCATGGTGGCGGCGACCTTCGGAGCGGCGTTGGAGAGCACCCTCGCCAGCGGATACACGATCGCGCAGTTCTTCGGCTGGAGCTGGGGAAAGTTCCGCAAACCCCGTGAAGCGGCCCGGTTCCATCTCACGATCATCATCACGTTGCTGATCGGAATCGGTGTGCTCATGACCGGGGTGGATCCCGTTCAGGTCACCGAGATCGCCGTGGTCTTCTCCGCGATCGCGCTGCCGCTGACCTATCTGCCCATCCTCGTGGTGGCCAACGACCCCAGCTACATGGGCGATCGAGTCAACGGCAGGGTGCTGAACGGATTCGCCATGGTATACCTCGTGATCGTGCTCGTCGCCTCGGTGGCCGGTGTCCCACTCATGATCATCACGGGAGCCGGAGCATGATCAAACGGGTCATCGACGCGCGCCTGCACCTCCTCGACCGCCAGGTGCTCGACCGCAACGGCATTCCGATCTCGACCGTCGCCGACCTCGAACTCACCGACGTCCCGTTCGAGCAGGAGCTCACCGGCAGCGAGCCGGCGCCGGTGATCGTCAACCTGCTCAGCGGTCCGGTGCTGGCGACCCGCGTCTTCGGCGGCCGCCCGCCGTCATCCCGTTGGTACCGCATCCCGTGGAACGCGATCACCGAGATCGGAGTCGCCGTCGATCTCGCAGTCGAAGGCGACACATTGGATGTCACTTGGGTGGAGCGCTGGATCAGAGACCGCGTCATCGGCAGGATCCCCGGCGGATCGGGCAAGCGATCCGCCTCGGACCGGCCCGATGTACGCGCCGAACGCACGGAGGGGGGCGACACATGAACCTGGGAGATCTGCTCGATTCCCGGGTGCTGGACGACTCGGGTCGGCGGCTGGGATTCATCATCGACGTGCGATTCCTGCTCGATGAGGACGACGATCCCGCCGCAGAACCGCCCGGAGAGACCGTGGCCTCACCGCTCGGCACCGCACGACTCGACTCACTCGTGGTGAGCCCGCACACGCGCACCTCGTTCATGGGCTACGAACGCTCGAACGTGAGCGCGCCGATCTTCATCGCGCGACTTCTGCGGTGGCGGCATCGCGGCTCGCAACTGCTGCAATGGGTCGATGTCGCCCGTCTCGAGCCCGGTGTCGTGCGGATGCGACGCGGTTATCGTGCCGAAGAGCTCACCGATCAGCTCGACGAGTGACCATCGGGCGAATCGTGCTCGTCGTAGATCGGTTCGATTTCTCCCGTAGCCCCGCCGGTCGGTCCTTCATCACGGATGCCTGCACTCGGGAACACCGTCTGCCCGGCCACCGCATCGTTGGTCACCGTCTGCTTGGACATCGACTCGGCGGCGAGTTCATCGTCGCCCGATGCGGAAAGCTCATCGTCGAGCCGGGTGCCCGCCTCGACCGTTCCGTCTTTCGCTGGATCCTCTGGCACGGTGGTATCGGTCAGGTCGTCCGGGTGCCGCCCGAAGTCGGCGGATGCCTCGTCGAGGTCGTCGCCCGGCCCCACGTCGCCGAGGCCGTCGCGCGGGTCGCGATCGGTGCTGTCGTCGATCATCAAGTCTCCCTTCCACACCCACGCTAGGCGCGGGGCGGGAGCCGCGAACAGGGCTTGCGCCTCATCGCAAAGACGCCAGAGACCACGCGGAGATGTCGAGATCCATGATCGCGGCCGCCGTCGCCGCGATCGCGGGAACCTGATCGCTGCCGGCGGCACCGACCAGATGGATGGTGCGGTGGTCCTTTCTGCTGGTGGGACGGATGACGACGCCGCTCGGCACCGCGGCCGCGTCGATGGCCAGCGACGGGGTGAGCGCCACTCCGAGTCCGGCAGCCACCATGCCCAGCACCGCGACGAAGTTGTCGGTCTCGTAACTGATGGCCGGAACGAAGCCCGACTCCTCCGCGAGTTGAAGCAGATGCCCCCGGCACCTCGGGCATCCGCCGATCCAGTTCTCGGCCGCCAGCGTGTCGAGCGCCACGCGAGGGGCGTTCGCGGCGGGATGCCCCGCGGGCAGGACGACGAACATCTCGTCGCGCCAGAGCGGTGCGACGACGAGACCCCGAGCGCTGTCTCGGTGCGGGTCGACGCGGTCGCCGGGGTAGCTGAAGGTGAGTGCGAGATCGGCTCGCTGATCGCGCACCGCCCGCACCGCCTCGGGCGGCTCGGCCTCGAGATAACTGATGCCGAGACCCGGATGCCGTCGCGCGATTCGTCCGAGCAGTTGCGGAACGAGGGTCGATGACGCGGAGGGGAATGCGGCAAGCCGTACCCGACCGGCACGAAGGCCGGCGAGTTCGGCGAGTTCCCCGGCCGCGGCATCCAGGGCCGTCGTGATCGTGCGGGCATGCCGCTCGAGCACACGGCCGGCCTCGGTCAGCCGCACCGACCGACCGGCGCGGGCGACGATCGGCATGCCGATGCGCTGCTCGGCCCGTTTCAGGTGCTGGCTGATCGCCGGCTGGCTGAAGCCGAGAGCTGCGGCCGCAGCGGTGATCGAACCGTTCTCGGCGACGGCCCGAACGATTCGCAGGGTGTGTGAGTCGAGATCGGTGGACGGAGCGGGATCGTTCAGCAGCGACATTCGGCAATCATAATGTCTCGTTATGGGTTGGATCGCTGAGCTGTTCTTGTTGAATGCGATCAGCAACGCGCACCCTGGAACCATGGCCGGAGAATTCGATCCCGTCTTCGTCGCACCCGGTGCGCCGGGGAGCACAGCCGGTTCTCCGCGGCTCTCAGTCGAAGCGGCACGCGAGGCGTTCACCGCCGCGCCGGGCTATCTGGCGGCGTGCACGATGGGGCTGCCGACTCGGCAGACGCTCGCCGCACTGCGCGATGACCTCGACCTCTGGCAGGCGGCGGGCACGAGCCCGTCCCGGTACGACGAGTCCGTCGCCCGTGCGCGCGCCGCGTACGCGCGTCTCGTGTCGGTGCACGTGGATCGGGTCGCGATCGGTTCGCAGGTCTCGGTACTGGCCTCGGTGGTGGCGTCCTCGGTGCCCGATGGGGCGGAGGTCGTCTGCGTCACCGGCGACTTCAGTTCGATGGTGTACCCGTTCGCCGCCCATGCGCACCGCGGGGTCACCGTCCGCAACGTTCCACTCGAGCGGCTCGCTGAGAGCATCGACGCCCGCACCTGGCTCGTCGCGTTCTCCTTGGTGCAGTCGGCCACCGGTCGCGTCGCCGACGCCGCGTCGATCATCGAAGCAGCCCAGCGCAACGGCACCCGCACGCTGTGTGACACGACGCAGGCAACGGGCTGGCTGACCGTCGATGCCGGTCACTTCGACGCGACCATCTGCCATGCCTACAAATGGCTGTGCTCCCCGCGCGGCACCGCGTTCCTGACCGTTTCGGCCGGGTTCGCCACACAACTGAACGCCGTGCAGGCGGGTTGGTACGCGGGTGAAGACCCGTGGCATTCGTGTTACGGGCCGCAGATGGCGCTGGCGGCATCCGCGCGCCGTTTCGACGTCTCCCCCGCCTGGCAGGCCTGGGTCGGCACCGCTCCGGCGCTCGAGTTGTTCGCCGAACTCGAGCCTGCCGCCGTCACCGGGTACGACACGGCGCTCGGCAACGCGCTCTGCGACGCGCTGGGCGTACCCGCCCGCGACCAGGCCATCGTGACCTGGCCCGACGCCGACGGCAGCGACCTTCGCGCGCTCACTGCGGCCGGCATCGTCGCTTCGGGCCGAGCGGGAAACGCGCGAGTCGCCTTCCACCTGTGGAACGACGTGAACGACGTCGAGGCGGTGCTGCGGGCGCTTCGACGCTGACCGGGATTCAGCGCGAGCGTACCGGGTTGCTCAGGGTGCCGATCCCGGAGATCTGCACCTCGACCGTGTCGCCGTCGGTCAGCGGTCCGATCCCGGCCGGAGTTCCGGTCAGGATCACGTCGCCCGGCAGCAGAGTCCACACGCTCGACGCATAGGCCACGATCGCCGGAATGTCATGCACCATGTCGCTGATCCGGCCGTCTTGGCGCACCTCGCCGTTCACCCGGGTCACCAGCGTTGCATCGGTCGGGTCGAACTCCGTCTCGATCACCGGGCCCAGCGGGCAGAACGTGTCGAACCCCTTGGCGCGGGCCCATTGCCCGTCAGCATGCTGCAGATCACGCGCCGTGACGTCGTTGGCGGCGGTGTAGCCGAAGACGTAGTCGGCGTAGTCCGCTGCCGGAATGTTTTTGCCGATGCGGCCGATCACGATCGCCAACTCGCCCTCGTGCTCCACCTGCTTCGACTGCGACGGCAGCACGATGGCGTCGTTCTGACCGATCACCGCGGTGTTCGGCTTCAGGAAGAGCAGTGGCGCCTCCGGAGCCTCGCCACCCATCTCGGCGGCGTGGTCCCGGTAGTTCTTGCCGACCGCCACCACCTTCGATCGGGGTATCACCGGAGCCAGCAGGGTGGCATCCCTCAGGGCCACCCGTTCGCCCGTCGTCTCGAATCCGCTGAACATCGGATCCCCGGCCAGAACGACGAGTTCATCGTCGTCGAGGATTCCATAGGAAAGAGAACCGTTGTGGCTGTAGCGCGCGATCTTCACGCTCTCGACCCTACTGCCGACCCTGCGAGCGAGCGTTCATGCGCCGTCGCTACGCGTCGAGGCGCAGCATCCAGCCATGCCGGTCGGGCCGACGGCCGTACTGGATGTCGGTCAGCTCCTCGCGCAGCGACATGGTCAGTTCGCCGGCCGGAGTGCCCGCCTCGCCGATCGTGAACGAGGCGGCCTTCAACTGGGCGATCGGGGTGACGACAGCGGCCGTGCCGCACGCGAACACCTCGACGATGTCTCCCGATGCCACGCCCTCGCGCCATTCGTCGATCGTCACCGGTCGTTCCTCGACGGCGTGGCCGCGGTCGCGGGCCAACTGCAGGATCGAGTCCCGGGTGACGCCTTCGAGGATGCTGTCTGACTCGGGCGTGACGAGGGTGCCGTCCTTGTAGACGAGCACGATGTTCATGCCGCCGAGCTCCTCGAGATACTTGCCCTCAACCGAGTCGAGGAAGAGCACCTGAGCGCAGCCGTGCTCGTTCGCCTCGGCCTGCGGAAGAAGGCTGGACGCGTAGTTGCCTCCGGTCTTCGCGGCTCCGGTGCCGCCCTTGCCCGCCCGCGAGTAATCGGTGGAAAGCCAGATCGAAACCGGGCTCACTCCGCCCGAGAAGTAGGCGCCGGCCGGGCTTGCGATCAGGTAGTAGGCGACCTTGTTCGCCGGGCGCACCCCGAGGAAGGCCTCCTTCGCGAACATGAACGGGCGAAGGTACAAGCTCGTCTCGGCCGCAGAAGGCACCCAATCGCCGTCCACCGCGATCAATTCCCGCAACGACTGGATGAAGTACTCCTCCGGCAACTCGGGAAGAGCAAGACGACGCGCCGACCGGCGCATCCGCCGGGCATTGGCGTCGGGTCGGAAGGTCCAGATCGATCCGTCCTGGTGCCGGTACGCCTTCAGGCCTTCGAAGATCTCCTGCGCGTAATGCAGCACCGCGGCCGACGGCTCCAGCGAGATGGGCCCGTACGGGCTGACCCTGGGCCGATGCCAGCCTCCGCGTGCCGACCAGCAGACATCCACCATGTGGTCGGTGAAGTAGACGCCGAACCCCGGATCCGCAAGGATCTCGGCGCGTCGGGAGTCGGGTACGGGTTCAGGGTTGCGCGTCACGGCGAAGGTCAGGGCGCCGTCGGCGCCGTGAGCCGTCACGTCGGTAAGAGGAAGAGTCATGAGGTCTCACTTCGAAGAGGATGCCGTTTGCCCCTCGATTGCTCGGAGGGCCTACGAATTACAGGGTACGTCACGGATGTCGACGCCGCCTCGCCCTTGCGGATCGCCGCCGCACGGGTCGGCTGAGCCGTCACGGCACCGGACGTCAGGCGAGCCGCGCGGCGATGGCGTCGCCGATCTCGGAGGTGCTGCGCACCGCGCCTCCGCGTTCGGCCAGATCGGCCGTCACCGCTGCCGTCACCCGGGCCGCCGCATCCGCCAGCCCGAGATGCTCGAGCAGCAGCGCGACGGAACCGATCGCGGCCGTGGGGTCGGCCTTCTGTGTTCCGGCGATGTCCGGAGCCGATCCGTGCACTGGCTCGAACATGCTGGGGTGGGTGCCGTCCGGGTTGATGTTGCCCGAGGCCGCCAGTCCGATGCCGCCGCTGATCGCGGCCGCGAGGTCGGTGAGGATGTCGCCGAAGAGATTGTCCGTGACGATGACGTCGAATCTACCAGGATCCGTGACCAAGAAGATCGTGGCGGCATCCACATGCAGGTAATCCACCGCGACATCGGGATGTTCCGAAGCGACCCGGTCGACCGTGCGCTTCCAGAGGCTGCCCGCATACGTGAGCACGTTCGTCTTGTGCACGAGCGTGAGTCGTCGTCGTCGCGCCTGCGCCTGCCCGAAGGCGAATCGCACCACGCGCTCCACTCCGAACGCGGTGTTCACCGACACCTCGTTCGCGACCTCGTGCGGCGTGCCGACGCGAATCGCGCCGCCGTTGCCCACATACGGGCCTTCGGTGCCCTCCCGCACGACGACGAAGTCGACGTCGCCGGGAGCGGCGAGGGGGCTGGTCACCCCAGGGAACAGGCGCGTCGGCCGCAGGTTGACGTAGTGGTCGAGGCTGAACCGCAATTTGAGCAGCAGCCCCCGCTCGATGTTCGCGTCTTGCAGCCGAGAGTCGCCGGGCGTGCCGCCGACGGCGCCGAGCAGGATCGCGTCGTGCGCGTCGATGGCTTCGAGGTCGGCGTCGGTGAGCACGTCCCCGGTCTGCAGATAACGCTCCGCGCCCAGAGAGAAGGCGGTGCGCTCGAACGTGACATCACCGTTCGCCGTCGCGGCGTCGAGGACCTTCACCGCTTCGGCGATGACCTCCGGTCCGATCCCGTCACCCGGGATGACGGCGAGCTTGACGACGCGGGACATGGCACTCCTTCGAGGCGGCCGAACGGTGGGATAGCACAACTCTATCGGCCGCGCCATGCCTTTGAGCGGCGCCGCCAGATGCCTAGGCTGGCCCACAATTCGGAAAGGAAGGCGAACCATGAGCATTGGAGGGGGCATAGCCCTGATCGTCATCGGCGCCATCCTGACGTTCGCGTTGAACGTCACTGTCGGGTGGATCAACCTGCAATTGGTCGGTGACATCCTGATGGTCGCGGGCGTCATCATCGTGATCATCGGAATCATCCTGATGGTGCGCAAGCGCCGCTCGATCGTCACGACCCGGCAAAGCGTCGACCCGCAGGCCGGACAGCGCTACGACACCGTCGACCGCCAGGACGACGTGGAGCCGTAACCGCCGCAAGGTCTCGAATCAGCGGTCTTCAGCGTCGCGCGTGTGCGCAGCGCTGCTATTGAGCGCGCTCGCGTCGAAGGCTCACGGCCGCGATCACGGCAGCGCCCAGAACCAGCAGCATGCCGATCGTCGCAGTGGCCGTGACGCCGCTGTCGAACGCGTGCCGCGCCGACGCCATCAGCGCGTGGGCCTGCGCCGCGGGCAGGGTGTGCGCCACGGCGGCCGCACCTCCGAGGGTCTCTCCAGCAGCGGCCGCCTGTCGACCGCTCAGCCCTGAAGGCAGCACGACGGATGCCCGGTAGCTGACCGTGATGATCGTGCCGAGGATCGCCGTGCCGAGCACGGCACCCAACTCATAGGCCGTCTCGGAGACGGCGGATGCAGCACCCGCCTTTTCCGGCGGCGCCGTCGACAGGATGAGTTCGTTCGATACCGTCTCGGCCGCGCCGATGCCGATTCCGAGAGCGACGAAAGCAACGATGAATGCACCGACCGAGAGGTTTTCGCCGAGCACGGCGATGCAGGCGTAGCCTGCGGCCGACAGCAGCAGCCCGACAGGTATCACGATGCTCGGCCGTACGCGCCTGGCGACGGGCACGACGGCGAGACCGGAGATGATCATCGCGACCAGTCCTGGCAGCAATGTGAGGCCCGCCTGCACGGGATCCTCACCGAGCACGAGCTGCAGGTGCTGCGAGATGAAGAACAGGCCGCCGACCAGGGCGACGACGCTGAGCAGGTTCACCGCGACCGCGCCGCTGAACGCCGAGCGCACGAAGAGACGCACCTCGAGCATCGGCGCGGGTCGGCGCAACTGCCTGCGCACGAACATCCACCCGCACGACAATCCGATCGCAACGGCGACGATGCCGGTGACGCTCATCCCCTCGCTGGCGAGCGTCTTGATGCCGTACACGGCAGGCGCCATCGACCCGAGCGCGAGCAGGACGCTGATCACGTCGAGCGGCCCGGGTGCGGGGTCACGCGATTCGGGAACCAGCAGGGGCAACAGGATCAGCAGCGGCACGAGCATGGGCACCGCGATCAGGAACACCGATCCCCACCACCAGTGCGCGAGCACGAGGCCGCCGAGGATGGGCCCGAGCGCAGAGCCGGCGGCGAAACCCGATGCCCAGACCGCGATGGCCAGTCGACGCTGATCGCGCTCAGTGAAGGTCGAGCGCAGCAGCGAGAGAGTCGACGGCATCAGCATCGCGCCGAAGAATCCGAGTGAGGCACGCGCGGCGATGAGCAGTTCAGGGCTCGGAGCGAAGGCCGCGAGCACGGAGACGACGCCGAAGCCGGCCGATCCGATCATCAGCAGCGCACGGCGCCCGATGCGGTCGGCCAACGATCCCATTGCCACCAGCAGTCCCGCCAGTACGAGCGGATAGGCGTCGATGATCCACAGCAGGGCGACTCCGCTGGGTTCCAGTGCCTGCGAGATCGCGGGCAGGGCGAAATTCAGCACGGTGTTGTCGATCGAGACCAGCAACACGGGCAGCATGAGCACCGCGAGGCCGACCCACTGCCGGTGTCCCGCGCGGGTGGATGCAGGAGCGCCCGACGTGCATGCGACGGCCTCGCTTTCGCGGCTCGTCCATTCCGTCCGGTTGCTCACAGCGCTGCCCTCCTCGTGCAATCGATTGCTACTGTACCGTCCAGCCGGTACAGTAGCAATGTGCGCACACCGTCCTCACCGCTTCCGCCATCCGGGCACACGACGTCGAACCGGCCGTCACGCGAGCGGCTGCTCGACGCGTTCGAAGTGATCCTGATCGACGAAGGCGAACGGGCCGCGACCCTCGAGGCCGTTGCCGCGCGAGCAGGCATCTCCAAGGGTGGCTTGCTTTATCACTTCGGCTCGAAGGATGCGATGGTCTCCGGCCTGCTCGACCGGCTGGCCACCCTCGTGGCCGACGATGTCGCACGCATCCGAGAAGCCGCCGAAGGGTCCATCGAATATCTGTTGCGCACCTCCGTCGCGACCCAGTCGCCGCTCGAACGCACCATCATGGCCAGCATGAGTCTGGCGCAGGGTTCGAACGAACGCGTGCGCTCGGGGCTTCGCGACATGCAGGAAGCCTGGTTGGGCGTCGTGCGCGAGAACGTCGGCGACCCGGTGCTGGCCCGGGTCATCTCACTGGTCAGCGACGGGCTCTACTTCAACTCGATGCTTCGGCCGGATACCGATCAGCTCTCCCCGAGCGAACTGGATGACGTCGTGCGATTCGTAACGGCGTTGCGACGCGGCTGAACGCACTCGCCCGCACCGCTTTATCGGGCCCGGCTCTCGTCGACTCGGCGAAGCAGGAAGGCCCGCACGGCGGCGTCCGGCTCCTCCCGCGCGGCAAGGTCGAACGCGACGATGGCTTCTCGGTGCCGCCCCGCGCGGCGCAGAATGTCGCCTCGTGCAGCCAGCAGCTGACGCCGCATCGGCGGCGACGCGGCGGTCAACTCGTCGATGGCCGAGAGCGCCCGCTCAGGGTCGGCACCCGGCAACCAGCTGTCCGCGATGATCGCGCCGAGGCGCGCCGCGGGAGCGGGCCACTGCGCGACGAGCCGTTCGTACAGGGCCGCGATCGCCGGCCACGGCGTCGAGGCCCAATCGGGTGCTGCGGAATGCGAGCCGGATATGCCCGCCTGCAGCGCCAGACGGCCGCCGCCGGGTAGCGCGCGTGCTGCCAAGGCCAGGCCCTCGTTGATCCATTCCCGGTTCCATGCGGTGCGATCCGCCTCATCCAGAGCGAGCGGATCGCCGGTGGCGGAGATCCGCCCCTTCCGGCGTGCCTCCGTGAGCAGGATCAGCGCGAGCAGCCCCAGCGATTCCGTGTCGTCCGGGAAGAGCCGCACGAGCGCACGGGACATCGACACCGCGGATGCCACGCCTCGATCGATGACCTCATTGGAGCCGGGACTCGCGTGCGCGCTCGTGTAGAACAGGTAGACGGCGTCGCGCACGGAGCCGAGCCGATCACGAAGTCGGCGGACGTCGGGCAGTGCGAACGGCAGCGAACCGGATCGCACCCGCTGCTTTGCTCGCGTGAGCCGCGCGGCCATGGTCGCTTCGGCGACGAGGAAGACCCGCGCGATCTCCGCCGTCGAGAGACCACAGACCAGTCGGAGGGCGAGTGCGAGTCTGGCCTCGTCGCCCAGGCTCGGATGGCATGCCACGAACACGAGGCGCAGCCGATCGTCGCCGATGCGATCGACATCGTGGTCGAGATCCTCCTCGTCGAGGGACGAAGCCGCAGCATCACCGGTCGGGTCGGAGTCCCCGTCTTGACCGGCCAGCATCATGGGCAGTTTCGCGGTGAGCACGGCGTCGCGACGGATTCGATCGATCGCGATGCGCTTGCCCACCGTGGTCAGCCAGGCCGCGGGGTTCTCGACCCGACCGAAATCGCCCGGCACGGCCGCGGCGCGCGCGAAGGCCTCCTGCGTGCAGTCCTCCGCCAGATCCAGATCCCGCGTGTACCCGATCAGATTCGCGAGCACGCGCGACCAGTGCTCACGGAAGAGATCGGATAACGTCGCAGTCTCCACGTCTCATTAAACCGCCGACGGCGGCAGTGCCGCCGTCGGCGCGGCAGATCACATCCCGCTCGTGTCGAGTACCGGGTACAGCTCGATGTGGCCCCCGGTGGGGCACAATGCCGCGAGTTCGCGTGCCGTCTCGGCGCTGTCCGTCTGCAGCAGGTAGAACCCGCTCACGACCTCGCGCGTCTCGGTGAACGGTCCGTCGGTGAAGACCGCCGGCTTGCCGTCGGTGGCAGGCGTGATCGAGACCGCGTGACTGGTCGGCAGCAGACCCTCTCCCCCGACGACCTTCGCGCCGGCGGCTATCACCGCGTCGGAGAACGCTTTGTGGGCTGCGGACATCGCGGCCCAATCGGCGTCGGTGGCTGACGCCGGATCCCATTCCGGCTCGCGGATGAGCACCAGGTAGCGGTCTGTTGCATTTTCTTGGGCCATGATGGGCCACCTTTCGTCGGTGCGGACGTCGTCCGCAATGGACCGTGAACACCCATGTGACGAACGGTACCGGCGAAATTCGACAGCCGCACTGAAATCAGGTCGGCCGGCGCATGGTTGCTACTGCTCGGTGATGTCGATCGCCTGCATCACGTCGGCGTCGATGGCGGTGCGCACCTTCTCGAGCAGGCCGTCGGGCACCGGGGAATCCACGGTGAGCACGCTCAGCGCCTTGCCGCCCGCCGTGGTGCGTGCCACTTGCATCCCGGCGATGTTGATGTCGGCGTCACCGAACTCCTGACCATAGACGGCGACGATGCCCGGACGGTCGTCGTAGACCATCACGATGAGGTGCTCAGCGATCGGAACCTCCACGTCGTAACCGTTGATCTCGACGACCTTCTCGATCTGCTTCGGCCCGGTGAGGGTGCCCGATACGGACACTTGCGAGCCATCGCTCAGCGCACCGCGCAACGTGAGCACGTTGCGGTACTCCTCGCTCACCGAATCCGTGATCAGGCGCACCTCGATGCCGCGCTGCTCGGCCAGCAGCGGCGCGTTCACATACGAGACGTTCTCGCTCACGATGTTGGTGAAGATGCCCTTGAGCGCGGCGAGCTTCAGCACGCTCACGTCGTAGTCCGCGAGTTCGCCCCGTACCTCGACGTCGACGCTCGTGAGCGGGCTGTCCGCGAGCCCGCTGAAGACCTGTCCGAGCTTCTCCAGCAGCGGGATGCCTGGACGCACGTACGGATCGATCACGCCGCCGGCGACGTTCACGGCATCCGGCACCAGCTCACCCGAGAGCGCGAGCCGCACCGAGCGCGCCACCGACACCCCCGCCTTCTCCTGCGCCTCATCCGTCGAGGCACCGAGGTGCGGCGTGACGATGACGTTCTCGAGCTCGAGCAACGGCGAGGAGAGCGGCGGCTCGGTCGCGAAGACGTCAAGACCTGCACCGGCGATGCTGTGGGTGGACAGCGCACGGTACAGCGCGTCTTCATCGATCAGGCCGCCTCTGGCGACGTTCACGATGTAGGCGGTGTTCTTCATCCGTGCGAGCTGGTCGTCGCTGATCATGCCGATGGTCTCCGGCGTCCTGGGCATGTGGATCGTGATGAAGTCTGCTTGCGCGAGCAGTTCATCCAGGGTGACCAGCTGAACGCCGAGCTGCTGTGCACGGGCCGAGGTCACATACGGGTCGTAGGCGATGACCTTGGTGCCGAACGCCTGCATTCGCGCCGTGATGAGCGCCCCGATGCGCCCCAGTCCGATGATGCCGATGGTCTTCTCGTAGAGTTCGACGCCGGTGTACTTGGAGCGCTTCCACGCGCCGGCGGTCAACGAGGAGTGGCCGGCGGGAATGTGCCTGGCCAGGCTGAGGATGTGGCCGATGGTCAGTTCCGCGGCCGAGATGATGTTCGAGGTGGGCGCGTTCACCACCATGACGCCGGCGGTGGTGGCCGCCTTGATGTCGACGTTGTCGAGCCCGACGCCGGCCCGCGCGATGACGCGCAGCTTCGGGGCGGCGGCGACCGCCTCGGCATCCATCTTGGTGGCCGACCTGATCAGCACCGCGTCCGCATCGCCGAGCGCCTCCAGCAGGGCGGCCCGGTCCGTGCCGTCCACCGACCGGATGTCGAAGTCGGGGCCGAGCGCCTCGACGGTGGCGGGCGACAGTTCTTCGGCGATCAGCACGACCGGATTCGACACGGAGCGGTTCCTTTGCGGGGCGGGAGCCGAAGCGGCTCGGCAGACGGGGCTCGTGCGCCACGGTCACCGGTTCGATCGGTGCGGCGCGGACACTCACACTTTACCGGCCTGGATCGGGCCACCCGACCACGGTTACGCTCGATGAACGGTTGCCGCCGTTCGGTCGGCGGCGCCGACGATCGGGCAGGATGACCGCGTGGGCTCATTGTCGCCGGAGCCACCGCTGCCGGCTGGACGCCGCTTCATGCCACGTGGCGGCAGGCCCTCGGCGCCGGGCTACCGTGTTCGTCGCGACGGCCGCTCGAATCGAGGGCTACTCGCGGAGGGAGCGGGCCGCGGCGACCGCCGAGCGCACAACATCGATGTCCGTGACCTCGTACTCGGGATGGCCGCCGCCCGGGCCGCTCGGCGTTCCGTTCACGGTGCGTCTGGCGGACAGGTGCACGGCACCGATTCCGGTCGCTGCAAGGGTCGCAACATCGGCCGTTCGCACGCCACCCCCGGCCACTATCTCGATCCGACCCGCGGCTCGTTGCGCGAAGTCGTGAAGCGTCGCCACGCCGTCCACTGCGTGCTGCGCACCACCGGAGGTCAAGATCCGATCGACGCCCGACCCGGCGAGCCGAGCCACGGCATCCGCCGGATGCATCGCCACATCGATCGCGCGGTGAAACGTCAGGATCAACGGACCAGCGGCCTCACGCAGCGCGGTCACCGTTTCCAGGTCGACGCGGCCGCGCTCATCGAGCACACCGACGACGACACCGCCGGCCCCCAGTTCACGCAGTTGCCGGATGTCGCGCAGCACGATCTCGGTCTCGTCGGCTGAATAGACGAAGCCGCCGGCACGGGGGCGCACCAGCACATTCACGAAATCGGGCCGTGCGGCCTGCCGAGCGAGTTCGGCGGCGAGTTCGATCATCCCAGGGCTCGGCGTCAGCCCCCCGACACCGAGCGCCGAGCACAACTCGACCCGGTCTGCGCCCTCGCCGAGCGCGATCCGTACGCCTTCGAGGTCTTGAACAGCGATCTCGACGGCAAGGGCTGCTTCCGGCATCCTCGCTCCTTCGGTCGTCATTCATCCTGACAGCATTCGTCACGTGAACGGCGAACCGGAGCAGAACCGGACAGCACCCGTATCGAAATCAGGTGAGACGCGAGCGCGAGTGGATAATCCACTCGGCCATGCGTCTCACCTGATTTCGATGCGTGTGGTGAAAAACTGCGGCGACTAGCGGGCGACCTCGCCGTCGACGTAGTCGTCGTCGTTCGAGGCGTTCCAGGCGAACAGCTTGCGCAGTTCGCGACCGGTCGCCTCGATCGGGTGCTGCTCGCCCTTGCTGCGCAGCTGCAGGAACTCCGGCGCACCGGCATCCTGGTCGGCGATGAAGCGAGCGGCGAACGTGCCGTCTTGGATGTCGTTCAGCACGGCCTGCATGTTCTCCTTGACACGCGGGTCGATCACCCGGGGGCCGGAGACGTAGTCGCCGTACTCGGCGGTGTCGGAGACGCTCCAGCGCTGCTTGGCGATGCCGCCCTCCCACATCAGGTCGACGATCAGCTTGAGCTCGTGCAGCACCTCGAAGTAGGCGACCTGCGGCTGGTAGCCGGCCTCGGTGAGCGTTTCGAAGCCGTACTGGATCAGCTGCGAGACACCGCCGCAGAGCACGGCCTGCTCGCCGAACAGGTCGGTCTCGGTCTCTTCGGTGAACGTTGTCTTGATACCGCCGGCGCGCAGGCCGCCGATCGCCTTGGCGTAGCTGAGCGTGAGCGGCCACGCGTTGCCCGATGCATCCTTCTCCACGGCGACGATCACGGGAACGCCGCGGCCGGCCTCGTACTCGCGGCGCACCGTGTGACCCGGGCCCTTCGGAGCGACCATGACGACGTCAACGCCTTCGGGCGCCTGGATGTAACCGAAGCGGATGTTGAAACCGTGGCCGAAGACGAGCGCCTTGCCGGCCGACAGGTGGGGTGCCACGTCGTCGGCGTACAGATGACGCTGCACCTGGTCGGGAGCGAGGATGACGATCACGTCGGCCCATTCGGCGCCTTCGGCGGGGCTCACCACGGTGAAGCCCGCCTCCTCGGCCTTCTGCTTCGACTTCGAGCCCTCCTTGAGCGCGACACGCACCTCGACACCGGAGTCGCGCAGGTTCTGCGCGTGCGCGTGCCCCTGGGAGCCGTAGCCGATGACGACGACTTTCTTGCCCTGGATCACGGCCAGGTCTGCGTCGCCGTCGTAGTAGATCTCAGCCATTCTTATTTCTCCTTATTTGTTCGTCCGTCGAAGTTCCGTCGCCGCTTCGCGCCGGCGAAACCGTCGGATGGTCAGTTCTTGAAGACGCGCTCGGTGATCGACTTGCCGCCGCGCCCGATCGCGAGCAGGCCAGACTGCGCCATCTCTTTGATCCCGTAGGGCTCGAGCACTTTGAGCAGCGCCTGGGTCTTGCCGCTGTCGCCGGTCACCTCGATCACGAGCGCGTCGGGCGATACGTCGACGACACGGGCGCGGAACAGGTTGACCGCCTCCAGCACCTGTGAGCGGGTCTGGTTGTCGACGCGCACCTTGATCAGCAGGTGCTCGCGATACACCGCCTGGTCGGGGTCGAGCTCGACGATCTTGATCACGTTGACCAGTTTGTTGAGCTGTTTGGTGACCTGTTCCAACGGAAGTCCCTCGACATCCACCACCACCGTGATGCGCGAGAGTCCGCCGATCTCGCTCGTGCCGACGGCGAGCGAGTTGATGTTGAATCCGCGACGGGCGAACAATCCGGCGACGCGTGTCAGCAGACCGGGTTTGTCTTCGACGAGCAGGGAAAGAACGTGTGTGCTCATGGTCTACTCCTCCCCCCAGCTCGGCGCATGGTCTTTCGCGTACTGCACGTAGTTGTTACTGACGCCCTGCGGGACCATCGGCCACACCATCGCGTCACGGCTGACGATGAAGTCGATCACGACCGGCCGATCGTTGGTCTTCAGAGCGAGTTCGATCGCCGCGTCGATCTCCTCCTCCTTCGTCACCCGGATGCCGAGAGCGCCATAGGCTTCGGCCAGCTTGACGAAGTCGGGGATCATCCGCGTGCTCTTGTCTCCGTCCAACGCTCCGGTGTTGAGATCGGTGAAGGAGTGTCTGCCGTCGTAGAACAGCGTCTGCCATTGCCGCACCATGCCGAGCGAGGAGTTGTTGATGATGGCGACCTTGATCGGGATGTCGTTGATCGTGCAGGTGGCTAGCTCCTGATTGGTCATCTGGAAGCATCCGTCGCCATCGATCGCCCAGACCACCCGGTCGGGCTGAGCGACCTTGGCGCCCATCGCGGCCGGCACGGCGTAACCCATCGTTCCGGCCCCGCCGGAATTCAGGAACGAGTTGGGCCGCTCGTATCCGATGAACTGGGCGGTCCACATCTGGTGCTGGCCCACGCCGGCGGCATAGACGGCCTCCGGTCCGGTGAGCTCGCCGATGCGCTGGATCACCTGCTGCGGGGCGAGCAGCCCGTCCGTGGTCGGCGCGAACCCGAGCGGGAACTCCTCACGGAGCCCGTTCAGGTAGGTCCACCACTCGACGAGGTCGGGTGCCGAGGCGTCACGCGCGGCGTGTTCGTATGCGGAGGTCAGGTCGGCGATGACGTCCTTGGCATCGCCGACGATCGGGACGTCCGCGTGCCGGATCTTGGAGATCTCGGCAGGATCGACGTCGACATGCACGATCTTCGCGTGCGGTGCGAAGCCCGACACCTTGCCCGTCACGCGATCGTCGAAACGCGCGCCGAGCGAGATGATCAGATCCGCCTCCTGTAGGGCGAGGACGGCGGGAACGGAACCGTGCATGCCGGGCATGCCCAGGTGCTGTTCGTGCGAGTCCGGAAAAGCGCCGCGGGCCATCAGCGTCGTCACGACGGGCGCACCGGTCGACTCGGCGAGAACGAGCAGTTCCGGCGACGCCTGCCCGCGGATCACGCCGCCGCCGACGTAGAGCACCGGCTTCTTCGCCTCGACCAGCAACTGCGCCGCGGCCTGCACCTGCTTGCCGTGCGCCTTGGTCACCGGCCGGTAGCCCGGCAGGTCGACGACGGGCGGCCAGATGAACGGCGCCTTCTCCTGCTGGGCATCCTTGGTGATGTCGACGAGCACCGGGCCGGGCCGGCCGGTGGATGCGATGTGGTAGGCGGCGGCGATGGTCGCCGGGATGTCGGCCGGGTCTTTCACCAGGAACGAATGCTTGGTGATCGGCATCGTGATGCCGACGATGTCGGCCTCCTGGAAGGCGTCCGTGCCCATCAGGTTCGAGAACACCTGACCGGTGATGGCCAGCAGTGGAACGGAGTCCATGTGCGCGTCGGCGATCGCCGTGACGAGGTTGGTCGCACCGGGACCCGACGTGGCGATGGCCACACCGACTCGATTGCTGGATGACGCGTAGCCTTCGGCCGCGTGTCCGGCGCCTTGTTCGTGCCGAACCAGGATGTGCCGGATCTCGTCTTGCGCCATGAGTTCGTCGTAGAACGGGATGACGGCGCCGCCCGGGATTCCGAAGACGTCGGTGACGCCGAGTTTGGCGAGGCTGCGGAGAATTGCGGCCGATCCGGTGATCACCTCGGGCTCGTCGGTACGGCGGGGTGCGGCGGGTGTCGGCACGGTGCGTGGTTCCGTGGGCATGAGTGAGCGATTCCTTTGACGTGCGAGACGAATGATGAGGGTTCGCGTTACCCGGTGATCGCGCCTTCCGCTGCGGAATGCACGAGCTTCGAGTACTTCGCGAGGACGCCACGGGTATAGCGCGGAGGAAGCGGTTCCCAGCCTTCCCGGCGGGACGCCAGCTCGGCCTCGTCGACAAGTAGGTCGAGGGAGCGAGCAGCGATATCGACCCGTATCAGATCACCATCGCGCACGAATGCGATCGGACCTGCGTCCACCGCTTCGGGTGCTATGTGGCCGATGCACAGTCCGGTTGTGCCGCCTGAGAATCGACCGTCTGTCAATAGTAGTACATCCTTGCCGAGCCCAGCGCCCTTGATGGCGGCGGTGATGGCGAGCATCTCGCGCATGCCGGGCCCGCCCTTGGGGCCTTCGTATCGGATCACGACGACGTCGCCGTGGCCGATCTTGCCCTCGGTCAGTGCGTCCATAGCCCCGCGCTCGCGCTCGAAGACCCGTGCCGGACCCTCGAACACCGCCGCGTCGAAGCCGGCGGTCTTGACGACGGCCCCATCGGGCGCGAACGACCCCTTCAGGATCGTCAGACCGCCGGTGGCGTGGATCGGGTTGTCCAGCGTGCGCAGCACCTCGCCGTCGAGCGGGTCGGGATCGAGCTCGGCGAGGTTCTCCGCCACGGTCTTGCCGGTCACGGTCATCGCATCGCCGTGCAGCAGGCCCGCGTCGAGCAGCGCCTTCATCAGAACCGGGATGCCGCCGTGCCGGTCGACGTCGTTCATCACGTACTTGCCGAACGGCTTCAGGTCGCCGATGTGCGGCACCTTGTCGCCGATCCGGTTGAAGTCGTCGAGAGTGAGGTCGATGTCGGCTTCGCGCGCGATCGCGAGCAGGTGCAGCACGACGTTGGTGGAACCGCCCAACGCCATGGCGACCGTGATGGCGTTCTCGAACGCCTTCTTGGTCAGGATGTCTCGGGTGGTGTGGCCGCGCGACAGCATGCCGACCACGGCCTCGCCGCTTCGGTGCGCGTAGTAGTCGCGGCGACGGTCGGCCGATGGCGGCGCGGCCGAGCCCGGCATGCTCATGCCCAGCGCCTCGGCGACGGATGCCATCGTGTTCGCGGTGTACATGCCCCCGCAGGCACCCTCGCCGGGCGCGATGGCGCACTCGATCTTCTTCAGGTCCTCCAGGCTCATCGTGCCGGCCTTGCACGCACCGACCGCCTCGAAGGAGTCGATGATCGTGACATCCTTCTCGGTTCCGTCGGAGAGCTTCACCCAGCCCGGCGCGATCGATCCTGCATAGAGGAAGACGGACGCCAGGTTCAGCCGCGCTGCGGCCATCAGCATGCCGGGAATCGACTTGTCGCATCCGGCCAGCAGAACCGATCCGTCGAGCCGCTCGGCCATCATGACCGTCTCCACCGAGTCGGCGATGACCTCACGTGAGACCAGCGAGAAATGCATGCCCTCGTGCCCCATCGAGATGCCGTCGGAGACGGACACCGTGCCGAATTGCAGCGGGTAGCCGCCGCCGGAGTGCACACCCTCTTTAGCGCCCTGCGCCAACCGGTCGAGCGACAGGTTGCACGGGGTGATCTCGTTCCACGAGCTCGCGATGCCGATCTGCGGTTTGTCCCAGTCTTCGTCGCCCATGCCGACCGCGCGGAGCATCCCACGACTCGTGGTGGCTTCGATTCCGTCGGTGACGACGCGGCTGCGCGGCTTCAGATCGATTTCAGGCATGTGTCGAGTCTAGAACTGCGCGGCAGGTGTCCCCGTACGGTCGTTGGATGACCGACTAACGGCTGGTTCGGCCCGTGGACCACTGCTCTCGGCCGCCGGCGAGCAGCGTCAGCAACGTTCCGACGGCATCCGGGTCGGCAACCCGGAACCGTGCCGCGGTAATGCCCTCGCCGACCTTGACGCCGATGTCGCCGTCGCGCATCGCGCTGAAACCGTCTTCGTCGGTGACGTCGTCACCGACGTACAGCACGCCCGTCGCCGCCAGGTGTTCACGCAACCGGTCGACGCCGTCGCCCTTGGTGGCATCCCGTGCAGCGAACTCGAGGATGTCTTTCCCGCCGCGCACGGTGAACCCGCCGATCCGCTCTGCCGCCTGCCGGGCGGCACCCTGGATACCGTGGACCAGGGCGGGTTCGACCAAGCGCGTGTGGATGCCATACCCGACCGGCTTGCGCTCCAGCACCGAGTCTGGTGCGGCGTCGACGATGGTCTGCAATGCCTCGCCCAACTGCTGCAGGCGATCACGCTCATCGGCGTCCAGCCCCAGGTCGATCCGACCGCCGTCCAGGCGCACCTCCACGCCGTGCGAACCGATCAGCAGCGCGTCGTCATCGGCCCGAGTGACGCGAGCGAGGCTCTCCAGCGGCCGCCCCGACACGTACGCCACCCAGGTGTCGGGCAACGCCTCGAGCCGGGCGATCGCCTCGGCCGCCTTCGGCAGCACCCGCGCGTCGGCCGGATCATCGACGAAGCTGGAGAGCGTGCCGTCGAAGTCGAGCGCGACAAGAAGTCGTTCGGTTCCGGCGAGCTCGCTCAGTTCGAGCGCGAACGCGCGCGCGGGATCGCTCGGTGCCGTCTCCGCCATCTAGGAACGCTCCCTCGTCTGGTGACCGGCCGGTTTCTGATCGGGGAAGGCGTCGTGGGCGCCGTGTGTGAGCGCCTCCATGAAGGTCGCGGACCAGCGTTGAACGTCATAGGTCAGCACGCGCTTTCGCAGCGCGCGCATGCGGCGGCCGCGTTCGCGCCTGGGCATCTCGATGGCGTGTCGGATGGCGTCTTTCATTCCCTCGATATCGTGCGGGTTCACTAAGAGCGCCTGGCGTAATTCATCGGAGGCGCCGGCGAACTCGCTCAGGATGAGCACGCCGTCGTCGTCGATGCGCGTGGCGACGTACTCCTTCGCGACCAGGTTCATTCCGTCCCGCAGCGCCGTGACGAGCATCACGTCTGCCGCCAGGTAGAGCGCGACCATCTCCTCCTTCGGGTAGCCCTGGTGGAGGTAACTGATGGCCGTGTGGCTGATCGTGCTGTAGTCGCCGTTGACACGCCCCACCGTCAACTCCACCTCGTCGCGCAGCTGACGGTAGGTGTCCACTCGCTCACGGCTAGGGCTCGCCACCTGCACCAGGGTGACGTCTTCGACTGAGAGCTTCTTCTCGGCCAGCAGCTCGCCGTAGGCCTTCAGCCGGTGCCCGATGCCCTTGGTGTAGTCGAGCCGATCCACTCCCAGCATGATCGTCTTCGGATTGCCGAGCTCCACCCGGATCTGCTTCGCCCGCTCCTGGATATCGGGGCGGGCGGCCATCTCCTGATACGTCTTGGCATCGATCGAGATCGGGAACTGCCTGGCGAGAACGGTACGTACCAACTCGCCGTGACGATTGCGGGTGACGTGGCGGTGCGCGCCCGCGTCGGGGTCGTCATGGACGATCGGCACCTCGATGACCGATCCGCGGGTGTCGTAACCCTTGAGCCTGCGAGCGGCACGGGCGAAATTACCGGCGTCGGCGAGCCGCTGAAAGCCGATCACGTCGGCGCCGAGCAAGCCCTCGATGATCTGCCTGCGCCACGGCAATTGCGAGAAGATGCCATATGCAGGAAAGGGAATGTGGTCGAAGAATCCGATCACCAGATCCGGCCTGGCCTCTCGCAACATCTTCGGCACCAGTTGCAGCTGATAGTCATGCACCCAGATCACGGCCCCGCGCGAAGCCGAAGCGATCGCGGCATCCGCGAATCTGCGGTTCACCTTGACGTAGGCATCCCACCACTCCCTGTGGTAGCTGGGCGGCGCGATGACATCGTGATACAGCGGCCACAGCGTGTCGTTCGAGAAGCCCTCGTAGTAGTACTCGACGTCCTGGGCGCTCAACCGCACCGGCTTGATGTCCATGCCGTCGACGGCGAAGGGCTCGAACTCGGCGTCGGCGATTCCGGCCCATCCGATCCAGATCCCGTCTTCCGACTTCATGATCGGTTCGAGCGCTGCGACGAGACCACCGGGAGACGGGCGCCAGACGGCATCCGTTCCGCTACCGGAGACGTGGTCCACCGGCAGTCTGTTCGAGACGATCACGAGGTCATACGTCTGGTCGCCCTCGCGTTGGATCGGATGTGCGTGGTCGGAAATCGCGTGCCTCCCCGGTTCTCCCCTACCCTGCAAGGCGGTGCCCCCAGGCTACCAGCGGCGATGCCGACAGGGCCGCGGGGCCCCGAGTCCGCTCAGCCGAATGCGGCGAGCGCCAGGGCCGCGGCCACCACCGTCAGCGGGGCGATGATCAGCCCGAGACCGATGAACCGCGGCCACGAGACCGTCACACCCAGCCGATGCAGCCGGGCATGCCACAGCATTGTCGCCAACGACGCCCACGGCGTGATCAGCGCTCCCGCGTTTACGCCGATCAGCACGGCGACGAGGCGCACCGGGGAACCGCCCACGGGCTCCAGCGCGAGGTAGGCGGGCAGGTTGTCGACCGCGTTCGCGCCGAGTGCGGAGAGCGTCGCCAGCCGCAGCAGCTCGAGCGGGTCGCGTCCCCGGCCGGCCACGTGGGACAGCAGGGCATCCAAGCCGAGTTGAGTCAGCGCAGCCATGCACAGGAAGAGCCCACCGGCGAACAGCAGCAACGACCATGGAATGAGACCCGGCCGCAGCGCCGACCGGCGGCGCACCGCGAACACCGCGCTCAACAGCAGCGCCGCGATCACCGCAGGAATCCACACGGGGATCCCGACGACGAGTGCCGGCAGCAGCAGGCCGACCACGACGCCGCTCGTCCCAAACAGCACCCGATCGTCGATCGCCGGCGCCCGCGGCGCGCTGTAGCGCACGACGAGCGCTCGCCGATAAACGACGAACACCGCCGCCACCGGCACGACGATCGCGGCGATCGCCGGTGCCCAGGTGTGCCCGACGAACTCGGGCACACCACCTCTCATCGTGCCTTCAGCGAGCAGGTTGGTGAGGTTGGACACCGGCAGCAGCAACGATGCAGTGTTCGCCAGCCACACCGTCATGAGCGCGAACGGAAGCGGATTCAATCCGGCTCGCCGGGCGAGCACGACGACGACCGGCGTCAACAGCACCGCCGTGGTATCGAGTGAGAGGAAGATCGTGCCGAGCGCGGCGAACACCGCCACGACCAGCAACAGCGCCCAGGTGCGGCCTGCTCCCCAGACCGCTGCGTGCGCGGCCAGCCAGTCGAAAAGACCGGCATCCGCGGCGAGTTCGGCCACGATGGTGATCGCAACGACGAAGAGCAGGATCGGCCAGACCCGATCCCAGACTGCCAAAGCGGCAGGCGGCGGCAGAATGCCGGCTGAGATCGCGACGACACCGACGATGAGCAGGGTCGCTCCGATGATGGCCGTGCGCATCTGCCTCCTGTTCGGGCTTCACACTACCGTCGCGCTTCCAGCGGGAGAGCCACCGCGATAGCGTGGAGGCGGCTGACGGAGGTTCAATGCGCAAATACCTGTTCAACGGCGGTGTGATCGGAGCGGTGTTCGGCCTGCTCTCGCCCGTCCAGGCGACGCGCAAGGGGCCGCGCGACTGGCGACTGGCGGTGATCTGGGGCAGCTGGGCCCTCACACTCGCCGTCGCGGTCATCACGGTGCGGGATCAGTCGAGGATCACGGCCGAGAAACAACGCGCACGCCGCAACTGAGCCGTTCGGCGTGTCCCCCGATGTCGCGCCGGTTCGTGGGCGAAACTGAGTGCAACGAATCCAGCTGATGAGGAGCACTGCCATGTTTGGTCGCCGGAGGCACGCCGCACCCGCCGCCGTTGCTGCCATCCCAGCCCCCCAGCTCACCGACGAGCAGATCTTCGAATTGATCCACTCGCGTTTGGCGGTGGTACTCGGCGAGCACGGCCAATGGAGTGTGTCGCGCCGGCACGACACCGACACCGATGACATCTTCCACGGCGTGCTCGCCCACTCGATCGCCGTGAGCATCACCGACGCACTGCATGAGGCGCGCGCGCGGATCGAAGCCGGCGAGACGGCATCCACGGGCGCCGTCTACGTGCCGGAGCATGCAGCGCCGCCGAAGCCCGACAGTATGGCAACAACCGATGAGCCCGCCGCTTTCACGTGGGACCCAGCGCCCATCACGATCTGGACCGATCTCAAGAAGCCCGTCACCGGGGAATTCGCGCGCGTAGACGCCAAGCTCGTCGCCTAGGCGAACTGCTCGGCGGATGATCCAGCAGCCCGACCCAGCTCAGTCGATGGCCGCCCAGGATGCCGGGCCCCCGGACCCTGCCGCGTAGTCGTCGAGCGGCACCCGATTCGCGGCCCACGCCTCCAGCACCGGCGCGATGATGCGCCAACACTCCTCTGCGGTGTCGCCTCGAACCGACAGCGCAGGATCGCCGTCCAGCAGGCCCTCTAGAACTTCACCGTATGCCAGCAGTTGCCCGGGCCCGAATTCCGCCTTCAGCTCGGCTCGGCCGAGCACATGCGGGTCGCCTGGGCCGTTGACGTTCAACTCGAGCGACATGGCATCCGGTCCGAGCAGGATGCGCAGTACCGTGGCGTGGCCCACTCCGCGCAGTCCGCCCGGAACGTGCGGGGCCGGGCGGAACGCGATCACGATCTCGCGTCTCTTCTCGCCGAGCGCCTTGCCGCTGCGAAGCGTGAACGGCACGCCCGCCCAACGCCAGGTTTCGACCTCGAACACGACCTCGGCGAGGGTCTCGGTGTTCAGCGACGGGTCGACGCCATCCTCCTCCGTGTAGCCGGGCACGGCGTCTCCGTCGACCATCCCCGCCGTGTAACGGCCGCGCCGGCTGGCCGCCTGCGGGTCGTCGTTCAGCACTCGCGTCGCGCGCAGCACCGCTCCCTTGGCATCGCGCAGATCTCGTTCACCGAGCGTCGCGGGCGGCTCCATCGCCACGACGGCAAGCACCTGCAGCAGGTGGCTCTGAATCATGTCCACCAGAGCGCCGGCGTGATCGTAATACCGTGCACGTCCTTCCAGAGCGAGCGTCTCGTCGTAGACGACGTCGACGGATGCAATGTGCTGCGAGCTCCACAACGGCTCGAAGATGCGATTCGCGAACCGCAGCCCGAGCAGATTGAAAACCGTCGAATTGCCGAGGAAATGATCGATCCGGTGGATCTGCTGCTCGGGAACCAGCTTCAGCACCTGCCGGTTCAGTGCGGCCGCGGTGCGCCGGTCCGTGCCGAATGGCTTCTCCAGAGCAAGTCTGGTTCCGGTGGGCAACTCGACCGTCTCCAACGCCGCGCACGCAAGCGCGGTCACGGCGGGCGGCAGCGCGAAGTAAATCGCGGGCACCCCATCGGCGAGTTCCAACAGCGCACGCAGCTCATCCGCCTTCGTCACGTTCGTTGCCCGATACGTCGTGTCAGCCAGCAAGGCCTGCACCGCGGCGCCCTCGGCCGACACCGTCGCGAACGACGCCAGCACGATCGAACGCCAATGCGCTTCTGTCCAATCCTCGGCACCGGCACCGACCAGCCTCAATCGGCGGTCCGGCTCCTTGGTCAGAAGCTGGCCCAGCGCCGGGAGCAGCAGGCGCGAACTCAGGTCGCCGCTTGCACCCAGGATCACCAGAGTCTGCACCGATTGGCTCATGTCGCCACAGTACCTGCAAGGATGTGGACATGCCCCTCGCCATCGAAGATTATGCGCTGATCAGCGACAGTTACACGGGAGCACTCGTAGGCAGGGACGGAAGCATCGACTGGATGTGCATGCCGCGCTACGACTCCCCTTCGATCTTCGGCGCCTTGCTCGGCTCGCCGGATCAGGGGCGATGGCTGCTCGCTCCTGCCGACCGGAACGCCCGGCACGAGTGGCGTTACGACGGCGACTCGTTCATTCTCGTGCACCGTTGGGTGACCGACTCCGGCGAAGTCGAGGTCATCGACTACATGCCGCACGGCGACCATCGCGCCGATCTCGTCCGACGGGTCCGCGGGGTCCGCGGAACCGTTCAGATGCATCAGGAACTGCGGATGCGCTTCGCCTACGGCAGCACGATCCCCTGGGTACGGCAACTGCCCCACGAGGAACGCCCGGCACTGCTCGCCGTCGCCGGTCCCGACGCGCTGATCGTGCGCGGGCCTGCGCTGCACCCCGACGACCATGTGCACAAGGGAGATTTCACCGTCACCGAGGGCGAATACGTCGACACCACGCTCACCTGGTTCCCGTCGCACCGGCAACCGCCCGACCCCATCGACGCGGAACAACGTCTCGAACAGACCCAGGCGTGGTGGGCCGGCTGGGCCTCACGGTGTTCTCACGAAGGTCCGTACCGCGACGAGGTGATCCGCTCGTTGCTGGTGCTTCGCGCGCTGACGCACGAGGAAACCGGCGGCATCGTCGCGGCGGCGACGACCTCGTTGCCGGAGCAGGTACGCGGCGGGCGCAACTGGGACTACCGCTACGTGTGGCTGCGCGATGCTTCCCAGACCCTCATGGTGCTGCTATCGCACGGCTTCGACGATGAGGTGCGGCATTGGCGGGACTGGCTGCTTCGTGCCGTCGCCGGGGATCCCGCAGACGTGCAGATCATGTATGGTCTGGCAGGCGAACGCGACCTTCCCGAGCGCGAACTCACCACTCTGCCCGGCTATCTGGGTGCGGCACCCGTTCGCATCGGCAACGGGGCCGCCGACCAGTTCCAGGCCGACGTGATCGGGGAGGTGATGATCGCGTTGCAGAGAGCCCGCGAGGCGGGCATCCGGGAGTCGAAGTATTCCTGGGCGGTTCAGCGTGCGCTCATGGGGCACCTGGAGAAGGTGTGGCAGGAGCCGGATCAGGGCATCTGGGAGATCCGGGGAACCGCGCGATCCTTCACTCATTCCCACGCGATGGTGTGGGCCGCGTTCGATCGAGCCGTGCGCGGGGTCGAGGAATTCGGGCTTCCCGGCCCGGTCGAGCGGTGGCGCGCGGCACGCGCCGACGTTCGCAAACGCATCGAGGCTGAGGGGATCGATCTCCAGAAGCAGCGATTCACCCAGTACTTCGGCGGCACGGGGTTGGATGCCGCGCTGCTGCAGTTGCCGCAGGTGGGCTTCTGCGAATTCGATGACCCACTGATGGTGAACACGGTGGCAGGACTCGAAGAGGAACTCTTCGAGGGCGGGCTGCTGATGCGCTACCGCACCGAGGGCGGCGTCGACGGACTGCCGCCGGGTGAATTCCCGTTCCTTGCATGCTCCTTCTGGCTGGTCGAGCAGTACGCCCTCTCAGGGCGCCTGGATGATGCCGGAGCTCTCATGGACCGACTGGTCGGCTTCGCGAACGATCTTGGACTGCTCAGCGAGGAGTACGATCCCGCAGAGGGCCACCAGGCGGGCAACACCCCGCAGGCGCTGACCCACCTTGCGCTGGTACGCGCAGCGGATGCCATCACCGAGGCGCAACAGGGCTCGTAGGCCTCGCCCGTCGCGAACAAAGCAGGTTATCCCCGCGGGCGTGCGCCGACAACCCCTTCCCAACGGACTCGGTCGATCGCAGACTCGCCGGAGAGAAATCGAATCCCCTGATCATCATCTTCAGGCAGAAGGGCTGTGATCGGAAAGTGAAGCGCATCCTGTATGCCAGCGGCAGCTTCCTCACGGATGATGCCATCGCCGACGCGATCATGGACTACGCCAGCGTCTTGGCCATAGTCGAGTCCGCAGACGTCATCAACTGCCACGGAGCCGACCAGAACGGCGACGTCCAGCAGATCCAGCTCCTCTTGGGCCCAGCCAGTCAGATCCTCGCAATGGCCACTCAGGAGCCGCACATCGAAATGAACGCGCACGAGACGGTGGCCGATCTGCGTGAGCGGGCGCGCCGCCGCTTGCCCAGCTCGGACGACGTCGGCGATCCCGGCACCTCCCGGGGCGCCGAGAGCGACGCGAAAAGCACCTCGCACGAGCCGGATTAGGCCGTTCGGAAGGAGGCAGCTCGAATGGGAACCATGGCGCACGGGAACATCTCGGTGGACTTCGAGGACAGACTCCTCTCTCATCTCCAGATCGTCATCGTGCAGCGATTCCGGCGCAACGAATCGCTGATCATCTCCTGGCTCGACGCGATGTCGGTAGGCGACGGCAGGAGTTCGATGTGGATGACGCCCACATTGCCGGTGTACTTCAAGTTCGCAGGCTCGCGTGTGCCCGCCATCGACCGGCACTGGCTCGACCAACTGACCCAGTCCGCCTCCAGCTCAACAGGCCTGATCCTCACCGGCCCGGAAGGCGACCTGGCCAGGTCACTCGGGTCGGTGCGCCTCGGCTGAACGCGGGTCTCGAGAGGGGTGCGCCCCCCGGGACTTGAACCTGGATACGGGCCGCCTGAGGAGGCCAACAAGCTCGACACGCCGCGGACTCTGTCCTATCTCGCGCTGGTGCGCGCCGCCGACGCGATCACCGCCGCCGAACAGGCGGCGTGACCGGTCGGCGTCAGAAGCGGATCGAGATGGCCACACCGCCGTACGCCGCCCGGTAGTCCTGCAGGAAATTCGTCGTGGCAACTGCTTCGCAGAGCGTCGTGCTCGGGCAGGACAAGCCGGCGATGTCGTACATGTCGACCCACGTCTCGCCGGCCGGTGCCGGAATGCGCGTCGCCCTCCACCGGCCATTGGAGAAGACCTCGAGCAGACCGCTCTTGAAGCCCTGCGAGTCGAAGTACTCCCCGACGGCGACGCACACTCCGGCCCTCGGACACGCCATCGCATCGATGAAGGGGTATGCCGGGGCGCCGTGAGCCCGGGCATTCGAGGGCAGGAGCGCCGCCGCGCCGGCGTTGGTGCCGTTGCCTGCGACCACCAGGTCGAGAGTGAACGCGCCATTGGGCATCGTGGCACCGTAGTTGTATTCGAGGTTGGTCGCGCAGAAGTCGAGCGTCGCGCAGGCGACCGGTGACGCGCCCCCAATATTATTCGACGCGCTCGGCACCGTCACCCTCGATTGCAAATACCACAGCCCATCACCGATCCGCCCGATCACCATCGGCTGCGTGGCGGATCCCGTCGGTGCGACCGCGGTGCATTGTCCGGCTTCCGGGCAGTCGACGCCGGTGAATCCGAAAACGTCGCCGTCCGACGCGGTCTCGACCGTCCAGCTGCCCATGCCGTAGACGGCTGACATCGGCTTCGCTCCGTCTTCGCCGGCCGCGGTGCATCCCCCCGTGCGGCATGACACGGCAGCCAGGCTGACGGAGTGCCCAACGGAGTTCGGCATCAAAGTGGCGGACGGTAAAACCTGTGTGCTCCACGAGCCGGAATCATCGGTGACCAGCATGGCTGAAGTGGGCCCGCTCCCGTTGACGTTCCCGATCACAACGCACTGCTTCGCAGAATCGCAGTCGACTCCGATCAGCGCGACGCTCGAGCCGGAGGGCGACCCGCTGGGCGGTGGAACCTCGCGGACAGCCCAATGCCCCGCCGACAGCGTCTCGATCAGGCCGACCTGGTGCTTGCTCGTGTTGAGGTAACTGCCCGCCGCGACACAATAGGTCGAACTGGCACACGCGACATGCCCGAGTGGGGAGCCCCCGGGCACGACGCCGTGGTAGTCCGCCGGCGCCCCGGCTGCCGACACCGACCAGTGACCGCTCGACTCGGTGGCGACAAGCGGCCGCCCGTATCGGGAGCCGACGGCCCGGCAAACAGACACTGTCGGACAGCTGATCGCGTCGAGTCCGGAGCTGAGCGTGGACGGGGCGTCCCCCACATCGACCGGCGCGATCTCGGTCGCGTGCACGACCGGTTGAGCGCTCGCGCAGGGCACGAGAGCTGCGATGGTCTCTGAGACGACCGAGGCGGCGCCGATGATCGTCGCCGAGGTCACCGATGACTCGGCCAACACAGCGTTTCCCTGCGATGTCAGGCAGGTCGCCGGCACCGCCAGCAACGGCGCGCCGGAACGCCCAGCGACGACGGCGCCCGCGAGCGCGTCCGGAAAGTTCTCACCCGTGGCGAGGTAGACGCTCGATGGATTCTGAAATGCGTTCGCCGCCAGCAATGCCGAGGTCGCATATCGATCCGCGCCTCCGAGCCGGGTGACGTTCGCCGACCCGACGACCTGGGCGAGATCGCTCTGAATGCCGGCCGATACGACGCCGGTGCTGCCCACGATCGTCACGCGCGCCACGCCGAACCGGGTGAGCAGCGAGCGAGTCGCCCCATCGAGTCCTTGGTCGGTTCCCCGAACCAGAAGAACTGGCTCGCCGTGAGCCCCTGCTGCCGCGGCCGCGCCGATGCCGTCCGGGAACGTAGCACCGGTCGCAATGTAGGCACCGACCACCGAGCCGAACGCGTAGTCGGCCAGCCGTCGTGCGGTGTCGTATCGGTCAACGCCGGCAACCCGAGTGACGACCGCACTCGGAACGGCGTGGACGACGCCACTCCGCACGGACTCGGAGACTACCGTCGCCCCGCCCACCAGCACGATGGCGGATGGATTCAGGTGAGTCAACTCGGCGGCCACCGCAGACGGCAGCGTCTTGCGCGGGGTCAGCAGGAGCGGACCACCGAGCTTGGCGGCCGCCGGTGCTGCCGCGAGAGCGTCGGGGTAGTCTTCGCCGGTGGCCAGGAACACGATCGGCGCCGAGACGGGGAAGCCGGACTTCGCGACGGCGACCGCCGTCGCGTACCTGTCGGTTCCGGCGATACGGCTCATCGGCACCGTGTCGCCGGCAGGGCCGATGATGCCGGACACCGCCACGGCCGCCGCAGGCTGCGCAGCCAGCGCGGGCTGCGCAGCAGTGGGGGCGACCAACGCGACGATGATGCCGACCAACAGGCTGGCCGGTGCTGCGATTGCTCGCGCGAGTGTGTTTCTCCCGATCATCCGGGCTCCGTTCACGTGACTGCCGTCAGCCGCTACGTGCGACGGAGTGAGCAAAATATAGCAGTCCCCACACCCGTGCTGTCTACGGCGTCCGTACGCGATGCCGAATCTCCCGTGCAAGGACATTCCGATCCGACGCCGGCTGAATGCTCTCCGTTATCCGCAAAACCGCGGAAAATCAGCGCTCTTCGATCACACGGAGATGACAGAAATCACTACGGCTGGGATATCCATGCCATTGATCTCATCTGGGGCATCGTCGGCCTCGTCGCGACCGTTATTTGCGGGGCTCCTCGTCGCCGAGATCGCTCGCTCGATCGGCGCCCCGACCTCGAACGTTCGCCTCGGCAATAGCCGCGCATGGAACGTCGCGAACGTCTTCGTGGTCCCGGTGCTCCTCGCGGCACCCATCGCAGAGCTGGCATTCCGAGGACTCCTCATGCGATGGATCCGAAACATCCTCCGACGAGGCGCACCCACATCAGGTGCTCCCCCCGCGACATCGACTTCGACCGTCGTCGGATAACGGTCCAGCGATCGGCAACGCAGGTCGATGGCCACGTCATTCTCGGCACACCCAAGAGCTGGGAGCGGCGATCCGTTCCTCTACCCAACGTCGTCGCCGAGCCGATGCA
>DATMTS010000112.1:0-17427 GCA_035564555.1 Humibacter sp.
CGCCCCGCGACGCGGTCATTCTCGGACTACTTGATCTGCCCCACCGAGACGATCTTGCCGCCCGCAACCTTGAAACCGTACACGGCCGGCGTACCGAGCTCGCCCTTGTCGTTCCACTTGTAATGCTTGCTCAGGCCGTCCGCATCGTAGCTCTTGACGAAACCGAACAGCTTGGTCCGGTCCGTGTTGCCCTTGTCGATACCCGAGAGCAGGATCGTCGTGGCGTCGTAACCCTCGACCGAGTAGGTGCCGGGAGCCGCGTTGAATGCCGACTGGTAGGCATCCGCGAATGACTTGATCAGCTCACCGGGGATGCAGGGGCAGGTGAAGTACGCGTTGTTCGAGGCATCGCCCGCCTGCTTGATGAACTGGGGGTCCTTCACTCCGTCCGGGCCGAGGAAGATCCCCTTGTAGCCCTTGTTGACGAGTTGCTGGTCGAATGGCGCGCCCTCCGCGTAGTAGCCCGCGTAGAACACCACATCAGGCTTGGCGCTGATGATCTTCGAGACGGTTGCGGAGAAGTCCTTCTGGCCGGTCGTCACCTTGTCGGTTCCGGCGAGGTGGCTACCCAGCGCCTTGGTCGTCGCCGTGCCGAGGCCGACACCGTAGGCGGAATCGTCTTGGACGACGTAGACCTTCTTACCCTTCAGCGGCCCGGTGGAGAACTTCGCTGCGGCGGGTCCCTGCACGCTGTCGTTGCCGAGGCCGCGGAAGAAAGTCTTCCAGCCGTTGTCGGTCAGAGCCGGGTCAGTCGCGGCCGGGGTGATGTGCACCAGGCCGGCCTGCTCGAAGATGTTGCCGGTCGCCTTCGACTCGCCGGAGAACGGCAGCCCGACGACGCCGATGATGTCCTTCTCGGTGGTGGCCTGCGTCACCGGGCCGGTGGCCTTGGTCGGATCGCCTTCGGTGTCGAACTTCTTGAAGCCCACCTGGCAGCCCGGGTTCGCCTTGTTGTGCTGGTCGATCGCCAGCTGCACGCCGTTGTAGATGTTGATGCCGAGCTGGGCGTTCGCACCCGTCTCAGCGCCGATGTAGGCCAGCGTCAGACCGCTGGGGCACTTCGCCTTGCCGTCACCCGCCGGAAGGACCGCGTCGGAAGGCACATTGATGGTCGTCTGTGCGGGAAGGTCGACCTTCTGGGCGCCTCCGCCGTTGGTGCTGGTGCCGGTGGATGGCTGGTTCGCACACCCTGCGATCAGGAAAGCCAGTGCCGCTGCCGCGGCGACTGCTCCAATCACTCTCGTTCGTGCCATGACGATGCCTCTCGGATCTGTTTCGCGCATGGCCCATCATGGGCCGTGCGACACAATGCAATAGCGTGACAGTAGCCTGCTGGCGCGTCGATGCGCAATCGGCTCGGATCACGACTCGGTAATGTTCTCACGCTTGTTACCTGCGTGGGCCGCAACTCCGCGCAGGAATAGCAGCGTGAGACCGGGGTGCCCACACAACAAAACGCAACGGGGCGCAATGCTGCCCCGTCGCCTCAGTGCACGTACTCGAGCAGGTCGAGACCGACCGTGCGCATCCCTTCGAGCACCGCCAAGCGGGAGGTGATCGAGGTGTCGTCGAAATACATCGAGACGGCGTAGGTGACCCCGGACCGCGGCCCGCGCAGCACGCCGACCTCGCTGCGCACCCCGCCGTCGGTGCCGGTCTTGTTCACCAGCAGGAGCCCGTGGTCGGGCGTGCGATGCGCGAGCGGGTCGAGCCCGAACGCCCCGGCCACCATCGACGCGTCGGTGCCCAGCGACAGCCATGAGATGACCCGGGCGCTCGTTCCCGGGTCGACGATCTCACCTCGGGCCAACGCCGAGAACAGCCAGGTCAGCTCTTTGGCGCTGCCGACCGAGAGCTGCGGCGCGTCGTCCGGTCCTCGATGGTCGCGCACCAGATCGAGCAGAGCCGTTCGGGTCAGACCGAGTTGCTCGGTGCGCAGACGCACGGCTTCCAAGCCGATCCTGCGCAGCAGCACGTTGGTGGCGAGATTGTCGCTCGTGGCGCCGATCAGAGCCGCGAGGTCGCCGAGCGGCAGCGAGGGTACGGCGAGGTGCTGCCAGATGCCGGAATCGCCGACGGCATCCGATTCGAGTCGATCCAGCAGCGCGAACTGGCTCGCCTGTCCCGACTCGAGGCGCGCGGCGAGTTCGACCAGCAGCAGCACCTTTCCGATCGAGGCCGTGGGCATCACCACATGGTCATCGACCGAGAACAGCACGACGCCGGTCGCCAGGTCGGTCGCGCGCGCGGAGACCTGAACCCCGGCGAGCGCCAGTTCGCCGAGCGCCCTGAAGCCGCGCGTGAAACTCTGCTCCGCGTCGGCGCCGCGGTGCTTGCGACGGTGCGCGCCGTCATGCCGCGCACGACGCTCGGAAACCTGTGCAGGGATCGTCACAAATCGCCTTCGGTCGATTCGGGTGGGGTGCGGTCGGCGCCACGTTCCCCTCCACGCGCGTCAACCACAATCAAACCACGCGCAGGGCGATCGCGCGCATTGAGATCCGCCGGATCACCAGATGCGCACGCGCTGCTTCGGATCGAGCCACAGTGCGTCGGTCGCGCTCACGTCGAACGCCCGGTAGAAGGCCTCGATGTTGCGCACGATCTGGTTGCACCGGAACTCGTTCGGGGCGTGCGGATCGGTCGCCAGCAGGCGTGTCACCTCTTCGTCGCGCGCCTTCTGCTGCCAGGCACGCGCCCAGGAGAGGAAGAACAGCCGGGCATCTTCGCGGCTGGGTTCGACGGGTGCCGACCTCGTGCCCGCCCCCAGCGAGATCGCATACGCCTGCCATGCGATGCCGAGCCCACCGAGGTCGCCGATGTTCTCACCGATCGTCAGAGCTCCGTTCACGTGATGGTCGGGCACCTGCGCCGGGGCGAGCGCGTTGTACTGCTCGATGAGCGAGGACGTGCGCTGCTCGAATGCCCGCCGATCGGCCTCCGTCCACCAGTCGGTGAGTCTGCCGTCGCCGTCGTACTTCGAACCCTGATCGTCGAAGCCGTGCCCGATCTCGTGTCCGATCACGGCCCCGATGGCGCCGTAGTTGGCGGCGTCGTGACGATCCGCATCGAAGAACGGGAACTGCAGGATCGCGGCAGGGAAGACGATCTCGTTGAAGCCTGGGTTGTAGTACGCGTTGATGGTCTGCGGCGTCATGAACCATTCGTCCCGGTCGATCGGCTTGCCGATCTTGCCCAGTTCCCGGTTGAACTCGAACAGGCTGGTGGCGTGCACGTTGGCGATCAGGTCGCCCGGGTCGATGACGAGCGCCGAATAGTCGCGCCATTTCACCGGGTAGCCGATCTTCGGAGTGAACTTCTCCAGCTTGTCCAGCGCCCGGTTGCGGGTCTCCTCGCCCATCCATTCCAGGGTTCGGATGCTGCGCCGGTAGGCCTCGATGAGGTTGCCTACGAGCTCGTCCATGCGGCGCTTCGACTCTGGGGGGAAGTGCCGCTGAACGTACGCCCGGCCGACGGCTTCGCCCATGGCGCCCTGCACGAGCGAGACACCGCGCTTCCAGCGATCGCGCAACTGTGGCGTTCCGCTCAGGGTGCGGCCGAAGAAATCGAAGTTGGCCTCCACGAACTCGCCGCTCAGGTATGGTGCGGCGGCGTGGATGATCTGCCAGGCGAGCCAGTCCTTCCACTGCTCCAGCCGCTGCGGCGTGAGCAGGGCCCCCACGCCCGCGGCGAAGCTCGGCTGCCGCAGCACGAGTTCGTCGAGAGCCCCTTCAGGCGCGCCCAGCGCGTGACGCCAGGCATCGATCCGTGCGCCCTCGGTGGCGAACAGCGATGCGACGTCCTGCCAGGTGAAGAGGTTGTAGGTCTTATGGCTGTCGCGGCTCTTCACGTTGTCCCAGTGCGCCGCGGCGATCGCGGTCTCCAGGTCGAAGACGTTCTGCGCGCGACGGGCGGCATCCGGCACCTGGGCCAGTTCGAACATCCGCTGCAGATGGGCCAGATAGGAGCGGCGGATCCGCTCGAACTGCTCGTTTCGGTAGTAGCTCTCATCGGGCAGCGCGATGCCGCCCTGCTCGGCGAACACCAGGTACCGCTCCGGATCGCCGGGGTCGTTGTCGACGAACAGCTGGTAGAAACCGGCGACGCCTTTGCGCTCGAGGCGCGCGACGAGCGCGAGAAGCTCGTCGATCGAGTGCACGTTGTCGGCCAGGGTCAGCTGACCGGCGATCGGCTGCGCTCCGAGCTGCTGGATGCGCTCGGTGTCCATGAAGCTCGTGTAGAGATCGCCGAACGAACGCTCCAGGGTGCCCTCCGGTGCCGTCTGCGCCTCCTCGATGATCTCGCGCACGGCCTTCTCCGACTCGTCGGCGAGGATCATGAACGATCCCCAGCGTGCCTTGTCCGGTGGGATCTCGGCGGCCTGCATCCAGCGCCCGTTCACATGCCTGAAGAGGTCGTCCTGCGGGCGCACATCCGGGTCCAGCTCGTCGGCCGGGATGCCTGCCAGGATGCCGGTGTCTGCTGAGGTCTGCACGTCGTCGGTCATGCGCTCCAGCCTATGGCGCGCGGGAAGGATCATCGGTCGGGAATAGCGCGGAGGGGTCCCGCCGTTGGCCGTTCACGGGTGTCACCTGGCGTCGCACGAGTTTTGCGCGGCACCCGCACGGGACGACGATGGGTTGTGTGCCCGGCACGCCGGCCGGTCATGACGAACGTGAAAGAGGCATGGGAATGAAGAGACTCCTGGGGGCGATCGCGCTCGCAGCGGCGACGGCTCTGCTCGCAACAGGATGCACGGCATCCGCACCGAGCGGTGGCTCGACGTCCGCCAAGGGCGGCACGCTGACCATCCTGACTCAGGCGACGCAGATCAACCTCGACCCGGCCAAGAGCCAGAACCTGGCGATCACCACCCTCGGGCTGCTCGTTCGCCGGTTGACGACGTGGGACATCGAGCCGGGCAAGCCGGCCACGGTGGTTCCGGACCTCGCGACGAACACCGGCACGCCGAGCGATGGCGGCAAGACCTGGACCTACACGTTGAAGAGCGGCATCAAGTTCGCCGACGGCAGCCCCATCACCGCCCAGGACATCAAGTACGGAGTCGAGCGCTCGTTCGCGCCCGAACTCTCCGGCGGCCTCGGCTATCACAAGTCGCTGCTGATCGGAGGCGAGGCCTACAAGGGCCCGTACACCGGCGGCGACCTGGCCTCCATCGCGACCCCCGACGCCAAGACGATCATTTTCCACCTGAACGCCTCGTACGGCGACTGGCCGTGGATCGCTTCGATGCCCGCGTTCGCTCCGGTGCCGAAGGCCAAGGACGACCCGAAGACGTACACCGACAAGCCGGTCGCAAGCGGGCCGTACCAGGTGAAGTCGAATCAGCAGGGCACACAGCTGACGCTGGTGCGCAACAAGTACTGGAGTCCGAAGACCGATCCGGTGCGCACCGCCGGCCCGGACGAGATCATCTTCAAGGAGAGCCAGGACGTCTCGACCAGCGCGCAGAGCCTGATCTCGAATGCCGGCAGCGCGAAGGACTCGTTCATGGCCGACTACTTGGGCGCTGCCCAGCTCGCCCTGGTGAACAAGAACCCGGCCGCGAAGAAGCAGCTCGTGACCTCACAGGCCGGCCCGATCAACTATCTGGCGATGAACACCACGCGGGGTGCCCTGAAGGACCTCAAGGTGCGCCAGGCGATCGAGTACGCGGTCGACCCGAAGGCATTCATCATCGCCCAGGGCGGTTCGCAGGCGGCGATCCGCGCGACGACGCTGATCACCCCCGGCATCCCCGGGCGCGTTCAGTACGACCTCTATCCCTCCGGAGACGACGGCGATGTCGCCAAGGCGAAGACGCTGCTGAAAGACGCCGGCCACGCGAGCGGCCTGAAGCTCACGATGTGGGCCCAGAACGACGCGTCGTCCCAGGCTCAGGCACAGGCGCTGCAGCAGGGTCTCCAGCGTGCCGGCATCACCGTCACGATCAAGCCCCTGGATGCGAACACCTTCTACTCGGACGCCAGCTCGGACAACCCGGACTACGATCTCATCCTGAGCGGCTGGCAGCCGGACTTCCCGAGCGCGAACGGCAACATCCAGCCGCTGTTCGCCACCAGCCAGATCGGGGGCGGCGGCTACAACTTCGCCCGCTACTCGAATCCTCAGGTAGACGCCTTGATCAAGCAGGCGACCGAGCAGGTCGACCAGAAGAAGGCACAGGCGCTCTGGGCGCAGGCCGACAAGCGCATCATGCAGGATGCGCCGGTGGTTCCGCTGACCTACTCCAAGCAGTCGTTCCTGCGCGGCGGTGGCGTGCAGAACTTCTTCGTCGCGTCGTTCCCGGCGTATCCGAACTATCTCAAGGTCACCCTCTCGAAGTGATCGAGCACCACGCGACGGCCGTTCTGGCGGTGGACGGGATCTCCATCTCGTTCGCCGATCAGAGCGACCCACGGCGGCCTGCGCGCACGGTCGTCGACGATGTGAGCTTCGCGGTTCGACGCGGCCGCGTGCTCGCGCTGGTCGGCGAATCGGGCTCGGGCAAGTCGGTGACGGCGATGTCGGCGCTCGGGCTACTGCCCGCCAACGCGCGGGTCACGGGCAGCATCCGGCTCGAAGGGGAGGAACTGATCGGGGCGGATGCCGCCGCGTTGCGACGAGTGCGCGGGGGACGCATCGGCACGATCTTCCAAGAACCGATGAGCGCGTTCAATCCCGTGTACACCGTCGGGTGGCAGATCGCCGAGGCGATGCGCACCCACCTCGGATCATCCGGCCGGCGCGAGGCCCGCGAACGCGTCACCGAGCTGCTGCAGTCGGTGGGTCTGCGCGACGTGGCACGCGTTGCGCGCTCGCATCCGCATGAACTCTCTGGAGGCCAACTGCAGCGCGCGATGATTGCCATGGCGATCTCGTGCGACCCGGTCGCGCTGATCGCCGATGAACCGACGACCGCGCTCGACGTGACGGTTCAAGCCGGCATCCTCGAACTCATCCGGTCGTTGCGCGACCTCAGCGGCACGTCGGTGCTGCTGATCACCCACGACATGGGGGTGGTCGCCGACCTCGCGGACGACGTCGTCGTGCTGCGCGCGGGCGACGTGGTGGAGCGTGCCGACGTTGCGACGATCTTCGCCGCTCCGCAGGCGACGTACACGCGGGAGCTGCTGGCCGCCGTGCCGAAGCTCGAGCGCCTCGCCGTTTCCTCCGCCGACCTCGCTTCTGCTGGTGGCTCGGATGGTCGAGTTGCTGGCGGTCGAGCAGCGACCGAGAGCAGCGAGGACCCGGATCGAGACCCGTCACTGCCTGCTCGATCAGTCGAGGCCCTCGCGGCGGAGGTGCGCGACGCGACGATCGTGTACGGCTCGAACGGCTGGGGCCGGCGAGCCCTGACGGCAGTCGACGGCGCGACCTTTCGCATCGAGGCCGGCCGTACGTTCGGGCTGGTCGGGGAATCGGGCTCCGGCAAGTCGACGCTCGGCCGCGCACTCGCTGGTCTCGCACCGGTGCGCAGCGGATCGGTCGTGGTGGACGGCGTCGACCTGGCGAGCGCGTCCCGACGCGAGTTGCGCCGCGTGCGCAGCTCGATCGGCTACGTCTTCCAAGACCCTGCGTCATCGATCAATCCGCGTTACACGGTGGGCCAGGCCATTGCGGAGCCGATGCGCCTGCATACCCATGCGGGCGGCTCGGCCCGTCGATCCCGGGTCGCCGAACTGCTCGACGCAGTGCAACTGCCCGCCGATCACGCCGGTCGCTACCCCCACGAACTCTCCGGCGGCCAGCGCCAGCGGGTCGCCATCGCACGCGCCATCGCACTGAACCCGGCCCTGCTGATCGCCGACGAACCCACCAGCGCCCTCGACGTCTCGGTGCAGGCGCGCATTCTCGAACTGCTCGACGCGTTGCAGCGACAGTTCGGCTTCGCCTGCCTCTTCATCAGCCACGACCTCGCCGTCGTGCAGGAGCTCGCGCACGACCTTGCCGTGCTGCGCGCCGGCCGCATCGTCGAGTCGGGGCCGACGAGGCGCGTGCTGAGCGCGCCGACGCAGCCCTACACGCTTCGGCTGCTCGCCGCCGCACCGGTCGCGGACCCCGAGCAGCAGGAACGGCGCCGCGCCGCGTGGCTCGCGATCGCCGGGGAGGACGATGCGGCAAGCTCCGGCTCGGGTGTCGCCGCCCCCGAGCCGGTTGCGGCGACACTCGGCTCCGGGGCACCGCCGAATTCGGGGGTGGGTGCGCAATGACCACGGCCAACACGGTCGAGGGCGAGCCGATCACCGCACGCAAGACCGGCATCCGGCACGTCGCCCGCAGCGTGCTGCGCGACGGCTGGGCGACCACGGGCGTAGTGATCATCGTCGTGTTCGCGCTCGCCGCGATCTTCGCGCCCCTGGTGACCGGGATCACGGGGCAGAATCCGTACACCTACCATCTGAACCTGCTCGACGATTCCGGGGCGCCGAAGGGCTTCGGCGGCGGCATCAGCGCGGCGCATTGGTTCGGCGTCGAACCCCTCACCGGCCGCGACCTGTTCTCGGTCGTCGTCTACGGCGCCCGCATCTCGCTGCTGGTCGGCGTGAGCGCCACGATCGTCTCCGTGGTGATCGGGGTGCTCGTCGGGATCACCACCGGATTCTTCGGCGGCTGGTACGACCGGCTGCTCAGCCGGGTCGTGGACGTGATGTTCGGGTTCCCGGTGCTCGTCTTCATGATCGCCCTGACCGCGATCGTGCCGAGTTCCATCCCACGGCCGGTCTTCATGATCGCGGTGATCGGCTTCTTCGGCTGGCCGCCGGTGGCGCGCGTGGTGCGTGGTCAGGTGCTGTCGCTGCGCGAACGCAATTTCGTCGTGGCCTCCACCGCGATGGGCGCCGGCTCCGGCCATGTGCTGTTCGCGCAGGTGCTGCCGAACGTGACGGCGACCATCATCGTCTACACCACGATCATGGTGCCCAGCATGATCGGGTTCGAGGCCGCGCTGTCGTTCCTCGGAGTGGGCGTTCCGCCGCCCACGCCGTCGTGGGGCCGCACCATCGGCGATGCGGTCGGCTGGGTGCAGACCAGCCCGATGTACCTGGTGTTCCCGGGCGCGGCGCTGTTTCTGATCACCCTTGCGTTCAACGTGTTCGGCGACGGGTTGCGCGACGCGCTCGACCCCAGGAGCGGAGGCCGACGGTCATGAGGATGCTGCGTTTCGTGCTGGTGCGTCTCGCCGGGATGCTCGTGGTGCTGGCGCTGGTCGCCGCGATCGCGTACGCGATCTTCTACTTGCTGCCGACCAATCCGGCGCAGTTGAGCTGCGGCAAGCCGTGTACACCGGCCGATCTGCAACGCGCCAAGGAGTTCATGGGCACCGCGGCGCCCTGGTGGCAGCAGCTCGGGAACTTCCTCTCCGGCATCCTGGTCGGCCGCAGTTTCGGTTCCGGGGATGCCGCCGTGGTATGCGCCGCTCCGTGTTTCGGATTCTCGTTCCAGCAGAACGCGCCGGTCACCCAACTGATCCTCTCCCGGTTCCCGGTCACGGCATCCATCGCCGTCGGTGCCGCCTTGCTCTGGCTCATCACGGGAGTGGCCGGCGGCGTCATCTCGGCACTGCGGCGCGGCACCTGGGTCGACCGCAGCGTCATGTCGGTGGCGATCGCCGGCGTCTCGGCGCCGAGCTACCTGGTCGGGCTGCTGGCGATCCTGTTCTTCGGGTTCACCCTGCAATGGCTGCCGACCGGCGGATACGTTCCGCTCACCGAGGACCCGGTGCAGTGGCTCCTGCACCTGATCCTGCCGTGGTGCACGCTGGCCTTCATCACGGCAGCGATCTACGCGCGGCTGACGCGCGGCCAGATGATCGAGGTCATGGGTGAGGACTACATCCGCACCGCGAGGGCCAAGGGGCTGCGCGAGCCCCGCGTCGTGATCACGCACGGCCTGCGCAATGCGCTGATCCCCGTGGTGACGATCTTCGGACTCGACCTCGGTGCACTGTTGGGTGGAACCGTCATCGCCGAGAAGGTGTTCTCGATGCAGGGGCTCGGCGCCATGCTGATCGATGCCGTGCACACGCTGGACCTGCAACTGGTCGTGGGCTTCACGCTGTTCGCCGCATTCCTGATCGTGTTCGCGAACTTCGTCGTCGACCTGATCTACGGTTTCGTGGATCCCAGGGTGAAAGCGGGCTAACGGCTGGGCACGTTCGTGACGTCTGGATCACTCGGTCTCGGTGTCGCGTTCCGAGCGTCGGCGCTCGTCCCATTCGGACAGCAGTTGCGGGAGCCGGCTCTGCACGAACCGGAAGAACTCGGCGAGCTCGACCAGCCGCTCACCGGCGAGCGTCTGCGGGCCGCCGGCGGCCGCCACGCCGGCTGGCGCCATCGAGATGTAGGAGTCGTAGAGCGAGCTGCCCCGCATCGTCGCCGTGTACCAGGCGTTGTGCGGCAATTCGTACAGATCGCGCCTGCTGCCGGGCCGCGTCACCCGTCGCACCATTCCGACCACCTGCAGGTAGCGCACGGCACCGGAGACCGCGCCCGCGCTCACCTCCAGCCGCTCGGCCAGTTCGGCCGCCGTCAGTCCGGCGGTCTCGGCGACCGTCAACGCCATCAGCACGCGCGCGGGCATCCGCGGGAACCCGGCAGCCGTCATGGCGGCAGACATCCGCTCACTGAAGTCGCGCAATGCCTGCTCATCGCGTGCCACTGGCGTCACCCCGCATTCTCGTCGCCCCATTCTTTCAAGGTGCAGCGCTGCGATCCTCCCCGGCACCGCCTGGACCCGGCGCCGGGCATCCGACTCACACCGTCGTCACGTTCCGTGCCCGGAAGGCCACGGCACCGACCCCGATCAGCACGAGCGCGAGCAGCGACATCACCCAGGTTCCGCTCCAATCAGCGTTCGCCAGTGGAGCGACCGCGGTGTGCGTCGTCGGCGCGAGAGAACGCACCCAATCGGGCAGACCGAGCAGGCCGCCGAACTCGCCGAACACGATTCCGAAGCCGAACAGCGTCCAGCCGACGGGGATCGTCACCGGCGGCACGACGGCGAACGCCAGCGCGGTGATGGCCAGGTAGGCCCCGACGGCGGGCAACTGCGCCAGCGCGAGCGCCGTCGCCTGCCACATGAGGCCCGCGTCGATGCTCGCCAAGGCGCTGCCGGCGACCAGGCCGCTGAGCGCCAGGATCAGCGCGGATGCCACGAGCGCGACCACGACGTACGACAGGTACCAGCGCAACCGGGACGCCCCGGTCGCGAGCACGAGTTCAGCGGTGCCCGCGGTCTCTTCCTGGCGCATCCGCATCATGGTCTGGATGGCCGCGCCGGCGACTACCAATCCGACCAGCGTCATCATGATGCCCAGGAACGACTCGAACACCGTGCCATGGCCGCTGCCCATCGCCTTGACCGCCGTGGCGAGTTGCGGATTCTTCTCCATTGCGTCCTTCAAGGTGCCGCCGAGCCCACCGATGGCCGCCGCCCCGATGATCGCGCCGACGCCCCAACCGATGATCGAGCCGCGTTGCAAGCGCCAGGCCAGGCTCCCCGGGCCGCGCAGTGCCACGGATGCCCAGGGCCGTCCGTTACGCGCCGCGACGAGACCTGCCGCGGTGTCGCGCCTGCCCTGCAATGCGAACGCGACGGCGATCAGCACGGCGGCGAAGGCGATACCGATCAGCCCCGGCAGCCAGTCGTTCGCAGTGAAGGGCCGGGTGCGCAGAGCCCAGCCGATCGGGCTGAACCAGACTGCGGCACCGGGCGTCACGTGCAGACCATCCGGTGCGGTCGTGCCCGCAGCGTTACCGGCTGCATTCAGCACCCAGGCCACCCCGATGATCGCCGAGCCCCAGCCGTTGGCGGCCCGGGAGGTGGAGAAGATCTGCGCCGTCAGCAGGCCGACGCCGAAGAACGCGATGCCGGCGCAGGCGAGAGCCCAGCCGAGCGTGAGCGATCCCGCCACCCCGAATCCGGCGGCCATCATGGCGAGGGCCGTGAACAACCCGACCAGCACGTTCAGCGCCGTGGCGTGGATGACCGTCGCCACGGTCGCCGACCCTCGACCGGCGCGCGTGGCGACGATGAGCTCACTTCGTCCGCTCTCCTCGTCTGCGCGCGTGTGCCGGACGGCCGTGAAGCTGTTCATGAACGCGATGAGCAGGGCCAGATAGCTGCCGATCTCGACCATGAAGAATGCGCCCGCGCCGGCGCCGTCGGGCGCGCCGCGCAGTGCGAGCAGCGCGGGATCGAGTGAGAGCAGCTTGAGCACGCCGACGCGCAGCGGCTCCGTGTTGTACGTCTTGGCGAGCGCGGCTGCGACGAACAATGCCGACAATGCGAGCACGAGCACCCAGACGAGCGCGCGCACCCGATCCCGGCGCAGCCGGAACCGCAGCAGGATTCCCAGCGCATTCATCGGGTCGCCGCCAGCGACTCATCTGTTGAGGAGATCTCGTCGCCGTAGTGCCGCAGGAAGAGTTCCTCGAGAGAGGGAGGGGCGACGATCAGCGATTGCACCTGCAACTCGCCCAACCGCGGCAGCACGCTCGCTACGTCGGCGGTGTCGACGGTGAAGTGCAGCCGATCGGAGACCAGGACGACATCGTGTGCCCCCGGAATACCGCGAACCGCCGCTTCGTCGATGCCGTCGCGGGCGAACGAGATCTCGGTTCTGGTCAAGTGCCGCAACTCCGCCAGCGAGCCCGACTCGACAGCGGTGCCCGCCCGGATGATCGTCACGCGGTCGCACAGCAATTCGACCTCGGAGAGGATATGGCTGGAGAGCAGAACGCTCGCGCCCTCGTTCTTGGCGATGGTCTGGATCTCCTCGGTGAACACCGCCTCCATCACGGGATCGAGCCCGCTGGTCGGCTCATCGAGGATGTAGAGGTCGGCGGGCGCGGCGAAAGCGGCGATCAGCGCCACCTTCTGCCGATTGCCCTTCGAGTAGGCGCGCGCCTTCTTGCGCGGATCGAATTGGAACGCCTCGACCAGGCGCCGCCGGCGTTCGCGGTACGCAGCCGCCCGGGTGTCTGCGCCGCGCAGCCGGGCGATGAGGTCGATGACCTCGCCACCGCTCAGGTTGGGCCAGAGCGCGACGTCGCCGGGCACGTACGCGATCCGGTCGTGCAAGCGGGCCGCCGCCGACCAGGGATCCTGTCCGAAGACCCTCGCGCTGCCGCCGCCGGCCCTGATCAGGCCCAGCAGCACGCGGATCGTGGTGGACTTGCCCGCGCCGTTCGGACCGAGGAAGCCGTGCACCTCGCCCTGCTCGACGGTGAGGTCGAGTCCGTCGAGGGCCAGCGCGCGCCCGAAGCTCTTCTCCAGACCGCGGGTCTCAATGACTGTGCTCATGGTTTCGAGCGTACGCCTTTTTCATGAATTCGTGAATCTTTTGAATCAGGGCTGTCGTCGCGGGCGACGGCTAGGGTCGAGGCAGCCATGTTCAGCATCCGCCCCGCCGACCGCGAGATCCTGCGGCTCGCCGTACCCGCTCTCGGGGCGCTCGTGGCCGAGCCGCTCTTTCTGCTCGCGGACTCCGCCATGGTCGGCCACCTGGGATCGACCCCGCTCGCCGCCCTCGGCATCGCGGGGGCGATCCTGCAGACGATCGTCGGTCTCACGGTGTTCCTCGCTTACGGCACGACGCCGGCGGTGGCCCGGCGACTGGGCGCCGGCGACGAACGGGGAGCCCTGACGGCGGGCGTCGACGGAGTCTGGCTCGCGGCGGGCCTCGGTGCGCTGCTCGCGCTGGCCGGCTGGGCCTCGGCACCGTACCTGGTCGTCGCATTCGGCGCGTCCGCGGATGTCTCCCGCCAGGCATCCGGCTATCTCACGATCTCGATGGCGGGGCTGCCCGCCATGTTGCTCGTCTATGCCGCAAGCGGCCTGCTTCGCGGCCTGCAGGACACGCGCACCCCTCTTGTCGTCGCCGGGGTCGGATTCGCCACGAACATCGCGCTCAACGCGGTGTTCATCTACGGACTGGGAATGGGGTTGGACGGGTCGGCGCTGGGCACCGTCGTGGCGCAATGGTTCATGGTCGCCGCTTACCTGGCGATCGTTGCGCGGCACGCGCGTCGGGCCGGCGCCCACCTGGTGCCGGGTCACGCCGGAATCCTGCGTTCCGCGACGTCGGGCGGCTGGTTGTTCCTGCGCACAGCGAGCCTGCGCGCGGCGATGCTGCTGGCGGTGTTCGTCGCGACCGGGCTCGGTTCGGCCGAGCTCGCCGCGTTCCAGGTCACGATGACGATCTTCGGCACCCTGGCCTTCGCCCTCGACGCTCTCGCGATCGCGGCGCAAGCGCTCGTCGGCCGAGGGCTCGGCGCCGCCGATCACGACCACGTGCGGTCGGTGCTGCGACGCTGCCTGCTCTGGGGCGTGGGCGGCGGCACGGTGCTCGGCATCGCTCTCGCGGCCCTCAGTCCCGCGATCGGCTACGTCTTCACGGGCGACTCGGCGGTGCTCGGGATGCTGCCGGTCGCGCTCGCGCTCGTGGCGCTCGGAACCCCCTTGAGCGGTTATGTTTTCGTGCTCGACGGAATCCTGATCGGAGCAGGGGATGCGCGCTACCTCGCGCTCACCGGCATCCTGAACCTCGCGGCGTTCCTTGCGCTCGCGGCCGCCGTCGTGGCCTGGTCGCCGCGCGGCGCGGGCGGTCTCGCCTGGCTCACGGCCGCGTTCGCGTTGGGCTATCTCGGCGCGCGCGCCGTCACACTCGGGTTGCGTGGGACGGGCGCCCGTTGGATGGTCGTCGGCGCCGGCCGGTGATGGGCGTTCGGGGCTACCCGCGGGTCACGCGCGGGTCATGCGCTCGCCGCGCCGAGCCAGGTCTTCGCCGCAACGATGAGCGCCTGCACGCCCGTGTCGAGCGTCGGTTGGATGACGGGCGCGAAGTAGGGCGAGTGATTCGACGGCACGTCCGTCTCCATGGTGCCGTTCGCCATGGCCGCGGCCACCGTCTGCGGGTCGCCGCCGCCGAGCAGCCAATACACGAGGGGCACCCCGGCCGCTGTGGCCAACTCACCGACGTCTTCGCTGCCGGTCACGGCACCCGGGTCGAGCACTCGCGCCGCGCCGAACGCCGCGCGGAAGGCATCCATCGTCCGTTCCGTGGCGTCGGGGTCGTTGTAGAGCGCCGCGAACCCTTCGCCCAGACGGATCTCTGGAGGAGTCGTCGCCCCGGCTGCCTGCGCCTCGGCCTCGACGATCCGGCTGATCGCGGCGATCACCCTGTCGCGTACGGCGGAGTCGTAGCTGCGCACGTTGATGCCGAGCGTCGCATCCGGCGGGATGATGTTGACCTTCGTCCCCGCGTGCAGGGTGCCCACCGTGACCACCGCGGTCTCGCCGCCGGCGACCTCGCGCGAAACGATCGTCTGCAGGCGCATCACCGTTGCCGCGGCCATCACCACGGGATCGATCGTCGTCTCGGGTCGTGAGCCGTGGCCGCCTCGACCGTGCAGGGTGACATGCAGGTCGTCGGTGGCGGCGAACGCCGGCCCGGAATGGGCGCCCAGCACGCCGGCCGGATAAGGGGTGACATGCTGACCGAGCACGACATCGGGCGTCGGAATGCGGTCGTAGAGCCCATCGGCGATCATCGTGCGAGCACCGGCGCCTGCCTCCTCGGCCGGCTGGAACAGTGCCACCAGCGTGCCCGACCAGCCGCCGCGGTCGTCGACGAGAGCCTGGACGGCACCGAGCAGACAGGCCACATGCACGTCGTGTCCGCAGGCGTGCATGACCGGCACGTCGTTGCCGTCCGGGTCGATGCCGCGTGCGGTGCTCGCGTAGTCGAGCCCCGTGGCCTCCTCGACGGGCAGGCCGTCCATGTCGGCGCGCAGCATGACCGTCGGGCCGGCGCCGTTCTCGAGCACCCCGACGACGCCGGTCTTGCCGATGCCCGTCGTGACGGAGAGGCCCAGCCCCTCGAGGTGCTCGGCGACGATTCCGGCCGTTCGGTGCTCGGCGAAGGAGAGCTCCGGATGCCGGTGCAGATCGGTGTAAACGGACTCGACGTCGATGCTCATGACGACACCCTAACGCTGTGCCGTCGCGCCGATCCGGGCTCGTGCGCCGCGCGATCGCGTCGGGGCGGGAGAAATCGCAACCGCAGGAGACATCCGGTCGGCGCGGCGCATTCGCAATCGCAATCGCATTCGCATTCGCATTCGCATTCGCATTCGCAGGAGAATTCTGGTCGGCGCGGCGCGGCGGCGCCGATCGGCGCGGCGTGTCGCGGAATCTCCTGCAATTGCTGCGCGCTCGGGCATGCGCGCTCGGGCATGCGCGCTCGGGCGTGAGCGCTCGGGCGGACGCGCTCCGGCCGACGCGCGCGGGCGTGCGCGCTCCGGCGGCCACACTCAGGCCGGCGCTCAGCCCGGCGGAGCGGTCGTGTTGCCGATGTGCAGATCGCTGGTGAATGCGACGGGCTGGGCGACCTCGCCGGCGAGCATCTGCAGCACGGCCCGGCCCGCCGCCCTGCCCTTGTCGACCGCCGGCTGCACGAGCGTCGTCAGGTCGTACGGCCAAAGCCCCTCGACACGCACGCCATCGAAGCCGAGCACGCTGAGCTCCTCGGGCACCCGGATGCCGAGCTCCTCCGCCGCGCGGATCACCCCGGCCGCGAGCAGATCGCTCTGGGCGATGACGGCGGTGGGTCGTTGCCCGGCCGGCACGTCGAGCAGCAGCCGTGCGGCGCGGTCGCCCTCGTCGACGAAGCTTCCGGCAGCCGCGACGGCGACGGCATCCGGAAAGACGTCGCGCGCACCGGCGAGCCGGTCGATCGACGTGCGCGAGGTGCTGCTCGCGATCATCTGCGGAGTCAGCGGACCCCGCGCTCCACGATCGAAGGGCAGAGTGACGACCGCCACCCGCTCGTGCCCGAGGTCGCGCAGATGCCGCGCGCCGAGCGCGGTGGCCTCCCGGTTGTCCTGCGCGATCTCCAGCACGCCCTCGCCCGGGTAGCCCTCGATCGCCACGACCGGGATGCCCCGATTGCGCAATGTGGTGATGGTCTCGTCGAGGCGCGGCCCGCACCCGATCAGCACGGCGGCGTCCATCGGCGCGTCGCCGACGGTCACCGCCTGGCCCGCCGCCTCGCGGCCGGCGTCGGTCAGAATCAGCACTGCGGCCCCGATCTCGCCGACTCGCTCGGAGAGGCCGTCGAGCATGGCGATCTTGATGGGATCGTGGAAGGCATCGCTCACGCGTTCCTCGAGCACGACCCCCACGATGCCGCTTCGCCCCCGGCGCAGCGATCGGGCACGCGGATCGGGGCCGGCGTAGTTCAGCTCCCGGGCAGCCGCGAGCACCCGCTCCCGCGTTGCATCGGAGACGGGACCCGACCCGCTGAAGGCCAGGGATGCCGTGGAAGGCGAGACACCGGCACGCGCGGCGACGGCGGCGAGCGTCGGCCGCGCCTCGTCAGCCGGATGGCGGGGCGCGGCGGCCGGGACCGCCGGTGCTGCCTCC
>DATMTS010000113.1:0-54991 GCA_035564555.1 Humibacter sp.
ACGGTTGCTGTGGTCGGGGCCGGGCCGGCCGGGATGGAGGCGGCGCGGGCCGCGGCGTTCGTCGGGGCGCGGGTGACTCTGTTCGAAGCGGCAGATCGTATCGGCGGTCAGTTCCTGATGGCCGGTATGGTGCCAGGCAAGGAGGACTTTCTGGGCACTGTCGCCTATTTCGAACACGCGCTGCAAGCCCTGGGCGTCGAGGTGCGGCTCGGGCGACGGGCGACCGTCGACGACCTCGTGGCCTTCGACGAGGTCGTGCTGGCCAGTGGCGTGCTGCCGCGTCGAGTGACCCTACCGGGCGCCGGCGCGCCGCACGTGGTCGACTACGCTCGCGCCTTCGCCGGCATCCGCGACGTCGGCGCCCGGGTCGCGGTCGTGGGGGCGGGCGGTATCGCGGTAGACCTCGCGCATCTGCTCATCGAAGAAGACCATGCCGGGGCGCGTGAGGTGACGATCATGCGCCGAAGCGGCCCGATCGGAGCCGGAATGGGCATCACGACCAGATGGGCAGCAGTGCAGGCCATCCGGCACGCCGGAGTGCGCGCGCTGACCGACGTGGACTACCTCCGCGTCGAACCCGCGGGAGTGCGCATCCGGCACGACGGCGCCGAGCAGCTGATCGAAGCGGACACCGTGATCATCGCAGCCGGTCAGGAGTCCCACGACGTGCTGTCGGCGGAGCTGTCTCGGCGCGGCATCGCCTGCACCGTGATCGGCGGAGCGCGCTCCGCCGACGGGCTGAATGCCGTAGCCGCCTTCGAACAGGGGTTGCGCGCGGGAGACGCCGCGGCCGGCGACCGGCCGAATCGCGCGAGTAAGGCAGGATGAAGACGGGAGGCGACGTGGACGATCGTGTGGTGATCACCGGAATCGGGGCGCTGACCCCGCTCGGCAACAGCCGGGCGGAGACGTGGCACGGCCTGACCGCCGGTCATAGCGGGGTCGGCCCGATCACGCAGTTCGACGCGTCCGGGTTCCGCACCCGGATCGCCGCCGAGGTCACCGGATTCGATCCGCACGAGTCGCTGACCGTCAAGCAGGTCAATCGCATGGCGCGCACCTCGCAGCTCGCGGTGGTCGCGGCCCGCGAGGCGGCGCAGGATGCCGGGCTCGGCTCCGACCTTTCCGAGACCGAGGCCGCGGTCATCGTCAACAGTGCCGTCTCGGGATTCGCGGAGATCCAGGACGCCACCGAGGTGTTCCGATCCGACGGCCAGCGCCGGATGAGCCCGCGCTTCGTGCCGAGCGCGCTGACGAACATGCCCGCGTGCGAGATCGCCATCGACATGGGCATCCACGGCCCGGTGAATGCGAGCGCGCTGGCGTGCGCCAGTGGCGCTTACGCTCTGCTCGAGGCCCGTCGGCTCTTGCTGGCGAACGAGGCCGATGTGGTGTTCGCCGGAGGCACGGATGCCGCGATCACGCCCGTGATGTTCGAGGGCCTCGGAGCGATGCACGCGCTCTCCACACGCAACGACGCGCCGACCGAAGCGAGCAGGCCGTTCGACGCCGACCGCGACGGATTCGTGTTCGGCGAGGGTGCCGTCGTGATGGTGCTCGAGACGCTCGAACACGCCAGGGCGCGCGGTGCCCGCGTCTACGCCGAGGTGCTCGGCGGCGCGTTGACGAGCGATGCGTTCAACGTCGTCGCCCCTGAGCCGACCGGGACCTACGCCACCGCGGCCATCGTGCGCGCGCTGCGCACCGCCCGGCTCGACCCGTCAGACGTGGAAGTGATCTGCGCGCACGGCACCTCGACGAAGGCGAACGACCGAACCGAGACGCTGGCGATCAAGCAGGCGTTCGGCTCCGCGGCGAAGGGGCTGCAGGTGACGGCCCCGAAGTCGATGACCGGGCACCTGATCGGCGCCGCCGGAGCGCTGGCCGGGATGGTGTGCGCGTTGTCGATCAGCGAGGGCGTCATCCCGCCCACCATCAACTACGCGACCCCTGACCCGGAATGCGACCTGGACTACGTGCCGAACACCGCACGCGAAAGCGCCGTACGGCATGCCGTCACGAACGCGTTCGGTTTCGGCGGACAGAACTGCGCCGTAGCCTTCGCGGCCGTCTGAGTCGATACTCCGCCCGGGCCGCCCGCTACGCGGCGGCGACTCAAGCTGTCCAGTGCTTCTTTTTCACTCCTCGGTGTGCCCCAGGTCGGGCCCCGGCACGAAACGGATCGCGGTCGATGCGGCGGCATCCAATTCGAGAACGGTGACCGAGTTGACGCCGGTGTGCAGCGCCGGAGCGGGCACATACAGCGTGTGCTGAGGGCCGCGAGACCAGTACCGTCCCAGATTGAAGCCGTTCACCCAGGCCGCACCCTTGCCCCATCCGGACGTGTCGAGAAAGAGGTCGGTCACGTCGTCGAGCGTGAAGGTTCCCCGTGCGAACGACGGGCCGGGCAGCGAATCGCCGACCGGAGCGGCCGCGTCGAGGGCCGCAGCTATCGCTTCGAACCGCGTGAGGTCGAGGGGCAGCACCCGCCAGTCGGTCAGCGGCCGACCGTTCAGGCTCACCGGCCCCATCAGGCCCTTCGGCTCGCCCAGACGTGGTCCGTAGTCGACGCGCCCGAGCTCCTCGACCAGCATGCTGAGCTCGCCGCGAGCGCCTGTCAGGCTCAGCGCGCGCTCGTGATGGTCGCGTGAAAGCGTGCCGATCTTCGTTCCGTCCAGGAACACGTGGGCTCGATCGCGCACCTCACCGACCTCGAGCATCGCGGGAGCGTCATCGCCGGGCGCGCCGATGGCGAGGTCCGTGGCGTAGAGCGCCAACGGTCCGTCGTGGCCCAGCGCGTCGAACGTGGGCGCGCTCTCGTGCCGCACCCATTCGCCGAGTGATTCCTGAACCGACCGCAGGGGCATCGCCCGGTTCAACCGCGACGTGAACCCGGGTGCCGGGAGCGCGGGCGACGGCCCGGCATCCACAAGCGTGGTGTACCGGCCGAGCACCTCCCGGAAGGCCCAGAACTTGGGTGTCGGGTTGCCCGCCTCATCGAGCGGCGCGTCGTAGTCGTAGCTCGTGACGATCGGTTTGTAGACGCCCTTGTCGTTGGCGCCGTTGGTGAACCCGAAGTTTGTGCCGCCGTGGAACATGTAGATGTTGACCGACGCGCCGGCCGCAAGAAGAGCGTCGAGATCGCGCGCGGACTGTTCTACGTCGGTGGTGTGATGGTGCTCGCCCCAGCTGTCGAACCAGCCGTCCCAGAACTCCGAGCACATCAGAGGTCCGGTCGCCTGGTGCTCACGCAACGTCGCCAGGCGCTCGGCCGAACGGGAGCCGAACGAGCCGGTCTTCAGCAGTTCGGGCAGCGAACCATTGCGCAGCATCTCTGCGGTGGGTTGGTCGACCGTGGTCAGCGGCACGCGGATGCCGGCCTCCCGTGTGATCCGCACCAGCTGGCGCAGGTAGTCGGCATCGTCGCCGTAAGCCCCGTACTCGTTCTCGACCTGAACCAGGATGACGGGCCCGCCGGCGTCGATCTGGCGCGGCTCGACGATCGCGAGCACCTGCTGAAGATAGTCGCCGACGGCGCTCATGTACTGCTGTTCGTTGCTCCGCAGCCGCACACCCGGCAGTGCGAACAACCAGCTCGGCAGGCCGCCGCCGGTCCATTCGGCGCAGATGTATGGCCCAGGGCGCACGATCGCGTGCATGCCTTCGGCGGCGATGATGTCGAGGAACCGCGCCAGGTCGAGTTGCCCGGTGTCCACCCATCTGCCGCGAGCCGGCTCGTGCTGGTTCCATGGCACGTACGTCTCGATGGTGTTCAGCCCCATCGACCTCGCCTTGCGGATGCGATCGGCCCACAGGTCGGGATGCACCCGGAAATAGTGGATCGCCCCGGACAGCACCTGGTGGGGCCGGTCGTCGAGCACGAAATCATCGTCGACGATCTCGAAAGTGGTCATTGCTGGCTCCTGGTCATTGCCGGCGCCCGGCTGCGTCGGCTGATGGAAGGGTGACGTGCGTGTGGCCGGCCGCTGCATCGGCGGCCGGCCACTGGTCGGGCCGGGAGGCCCGGCCATCACGTGACGTTCGTCACTTGCCTGTCACGGTGAACCCTTGTTGGTTGCCGTAGGTGACCAACTGCTTCTGCCAGGCCTGCAGCCCGGCGTTCAGGTCGCTGTCGCTCGCGTACGACTTGCCGACGGTGTCGTTGAAGATGCTGTTCGCGTAGAGCTGGTACGGCAGCAGGCTGAACCCGCTGAGCACGTTCTTCGCCCCCGCGGCCAGCACCTCGTTGATCTTCTGCCCGCCGAAGTACGCCGGCGCGGTGTCGAGGAACTTCTTCGAGGCCAGATCGGCCGTCGTCGACGGGAACCCGCCTCCGGCGCCCAGGAAGATCGAGATGCTCTGCGGATCGTGGTTCAGCCAGCGCACGAAGCCCGCGGCGAGCGCCGGGTTCTTGCTCTGCTTGATCACGGCCTCCGAGCTGCCGCCGTTCTCGGCATTCACCGCGGTTCCGTCGTAGGTCGGCATCGGGGCGACGCGCCAGTTGCCGGAGGCGTCTTTCACCGAGGATTCCAGCACTCCGGGCATCCACGCTCCGGTCAGCAGCGTGGCGATGGATCCGTTGCCGAGAGCCTTGTACCAGTCGTCGCTCCAGCCGGCGACGGGGGAGACGAGCTTGTTCTCCACCAACTGGTTCCACATCGCCGTGTACTTCTTCGTTCCCGCGTCCTGCAGGTTGATGCTGATCTTGTCGCCGCTGGCCTGGAACGGCTGGCCGCCGGCCTGCCAGATCATGCTCGTGGTCTGGCCCGGGTCGCCGGAGTCGCTCGTGATGTACGCCTTCGGGTTCGCGGCGTGCAGCTTCTTCGCGTCGGCGATGTATTGGTCCCAGGTGGTCGGAACGGTCAGACCGTAGGTGTCGAACACCTTCTTGTTGTAGAACAGCGCCATCGGGCCGGAGTCCTGCGGCAGACCCCACAGGCCGCCGTCGACCGTGACGTCGCCCCACGGGCCGGTCGCGTAGTCCTTCTCGAGTGAGCCGAATCCGTAGGCCTTGAGGTCGACCAGTGACTTGGCGAGCGCGAACTGCGGGATCACGCCGTACTCGATCTGCGCGACGTCGGGTGCGCCGGAGCCGGCCTTGATGGTGTTCTGCAGCTTCGTGTACTCGGTGGTGTTCGTGCCGGCGTTGACGAGCTTGACGTGCACCTTCGGGTACGCCTTCTCGAACGCGGCTACCTGCGCCTTGGCCGCGGGAGTCCACGTCCAGTACGTGATCGTGCCGCCCTTCTTCAACGCGGCGTCCACGGCGGCGGTGCCGGTGGTCGATCCGCCGGCCGCGTTGCCGCCGCTGGAGCAGCCGACAAGCGTGGTGGCCAGCAAGGCGCTGGCGGCAACAGCCGTGGCGACCCGTCGGATGGAGCCTGAGCGCGTCATGCGCTTCATGGTGATTCCTTTCACTTCTTTGGGGATGGATGGTGGTGCGTGGGGATGGAGTCGGGGATCACTGTTTGACGCTTCCGGCCGCCAGACCCGACTGCCAATAGCGCTGCAGGAAGAGGAATGCGATCACGATCGGCACGATGGTCAGCAGGGAACCGGTGACGACGAGGTTGAAGATGGGCTGGGCGCCGACCCCGGTCGCCTGCGAGCTCCATTGCCCGAGCCCCACCGTGAGCGGGTACCAGGTCGGGTCGCTGAGCATGATGAGCGGAAGGAAGTAGTTGTTCCAGGTCACGACGATGGCGAACAGCAGCACCGTGACGACGCCCGGCATCAACAGCCGCAGCGAGATCGTGAAGAAGGTGCGGAACTCGCTCGCGCCGTCCATGCGGGCCGCCTCCAGAACCTCGGTCGGCACGGCATCGGTGGCGAAGGTCCAGATCAGATAGAGGCCGAACGGGCTGATCAACGATGGCAGGATGACCGCCCAGGGAGTGTTGGTGAGCCCGACCTGGCTGAAGAGCAGGAAGGTCGGCACGGCCAGCGCGTTGCCGGGGATCGCGACCGCGCCGAGCACGACCGCGAACACGAGGCGGCGTCCCGGGAAGCGGAACTTCGCGAGGCCGTAGCCGGCGACGGTCGCCAGCAGCGTCGCGCCCCCTGCGCCCACCACGACGTAGAGCAGCGTGTTGCCGAACCAGTGCCAGAAGATGCCGCCGTCATAGCTGAAGGTCTGAGCGATGTTGGCGAACAGGTCGAAGCCGTCGCCGAACCACAGCCCGAACGACGACAGCAGACTCGGCTGGCTCTTGGTCGCGTTGATCACGAGCCAAGCCAATGGAAGCAGCGCGTAGACGGTGAAGACGATCATCACGATCGTGAGCACCATCGAGCGTCGCGGCCTGCGCCGTCGGCGAGCAGGTTCGTCGCTACGCGTGGCCGTTTCACCGTACGCGGTGCCGGGGGCCTCGACTGTCGTGGTCATCAGAAGTCTTCCTGTCGTGATCCGCGTGCCTGCACGAGGTAGGCGATCACCGCTGTGATCACGCCCATCACGATCGCTACCGTGGCCGCGTAGTTGAATTGCTGGCCGGCGAACGAGAGGTTGTACGCGTACATGTTCGGGGTGTAGTAGCTGGAAATGACGTTGGTCGCCAACGGCTTCAGCAGGTTCGGTTCGTTGAAGAGCTGGAAGCTGCCGATGATCGAGAACACGGTCGTGATCACGATGGCGCCGCGCAGTGCCGGGATCTTGATGCTGAACACGGTGCGGAACTGACCGGCGCCATCGATCTCGGCCGCCTCGTACAGCTCGCCGGGCACCACCTTGAGGGCCGCGTAGAAGATCAGCATGTTGTAGCCCGCGAACTCCCAGGTGACGATGTTGCCGATCGAGGGCAGTATCCACGCGGCGGTGAACGGCTGCAGGATCTGGGCGCCGAAGAAGCCGTTGATGCTTGCAGTGAGGCCGAATTGGTCCCCGTAGATGAAGCCCCAGATCAGTGCTGCGACGACGCCGGGAACGGCGTACGGCAAGAAGATCGCGATGCGGAAGAATGCGGCCCCGTGCACCCGCGCACTGTCCAACGCGAGGGCGGCGACGAGGGAGAGCGCGAGCATGATCGGAACCTGCACCGCCAAGAAGAGCGTGACGCGGCCGAGCGATTCCCAGAACTTCGCATCCTGCAGTACCGCGGTGTAGTTGCTGATTCCGGCGAAGACGTTTCCGCCGACCATCTGCTGCCGGAAGAGGCTGAGGTAGAGCGCGTAGAGCACCGGGGCGACGACCATCGCCAGGAACACCACCATGAACGGCGCGACGAACGCCCATCCGCGCCAGTCGCGTCTGTCGCGACGGCGCACCGTGGTCAGAGCTGATGAGGTGACGGAGGTAGCTGTCATTTCTGCTTCCCGTATCGAGCGCATGTTCACGTGAACATCGGCTGAAGGACTATAACATGTTCACGTCACCATGCAAGATTGAACGAGCGGAGCGAGGGATGAGCGAAGCGTTGCCCAAGAGGCCGCCATCCCGTGGGCCCTCGATGGGAGACGTGGCGGCGCACGCCGGCGTCTCTGCGCAGACCGTGTCACGGGTGGCCAACGGTTTGACCAACGTCGAGGCCGGTACCCGCGACCGCGTGCTGGCCTCGATGCAAGCACTGGGTTATCGGCCGAACAAGGCGGCTCGCGCGCTGCGCCTGGGCCGGTTCCGCAATATCGGCGTGATGATGTTCACGCTTTCCTCGTTCGGGAACATCCGCACCCTTGAGGCGATCACCGTCGCTGCTGCGCGCGCCGGATACTCGATCACGTTGGTTCCCGTCGAGCATCCGACGCAGCACGAGGTCAGCATCGCGTTGGATCGGCTGCTCGAGCAGTCCGTCGACGGAGTCGTCATCGTCATCGAGTCGCACATCGTCGATCAGGCCGACGTCGATCTACCGCCCGGCCTGCCCGTGGTGGTGATCGATTCGGCGGAACGCACCGATTACCCTGTCGTCGATACGGATCAGTCCCAGGGCGCCCGCCTTGCCACCGAGTACCTGCTGCAACTGGGCCACGAGACGGTATGGCACGTCGCCGGCCCGGAGTTGTCCTACTCCGCGTCTCGACGAGAGCAGGCCTGGCGCCAGGCGCTGCTCGAAGCCGGCCGCCGGGTTCCCCCGCCGGTGCGCGGCGACTGGTCCGCGGCATCCGGATACCTGGCCGGTCTCGAACTGGTCGAAAGCTCGGGCGTCACGGCGGTGTTCGCCGCCAATGACCAGATGGCACTGGGAGTGCTGCGCGCCCTGCACGAGCGCGGGATCCCGGTTCCCGCAGGGGCCAGTGTCGTCGGCTTCGACGACATGGCCGAATCCGACTCGTTCTGGCCGCCTTTGACCACCGTCCATCAGGATTTCGACGTCGTCGGACGCCGAAGCATCGAGGTGCTGCTGGCCGAGATCGAGGGCGGCGAGAGTTCGCCGGGGACCATCTTCGCCCCGACCCGCCTGGTCGTGCGCAGCAGCACGGGCGCCCCGCCGACCTGAGCCGGCGGCGGCGCGCATGGCGCCTCACGCATAGCCGCCCGGGCGCCCTCACGCAGAACCGCCCGGCCGCGAGCGGATGCTCACGACCGGGCGGTCAGGTGCGTTCGGCGTCACCGCCGCGACGCGATCAGAGCGGACGGATGTTCTCCGCCTGCGGCCCCTTGGGGCTGGATGCGACGTCGTATTCGACCTTCTGCGCTTCCTCGAGGCTGCGGTATCCGCCGCCAGCGATCGCGCTGAAGTGGGCGAAGACGTCGGCGCTGCCATCGTCGGGGGCAATGAAGCCGAAGCCCTTTTCTGAGTTGAACCATTTGACGGTGCCAGTGGCCATGATGCTGTCTTTCTGTTGATATTCTTCAGCCGCGGTTGCGGCGGGGTGACCACGCCGTTGCCGGCGTGGACGATCGGGGAGCGCGGGATGCGCTCGGGTGGATGCCGGTCGAAAGTTCAGACACGGCGGAACTGTTCGACCATGGGGCAGTCGAACGGGTCGCGGGCGGCGAGGCCGACCCGGTTGAGATAGGCGATCACGATGCCGTACGAACGCACGAGTGTGGTCTCAGTGTACGGAACATCGTTGGCGCGGCAATGCTCGCGCACGATGAGGCGGGCTTTGGCCAGGTGCGGCCGCGGCATGCTGGGGAAGAGGTGGTGTTCCACCTGATAGTTCAGGCCGCCCATCAGCAGCGACGCCCACCAACCTCCGGAGATGTTGCGGGAGGTGCGTACCTGCTTGCTGAAGAAGTCGAGCTTTGCGTCGCGCGGGATGATCGGCATGCCCTTGTGGTTGGGCGCGAAGGATGCGCCCATGTAGATGCCGAACACGGCGAGCTGCACGCCGAGGAAGGCGAACCCCATGCCGACCGGCAGGAACCAGAACAGCACGGTCAGGTAGAGCGCGAAGCGTACGGCGATCAGCGTGATCTCGAGCTTGCGCCGCTTGACGGGCGCGGCGCCGAACAGGGTGCGCATCGCCGTGACATGCAGGTTGATGCCCTCGAGCATGAGCAGCGGGAAGAACAGGTATCCCTGCCGGCGGGTCACCCAGGCCAGCACGCCGCGCTGAGCGGCGGCATCCTCTTCGAGGAAGGAGATCGTGTCGAAAGCGATGTCCGGGTCTTTGCCGACCTGATTGGGGTTCGCGTGATGCTTGGTGTGCTTGGTCATCCACCACGCGTAGCTCATGCCGACGACCAACGTGCCGAGAACACGGCCGATGCGGTCGTTCGCCGGTCCAGAGGTCAGGATCTGCCGGTGTGCCGCCTCGTGAGCGAGGAAGGCGAACTGGGTGAAGACCAGTCCGAGGCCCCCGGCGATCAGCAGCTGATACCAGCTGTCGCCCAGCAGCACGAAGCCGAACCCGGCGCCGACCAGCGCCGCGAGCAGCACCGTGGCGACGCCGAGGTAGAACCAGGGGGTGCGACTGAGCAGCCCATCGTGCTTGACGCTCTGCGAAACGGCCGTGTACGACTGCGTGATGTTCACGGACTCAGCGGTGCGGGGCTTCGTCGCCCTGATCGCACCCATCCGGCCCGGGGCCAGGGAAGAGGCGGAAGTGATGAGAAAGAATCCGTCCAGTGGGCGACCGGGGCCGCAGGTACACTCACGGCAAACCGCCGATCGCTGACCCCAGCCTACGGGTAAACCCCGGCAAACGCCTGGCAATGGTTCAAAGTCGTTATAGACGCGGGTTGCGGGACCGCGTCCGCGGTCCCGCAACGGTCACGTATGCCGGTTCATGCTGCCGCGGGCATCCGCTGCACGGCCCCGTCCGCGGTGACCGTGAGTGAGCCATCATGCGTCTCGAGGGCGACCACGCCGCCGTCGGCCAGCGTGCCGGCGACCAGCAGATCCGCCACCCGATCGTCGACCTCGCGCTGGATGAGGCGGCGCAACGGCCGCGCCCCGAACTCGGGCTCGTACCCGCGCTCGGCGATCCAGTCCACGGCGTCATCGCTCACGGTCAGAGCGATCGAGCGCGACCGAAGGCGCGCCGCCGTGGCATCCAGGAGCAGACGCACGATGTCGCGCAACTGGCGCTGCTCGAGCTTGCGGAACAGCACGATCTCGTCGATACGGTTCAGGAACTCCGGGCGCATCGCCTCGCGCAGCTTGCCCATCACCCGGTCGCGCAGATCCTTCTCGGATGCGAAGCCGGCGGCATCCGCAGAGGCGCCCAGCGGCACGAAGCCGAGGGCTCCGCCGCGCGACGCCAGGAACTCGGAGCCGAGGTTGGACGTCATGATGACAACCGTGTTACGGAAGTCGACGGTGCGACCCTGGCCGTCGGTCAGCCGGCCGTCGTCCAGAACCTGCAGCAACAGGTTGAAGACATCCGGATGGGCCTTCTCGATCTCGTCGAACAGCAGCACCGAGTACGGTTGGCGCCGCACTCGTTCGGTGAGCTGCCCGGCCTCGTCGTAGCCCACGTATCCGGGAGGCGCGCCGACGAGGCGGGCGACCGTGTGGCGTTCCCCGAACTCGCTCATGTCGAAGCGCAGCAGGTTCTCGGTGCCGGAACCGGAGGGCCCGAACAGTGAGGCGGCCAGTGCCTTGGCCAGTTCGGTCTTGCCGACACCGGTCGGGCCGAGGAAGAGGAAGCTGCCCACCGGCCGGCGCTCGTCGCCGAGGCCGGCACGGCTGCGCCGGACGGCCTTCGCCACTGCGGTCACCGCGTCGTCCTGACCGATCACGCGTTCGTGCAACTCGGATTCCAGTCGCGCCAGGCGCTGCCGGTCGGCGTCGCCGACCCGGTTCACCGGGATGCCCGTGGCGCGCGAGACGACCTCGGCGATCTGAGCGTCGTCCACCACGGCATCCGCTTCGGAGTGGTTCTCCAGCTCCGCCAATGAGGCCTGCACCTGGTCGATCTCGTCGCGCAACCGGGAGGCGTCTTCGTAGTGCTCCGCCGACACCGCGGCGTTCTTCTCCGCCTCGAGTATCGCGAGCCGCTCGAGCAGTTCGCGGCCGTCGACGCGGTGGCCGAGCGACAGCCGCAGACGGGCGCCGGCCTGATCGATCAGGTCGATGGCCTTGTCGGGCAGGAACCGGTCGGAGATGTACCGTGCAGACAACTCGACGGCGGCGCGAAGTGCCTCATCGGTGTACCGCACACCGTGGTGCTGCTGGTAGGCGTCGCGCAGGCCGTGCAGGATCTGCACGGCGTCGTCGATATCCGGCTCGGCTATGGTCACGGGTTGGAAACGCCGCTCCAGTGCCGGGTCCTTCTCGATGCGGCGATACTCCTTGAGGGTCGTGGCCCCGACCAGGTGCAGATCGCCACGCGCCAGCCGCGGCTTGAGGATGTTGCCTGCGTCCATGCCGCCGGACTCGCCGGAGCCGCCCGCTCCGACGACGGTGTGCAACTCGTCGACGAAGACGATGGTCTCGTCGCGGTGCGCGGCGATCTCGTCCATCACCTTGGTCAGACGCTCTTCGAAGTCGCCGCGGAACCGGGTTCCGGCGAGCATCCCCGCCAGATCGAGGGCGACGACGCGCTTCCCGCGAAGCTGATCCGGTACGGCTCCGTCGACGATGGCCTGGGCGATGCCATCCATGATCGCGGTCTTACCGACGCCCGCCTCGCCCACCAGCACCGGATTGTTCTTGGTGCGGCGAGAGAGGATCTCCACCGTCTGCTCGATCTCGCCGGCTCGCCCGATCACCGGGTCGAGCTCGCCGTTGCGTGCCAACGCTGTCAGATCGGTGCCGTAGGTGTCGAGCGTGGGGGTCTCGGATGCCGCGTCGGGCGCGGACGCCGTCGTGGGCTCGCCGCCGTCGTCGCCGACCGGCGCCGCCTGGCGCATCGCAGAGGTCAGCGCGTCGGGCGTGACGCCCGCGGACTGCAGCAACTGGCCGGCGGGGGAGTCCTGCGCGATCACGAGAGCGAAGAAGACGTGCTCCGGGTCGATGTAGGTCGAGCCCGAGGCGCGAGCGACCTGAAAGGCGTGGAACAGCGCGCGCTGAGCCGACGGGGTCAGGGCGGGTGCCACGTCGGCGCGTTGTTCGGAGGGATGAGGCAGTCGCTCGTCCGCCGCCGTGGCGATCCGCCGCGGGTCCGCACCGAGCCGGCGCACGGCATCCGCGATGGGCTCCTGCAGCACGATCACGCGCAGGATGTGCAGCGCGTCGAGTTCGCGGTGGCCGTGTTCCAGCGCGAATCGACCGGACTCCGCAAGCAATTGCTGGGTGCGGCTGCTCAGAAAGCGCGAGATGTCGATCGAGCGCGACGATCTGGCGCGCTCACCCGCCAAATAGCGGGCTAGGAACTCGTCGAACGCGTTGCCGTCGGCGTCCTCGGGCGTGAAGTTCTCGGGCACGAATACTCCTGTTTGTCGGAACTTGAGTCGATTACACTCAATTTCAACAAGGTGCGTCCGAGATTATTCCGCCCTATGGGTTGCAGCCTCGGCCTCGCATGGCGCGAGTCAGAAGAGCCGGCCGCGCAGTGCCCGCACCCGGGCGAGCGCCTGTTGGGCGTGACCCGGATTGAGAGTGCGCTGCTCCAGCGCGACGGTGAGTGCCTCAAGCGCTTCCTGGCCCTGACTCAGGTCGCGCGCGGAACAGAGCACGAGGTCCATGCCTGCCTGAGCCGAGAGCACCGCGCGCTGCCCCGAGTCGCCGAAGGCGTCGATCGCGCCGGCCTCGAGCGCGTCGGTGATCGTGACGCCGTCGAACCCCAATCGCCCGCGCAACTCGCCCTGCACGATCGCCGTCGAGAGGCCGGCCGGGTACACGGCATCGATCGCCGGATACAGAGCCCACGAGGTCATTACGAGGTCCACTCCCGCCGCGATCGCCGGCGCGAAGGCCGATTCGTCGATGGAGCGCAGTTCTTTCAGCGGCTGCGCCAAAGTCACGGGAGCGAGGTCGGTGTTCTCGCTGCGCGCCGCGGCTCCCAGCCCGGGAAAGTGCTTGGCGGTCGCGGCCACCCCCGCGTCCTGCTGCGCACGCACGAACTCGGCTCCCAACCGGCCGGCGACCGCAGGATCGGAACTGTACGACCGCTCCCACTGATCGTCGAAGTCGCCGGCCTCGCGGAACACGTCGAGCACCGGGGCGAGGTTCAGGTTCATGCCCACCTCGCGCAGCGCTGCCGCCGCGCCCGCGCCGGCCTTGGTCGCTTCGGCATCCGGGTCGGGGGCCAGGCCGATCTTCTTCTCGCTCAGGATCGGTTCCTGCCCGCGAAGACGTCGGATGTAGCCACCCTCCTGATCGGTCATGAACAGCAGCGGTTCGCGGACCGGGCTGTGGTCCTGTGCTGCTCGCAATTCGGCCACGACCGATGCGATCTGGGGCAGGCTCGTGATGTTCTCGCCGAAGAAGATCACGCCGCCCACCTCGCCGGCGGCGATCCCGTCGAGCAGGCTCACGGGCGGCGTGTCGCCGGGATACGAGAAGATCACCCGCTGTGCCGCCTGCTGACGGGTCGTCAGCTTCGCGTGCCATGGTGGTGCGGCCGATCTGCGCTCCGCCGCAAGCGCAGGGGCGGCGAGACCGGTACCCGCGAGGGCGATGCCCGCTGCGGCGCCGCCGGCCGCCTTGAGTGCGGCTCGGCGCGTGATGGAAGACTCGGGGATGTTCATCGTTCCTCCAATCCGTTCGTCGCTGCACCGCGACGAAACCATGCCCTCTCGACGCTGGCACCACCCCGTCCGGGTGTCAAGGGAACGAGGTGCGGAGGAAACGAAGGTCAGCGCGCTTGTACAAGCCGGATCAGACGTGCCGTGCTGCTCTCGTCGAGTTCGGCGATCGAACTGCGGGATTTCACGAAATCCGAGAACGAGCGGTAACCGATGGCGCGCTCGCTGAATGAGGGGTCCATCCGCTTCATCTGCGTCTTCACCGCGGAACTGTGCAGCCACTCCGCGTCGTCCTTCTCGTGGCCGATGCGCAAGGCGCGCTCCAGCAGGCGGGTGGCGTCGGCTTGCGGGTCGCGCTCCGGTTCGAGCTCGGGCGTGGCGGGTTCTGGCTCACGCTCCGCTTCCGGTTCGTTCGGCAAGGCGTCGTAGCTGACGAACTCGTCGCACGCCGCTGCGAGGGAACGGGCGGTCGAGCCGGCCACGCCGATGCCCACGACGTATCGTCCGAGACGTTTGCAGCGCTGCGCCAGTGGCACATAATCGGAATCGCCGGCGACGATCACGACGTGGGTGAGATCCGGCAGCCGGAACATGTCCTCGACGGTGTCGACGGCGAGCCGGATGTCGGCTCCGTTCTTCGCATAAGCGGCGGCGGGGAACAACTGCACGAGGTCGACCGCTCTGGCCACCAGTTGTCCGCGGTATCCCGCGTTCACCGGAGCGGACCAGTCGGCGTACGCGCGGGTGAGCACGAGTGTGCCGAACGACGAGGCGAAGTCGATGATCGCCCCGACATCGACCGTGCCGGCTTCCAGTCGCTTCACGATCTCCGGGTCGGCAGCACGCTCGACCTCTCCGAAACCGCGGGCTCGGTCGCGCTGGAACTGGTTGCGGCCGTGCACCTGGTCGTACCGGGAGATGACGATGTTGTCGAAGTCGATGTACACCGCGACACGCGGATCAGTGGGCTCGGCCATGGTTGTGTTCCCTCCGAAGGCGTAGCCCCAGTCTGGCCGAGGAGACGGCAGGCGACAACGCGCCGCGCAGAGCCGCTTGACCTTGACCCGAGGGGCACGGTTTAGCGTTGCTTCCGCAGGGAGAGGGGTCGACGGATGCGAATCGGCGAACTGGCGATGCGCGCGGGCGTTACGGTCAAGGCGGTGCGCTACTACGAGGCGACCGGCGTGATCCACGCCGAGCGATCGGCCAACGGGTACCGCGATTACGACGAAGCGCACGTCGGGCTGGTGCGCGAGATCCACGAACTCGGAACGCTCGGCATCCGGGTCGGGGAGACCCGTCCGTTCCTGGACTGCCTGCTTGCCGGCAACGGACGGGCCGACGACTGCGCCGACTCGATCAGCACGTATCGTGCTGCGCTGGTCGAGACCGACGAACGCATCTCGGCGCTGCTCGCCCGGCGTGAGGCGCTCTCGGCGCTGCTGGCCTCCGCCGAGGCGCGGGCAGAGCCGGGATGCCAGTTCGCAGCTGCCCGACCCCGGACTCCGAGCCAGCAAGGAGCATCATGATCAACGAAACAAGAACGATCCGCTCTGCCACCGATGCGACGTTCGAGACGGAGGTGCTGCGGGCTCCGGGAACCGTCCTGGTCGAGTTCTGGGCGGAATGGTGCGGCCCGTGCCGTGCGCTCACGCGGATCCTCGAAGCGGTCGCCGCCGGGCATCCGGAACTGACGATCGTCTCGATCAACGCTGACGAGAATCCGCAGACCGCCGCCGCGTATCACGCGATGGCGTTGCCGACGATGAAGGTCGTCCGAGCCGGCGAGGTGCTGCGCACCATCGTCGGCGCGCAGCCGCAAGGAGCGCTCGAGGCGCAACTGGCGCCGTATCTGGCCTGACGCCGCCCGCGTTCGACCGACTCAGCGCGGCGGACGGTCGATGCGGGAGTCGTCGCCGAGGCGATGCCAGGTGCGGTTGTGGTACACCAGCGGGTGGCCCTCATGCACTTCGTCGGGAGTGTGCAATCGCGTCTGCAGCGCGTGCACGGCCACCACTGTCGATGAGCCGGCGACCATGCGGTCGATGACGCGTCCGCGGATCCAGGTGTGCACCGCAGGGAAGTACGGTTCGCCCGTGATCAGTCTGTCCCAGATGCTCGTGTCGGCGAACCGGTCGATGCCGCTGGTGGCGCACAACTCCGCGATCTCCAACTGCTCCGACTCCAGCAGATGAACGACGACGGTCTCGGCTCGGGCGATCGCCGGCGCGCTCGAGGAATCGTTGGCGATCGAGAACACGAGCAGCGGAGGCTCGGCGCTGACCGAGAAGACGCTCGTGGCGGTCAGGCCGATCGGGCCGTCGCCTGCGTCGGCCGTGATGACCGCCACGCCCGCCGGATGCTGCCGGAAAGCGAGCTTGAACTCCTGCGGAGTCAGCCCGCCGATCTGGTCGGGCGTATGCATGCCGTCATCACGCCGCGGCGACGCGTTGCCCTGTGTCATCCGATCCTCCTGCCGGTTCCAGCTTCGTCGCACCGGCCTCGAAAGCGCAAACCGGGCGGCGCCCTGCGCTATTCCCTGTGCGTACCTGGCCGGCGTCGTCTCGTGGTCAGCCGTGCGCCAGGGCGGCTGCCGTCTGGAGGTCGGCGACGAACGCGTCGAACGCGGCATCCCAACCCGGTTTGCCACGCAACCGCAGCAATGCCGAGGGGTGGGTCGTCACGACGACCCGTCCGGCGACCTCCGGCGGGGCCTCGATCGCCCGCCCGCGGTTCGCCGAGACCGGCGTGGGGCGCCCGAGCACCGCCCGGGCGGCCGTAGCCCCCAGACACACCACGACTCTCGGCCGAACGATGTCGAGTTCGGCCTGCAGCCACGGATGACAGGCCAGAATCTGACCGACCGTGGGTGTCTCGTGGATGCGGCGCTTGCCCTCGCGACGGTGCCGGAAATGCTTGACGGCGTTGGTCAGGTAAAGGTCGCCGCGGTCGAGGCCGGCGGCGACGATGGCGTCGTCGAGCACACCGCCGGCCGGCCCGACGAACGGTTGCCCGGTCTGGTCCTCCCGATCGCCCGGTTGCTCGCCGACCAACACGATGGCAGCGTGAGCCGGCCCCGAGGAGAACACCGTCTGCGTCGCATCGCGCCAGAGCTCGCACCCTCGGCAGGAGTCCGCCGCGTCGCGCAATGCGGAGACGCCGCCGGAACCAGGCAGCCATCGTTGCGCGCCCGGGCGTTCAGGGTCGGCCATGCACTTCCCTTCTCAGCTTGCTAGAGGCGCCGGTACCGCCGGGTTCGAAGCGCGGTCGAGGCCGGCATCAGGCCGCACTTCGGCGGTCAGGGGTGAGCGGGATGCGAGCGGCCAGGTCGTCGAGCCGGATCGTCGCCCCTTGTGCGATCGTGGCGCGCGCGGCATCCAGTTGTCCGTGCACATTCCAGAGCAGAACGCCCGCGACCCGGTCGCCGTCGAGGTAGTACACGACGCCCGCGTCGTCGTCGCTCCAGTGCTCGACGGTCTGCAGGCTCGAGTCGAGCCTTCCGACCGCCTCGTAGCGGTTGCCGAAGACCACTGAGTAGAAGTACGGCGTGTGGTCGTAGGGCTCGTCGGCGCCGGCCAGGTTGCGTCCCGCCTGGGTACCCATGGCGCGCGCGTTGTCGACGTGTTCGACCCTGGTGCGCCCGAGGATCCGATCGGGGTAGGAGGCCACGTCCCCGGCCGCCCAGACGTTGTCGTCGTCCGTGCGCAGGCGGTCGTCGACGACGATGCCGCCGTTGATCCGAAGGCCCGCGTGCTCGGCGATCGCGGAGTTCGGTGCAACCCCCAGCCCCAGCACGACGGCATCCGCATCGACCTCGCCGGACTCATCCAGCAGGAGAGTGACCGCGGCTGCATCAGCAGTGCCGTGTTCCACGACGGTGTTCGGAATCAGCCGCACGCCCGCCGTCGCGAACAAGTGCTGGAACCGCTCGGCGAGGCGAGTCGGGAACACCGCGCCGCACAGGGTCGGCTCGGGGAAGACCAACGTGGTATCGATCCCGTTGTGCACGAGGGCGGCGGCGAGCTCGGTGCCGATGAAGCCTCCGCCGACGACCGCGATGCGACGGCCGTGGTCGCACAGAGCCCGCAACCGCCGATAATCCTCCGCAGAGCGGAAGTAGATGATGCGCTCGTCGTCTGGCAGATCGATGCGTCTCGGCGAGGCGCCGGTGGCGATCAGCAGATGCTGGTACCCGTATTCGGCGCCGGAGGAGGTCAGCACGACGCGGTCGGACCGGTTCAGTTCCTGCGCCCGTTCGCGCCCGCGACGGTACGCGCCGGTCTGCTCTTCGGTGTGCAACCACACCCGATCGAAGGTGAACTCGGGATCGGTCCAGAGCTTCTTCGTCAGCGCAGGGCGGATCGCCGGGGGGTCCTCCTCGTCGGCGATGATGCCGATGCTTCCGTCGGCATCCAGCTGCCGGATTCCGCGTGCCGCCGCATCGCAGGCCATCCCGCCCCCGATGATCAGATAGCGGAAGTCGGCTCGTCGTGCCAGGTGCGCCCCGCTCATGGCCCCGCCCTCCGCAGACACACCGGGGACCTGTTCCCGGATCGGAGCAGGGCACCCTGGTCTCGCCCATGCCTCCGGTCTAGTCACGTCCCCGTCGAGTCGACACCCCTTGACGCCACGGCGGCACCGTGCCAGAAACGCATCGTCAGAAACGCAGCTGCCCGGATCTTCTTCGAGATCGGTCTCGTGCTGATCACCCCGGTCGCCTGGCTCGCCGTGCGGCGATCGAGTGCCGGGTCGTGCTGCTGCTCCGGCCGGTGGTGTGACCGACCACCTTCCGCAGGTACGCTCGGAGGCGACCGCAGCCAACCGAGTTCGGAGGACGCCGTGTGGTTCCGTCGCCGACGCAGACGCGCGGACGTGCGCCCGTTCAACGAGGCGGAACTGCCCGAACGGCAACCCGTCAGCCTGGCGGATGCCGTCGGCGAAGGCCTCATGCTCGCGGAGTACGCGAGCCGGATGGCGGTCAAGAACGCGATAATCGTGGGTGCGCTCAGGGGTGGGGTGCGTTACGACGACGGAACGTACCGGCGTACCGCGCGCGAAGTGCTCGGCGGCCTGATCGCGCAGACCGAGGGGTCGGCCGAGCGCAACGAGCGGCTCGTGATGCTCGCCGCCGAGACCGGCGGCAAGGCCGACCACGTGCACGACTATCGCCGGGCCGACGTCGAGAACCTCGCGCGCCGGAAGGAACAGGACGAGGCGCTCGCTCGAGCGTTGCGGGATCGCAGCGACGACGACGAATACGTGGACCGGCTGGTGGAAGACGCGCGAGACGACGCGTGGCGGGAGGTCACGGCATCCATCGAGGAAGAACTCGACCGCGTGCAGGCGACCGAGACGGTGGATGCCGGGTACGAGCGGGAGCGAGGCGCGCGGCTCCGCGCGTTCGTCGACGAGGATCTCGCGCTGCTGCTTTCCGGCGTCGACTTCGACGGCTGACGGGCGGGCTTCACACCGACTTCGCAGGCCCGGCCGGTGCCCCCGGCCTGCTCGGAGCGTAATCTGGATCAGGTCAGCGATTCATCGGTCGGGTCCCGGCCGTCGGAGGAGTCCTTGTGATGAGGCAGACGTTGTTGTACTGGGCACCGGCCGTCGTCGCGCCGGTGGTCATCGCTTCCGGAGTGCTGATCGCCGGGTCGGCGACCGGAGCGGATCTGCCGCACAGGACCCCGCAGCAGGTGATCGAACTCGCTGCGCACTCCTCGGTCTCGTCGTTCTCCGGCACCGTCGAATCCGAGGTGGATCTGGGGCTGCCCGACCTCTCCTCCCTCACCGGCAAGGCGTCGAGCGAGATGTCCGGTGGTGCAAGTTACGGGGCGAGCACGTCGAGCGCGGGCAACGGCGCTTCCGACATCGCATCCGTGGTCGGGTTGCTCAGCGGCAGCAACTCCGCACGCGTGTACGTCGACGGACCGAAGAAGCAACGCGTGCAGGTGATGGACACGCTCGCCGAACGCGACCTGGTGCGCAACGGACGCGACGCCTGGCTGTACGACTCGACGAAGCAGACCGCGCTGCACCTCGAGGTGGAGCCGCCGTGCTGCACCGCGCGGCCCGGCGGTCCGCGTACCCCGGGCGACTTCGAGAACCCGTCGACGCTCGCCAGCCGGGTGCTCGCGGATCTCGGGGCGACCACCTCGGTCACGCTCGGTGGCGAGGTCACCGTGGCCGGCCGCTCCGCCTACGACCTCGTGCTCACCCCGCGCACGCAGGGCACCCTGATCGGATCGATCTCAGTCGCCGTCGACGGCTCGACGGGATTGCCGTTGCGGGTGCAGGTGCAAGCCCGCGGTGCCCAGGATCCTGCCGTGTCGCTCGGGTTCACGAGCATCGACCTCTCGAGACCGGCGGCGAGCCTGTTCTCGTTCGCACCGCCCGAGGGCACCAGCGTGACGACCAGGCAGCTGAAACTGCCGGGACACGGCGGTCCGAAGGTCGAGACCCCGCATCCGACGTTCGTCGGCACCGGTTGGGATGCCGTTGCCGAGTTCCCGAAGGGCAGCGTGCCCGAGAAGACGCTGTCGGGGCTGGGCAGCGGTGCGTTCGGCGACCTGACGACTCCGGTTGCCGGAGGCAGGCTGCTCAGCACCGCTCTGCTGAACGTGCTGATCACCGACGACGGCCGCGTCTTCGCCGGCGCCGTTCCCCAGCAGCGTCTGCTTGCGGCAGCGCACGGGTGAGCGATCCGGCGAGCGAACTCGCGATCCACACCAGTGGGCTGACGAAACGCTTCCGCGACCGGGTCGCGGTCGACGGCATCGACCTTTCCGTCCCACGCGGCGCGGTCTTCGGCTTCCTCGGACCGAACGGCTCCGGAAAGACCACGACCATCCGCATGCTGCTGGGGCTTGCGGCGGCGACCTCGGGGAAGGTCTCGGTGCTCGGGCGTCCGATTCCGCGCGATACGGCCGTCGTGCTGCCGAGGGTCGGCGCGCTGGTGGAGGGCGCGGCGTTCTATCCGTATCTCTCGGGGTCGGCGAACCTGCGCAGGTACGACACGGCCGACCCACAGGCCCCGGCCGCAACGCGTAGTTCGCGTATCGCCGAGGCAATGAGCCGCGTCGGGCTCACGCACGCCGCCGCTAAGAAGGTACGTGCCTACTCGCTCGGCATGAAGCAGCGGCTGGCGATCGCCCACGCCCTACTGACGTCCCACGAGTTGCTGGTGCTCGACGAGCCCACCAACGGACTGGACCCGCAGGGCACCCGAGAGGTTCGCTCGCTCATCCGTCGCCTTGCGGCGGAGGGCGCCACCGTCTTCGTCTCCAGTCACCTGCTCGCCGAAATCGAGCAGTTGTGCACTCACGCGGCGATCATGAGCGCGGGACGCATCGTGGCTCAGGGCACCCTCGACCAGTTGCGTGCCGCCGGTCGGGCGCGCGTGCTGGTGAGAACGCCAGACGTGCTCGAGGCCACGAAGGTGCTGCAGCGAGCCGGCCTCGAACCCGAAGCGGGTGAGGCGCGTGACATCGTCACGGCACTGCAATCCCCGCTTCCGGTGGCAACCGAGTCGCTCGTGGCAGCGCTGGTGGCCGCGGGAGTGCGGGTGCGAGGCGTCGAGGCCTCCACCGGCAGCCTGGAGGACCGATTCGTCGAACTCACCGGCGAGGGATTCGATGTCGCCGGCTGAGACCGTGGATGCCGGCACCGCGCCGCGCGGAGCCCACCACGCTCTCGGGTTCCTGGGCTCCGAACTCTCCGTCTTGTTCCGTCGTCGTCGAACCTGGGCGATGCTCGCCGCACTCGCGGCCGTGCCGGTGTTGATCGCGATCGCCGTCCGCATCACATCCGCCGCCCCGGGTCGCGGCCCGCAATTCCTCGACCGCATCACCCACAACGGCCTGTTCGTCGCGATCACCGCCTTGATCGTGTCGACTCCGTTGTTCCTGCCTCTCACGGTGGGCGTTGTCGCAGGCGACACGATCGCGGGGGAGGCAGCACACGGAACGGTACGCTACCTGCTGGTCGCTCCGATCGGTCGTGCCCGCCTGCTGCTGGTCAAGTACCTCGGCGCAGCGGCGTTCTGCGCAGCCGCAGCCCTGGCGATCGTGACGGCGGGGACCGTGGCCGGGTTCGCGCTCTTCCCGGTCGGGGCCGTGACGCTGCTCTCGGGCACGCCGATCGGGGTCGGAGAGTCGCTGCTCAGGCTGCTGGTGATGGCGGCGTTCGTGACGGTCTCGCTGCTCGGCCTGAGCGCCATCGGATTGTTCATCTCGACGCTCACCGACGTGCCGGTCGGGGCGATGGCCGCCACCGTCGTTCTCGCCGTCGTCTCTCAGGTGCTGGACGAACTGCCTCAGCTGGCGTGGGTGCATCCTTGGCTGTTCAGCCACTATTGGTTCTCGTTCGGCGATCTGTTGCGCCAGCCGATCTCATGGCAATCGTTCGGCGACAACGCTGTGCTGCAGGCGGGATATCTTCTCGTCTTCGGCGCGTTGGCGTTCGGTCGTTTCGCGAGCAAAGACGTACTGTCGTGACGGGGCGCGTTGCCGGCACGGCGCGCGAGGCGTCGCGGTCTTCCGCGTCGGGTGAACGCGCCGGTAGCCTGCCGCCTGGAGGAGGGAGCAGAGATGCCGAACTCACGGGACCTGCCCTGGCGTCTCATCCTGCGCCGCACGGTGCATGCTTTCATCGCCGATGACTGCACCGACCTCGCGGCGGGGCTGACCTACTTCGCCGTTTTGTCGTCGGTGCCCGCATTGCTCGCGCTGGTCTCGTTGCTCGGTCTGGTGGGCCAGCGGCACAGCGGCTCGCAAGCGCTGCTGCAGGTGACCGACCTGCTTGCGCCCCCCTCGGTGCAGGCGGTCCTGCACCGGCTCGTGCACGACGTCGTGGCGTCACCGGCAGTCGGCTGGGGTCTCGTGGTCGGGGTGATCGGCGCGATCTGGACGGCGTCCGGTTATGTCGGAGGGTTCGGCCGGGCGATCAATCGGATCTACGGCGTGCCGGAGGGGCGAGGTGCCCTCACGCTGCGTCCATGGCAGCTTCTGATCACGGTCGCGTTGCTCGTGCTCATCGTGATCGTGGTTCTGGCGCTGGTGCTGACCGGTCCGATCGCCACGGCGATCGGGCTCGCGCTCGGGCTGGGCGGGGCGGTGTTGGATGTCTGGTCGGTCGTGAAATGGCCGGTGCTCGCCGTTGCCGTGATCGGTGCCGTCGGGATGCTGTACTGGGCCACCCCGAACGTCAGGCGGCCGGGGTTCCGCGGGCTCAGCTACGGCGCGACCGCGGCGGTCGTGGTGCTGCTTGCGGCGTCGGCCGGTTTCGGCCTCTACGTCTCGAATGTCGGGCACTACGACCGCACCTACGGGGCTCTTGGCGGGCTCGTGGTGCTGCTGCTCTGGCTGTGGATCGCGAACATCGCGCTGCTGCTCGGCGCCGAACTCGACGTAGAAATCGAGCGCGGACGGCAACTGGTGCGCGGGCTGCCTGCGGAAGATCGACTGCACCTACCGCTGCGGGGTGTCAAGGTCAGCAAGAAGGCCGCAGCCAGGCACGACAAAGACGTGCGCGACTCCCGAGCGGTGCGCGAGGCGGCGCGGCAGGCCGCGCCGGATGAGGTGGGCCGTGACGAGTGAGCCGAGCGACTACGGTTGGGGGGCGCCCGGGCCGGAGCCCGGCTCGGCGGCTGAGGTCTCGTGCGGGCTGGGCGGTGCGCCCGGTCCGCTGCCCGGCGCGGCCGTGGCGTCTTCGTCCGGGTCGAAGGAGGTCGGTTCGTCTTCGGAGCCGCCGAGCGTATCGCCCGTCGTCGGGTCGCCTAAGACGTCGCCCGTGGTGGCATCATCGATGACATCGCCCGTGGTGGGGTCGGTGAGGGAGTCATCGATCGTCGGCTCGGCCACGGTGTCGCCCGTCGTCGGATCGGCGACGGTGTCGGCGTCGCCGAATCGATCCGGATCGATTCGGGCCGCGTCCGGGTCGGGCTGATCCGGCGTCTCGTTGCTGTCGGTCACGATGCTTCCTCCTCGTCTGGCGCGCACGGCGGTCCGACGTGGCACCGCGTCGTGTTGAAGGCTAGGCGCTCCCGACGGGCCTCGACAGGCCTTGACACTCGCCGAAAGCCTTGCCCGGGAGCGTCCGGCTCCCTAGTCTGCAGACATGGCCGCACCCCGGTGCGGCAGAGGAGGAGGGCCAGATGACAATCGACACCGGTGACCTGGAGCACGAGGGCATCCGACTGGAACATCGCGGGACCGGGTGGGAGGTGAGCCCCATCGCCCTGGGCACCTGGGTCATTCGCGGCGCTGACGGATTGACCGCCGGCACCCTCGTGCTCATCGCGCCGGAGGGAGAGGAGCGCGACCCCGTGTACGGCGGATGCCTTCCGGGGGAGACCGAACCGTTGCACGAGGGATCCGACTGGGGCATGATCGTGCGCGCGCTCATCAACGAGGCTCTCGACAAGGAGTGAAAGCGCGTTCAGCGCTCCGCGACGACCTCGCGGGGGTCCTTGTCGGGCCGCCAACCGCGCCACCTGGGTTGACGCAGCCGCCCGGCTGAGGTCCACTCGGCGAACTCGACTTCGCCCACCAGAGTGGGCCGCACCCACTGCACGTCCCGCGCATCGGCCTTGGGAACGTCGGTCAGCGGACTGGTCTTACGTTTCTGACGGTCGAGCACGCGCCGAAGGTCCTCGAGTTCGCGGTCGTCGAAGCCGGTCCCGACCCGGCCGACGTACCGGAGTCCGCCGTCTTGGTTCACCCCGAGCAGCAACGATCCGACGGTGTCGGCGCGCCGCCCATTGCCCGTGCGCCAGCCCGCTACGACGACTTCCTGCGTCGCGTGGTGCTTGACCTTGATCCACTGCGACGAGCGCCGGCCCGATACATAGGAGGAGTCGCGGCGCTTGGCCATCACGCCTTCCAGTCGCAGTTCACGGCTTCGCTTCATGGCGGCCGTCATCGATCCGTGGAACACCGGGGGTACCCGAACTGCGCCCCGCGACCGGTTGGAGACCGTCTGCTCCAACAGGCTGCGCCGTTCGTCGAGCCCTTGGGAGGTCACGTCCTCGCCGTCGAGGCAGAGGATGTCGAAGAGCATGAAACGCACCGGAGCCGACGACTGCGCGCGTCTCACATCGGCGGGCCTGGTCAGCTTCATGCGGGTCTGCAGGAGCCCGAAGTCGGGTCGGCCGTCCGGGTCGACGGCGACGATCTCGCCGTCGAGCACGGCGCTGGCGGCGCCCACCTTGCGCGTCAGTTCGGTCAGCTCGGGATAGCCCGCGGTGAGATCGTTGCCGTTGCGGCTCACCAGCCGAACCGTGTCTTCGTCGAGATAGGCGAGAGCGCGGATGCCGTCCCACTTCATCTCGAGCGACCACTCGGTGGGTGCGCCGACGTCCTTCTCTTCTCCGAGGGTGGCGAGCATCGGCGAATACGAACGCGTTCGCGCAGCGCGCGCGGAGCGGGATCCGCCTTCGCCTGCCGACGAGGTCGAGGTGGCCTGGCTCGGCTGCGGATCGGTGTCCAGACGCATCCGATGAATCAGCCAATTGTCTTCTGCTCCGCCCAGGCCCGTGTGGATCAGCGCGACCTTCGTCGGTACGCCCAGACCGCCGCCCTGCTGCCCGTGCAACGTGACGATGACCTCCCGGCCGTCGCGCCACTTCTCCAGCTGGTACTCGCCGTGGTCCCAGATGTCGACATGGCCCGCGCCGTATTCTCCTCGGGGAATATCCCCCGAGAAACTGCCGTATTCCAGTGGGTGGTCCTCGGTCTGCACGGCGAGATGGTTCTGCTTGGTGGTTTGCGGCACGCCCTTGGGCAGCGCCCACGAGACCAGCACTCCGCCGCGTTCAAGCCGGAAGTCGTAGTGCAGACGTCGCGCAGCGTGTTTCTGGATCACGAAGCTGCGGCCCTCGCCGCCGCCGGAGACGCGCTCGGGAATGGGCTCGGGAGTCTTGCCGGCATGCCGTTTGCTGCGGTAGGTCGCCAACGGCACCGGTCCGGCGTGTTGCGCCCCGTCGAGCGCGCCTGCGTCGGCCCGATCCAGGGGATCGCCCTTCTGCTGCACGCGCTTGAGCACCTCGCGGTATTCCAGCTGCCTCAGCGAAGGTGCGGAGAGCTCGCGCCAGGTGCGCGGGGCCGCTACCGTCGGGCGTGGCCTGCCGCGCAGCGAGTATGGCGCCACGGTCGTCTTCGCGGCGTTGTTCTGGCTCCAGTCGACGAACACCTTCCCTCGACGGTCGACCTTCTTCATCGTGCTCAGCACGAGGTCGGGGTGGTCGGCCTCCAGCGCCCTCGCGAGTTCGTGGGCGACCTCCGACACCTGGTCGGAGGTCTGCCGTGCATCCAGGGGTGCGTAGAGGTGGATGCCTTTGCTTCCGCTGGTCACCGGTACCGGCTCGAGCCCCATGTCCGTCAGGATCTCGCGCGCGTACTTGGCCACCTCGACGCACTCCGCCAGTCCCACGCCCTCGCCCGGGTCGAGGTCGAGCACCAACCGGTCGGGGTTCTGCCGGCGTCCGTCTGCGTCGAAGCGCCACTGCGGCACGTGGATCTCCAGCGCGGCGATCTGACCGAGCCACACGAGAGTGGCTTCGTCGTTCACCATCGGATAGACGTTGGTACGGCTCTTATGCGTGATGGTGTGGCGCGGCACCCAACTCGGCGCCGAGTGGTCGAGATTCTTCTGGAAGAAGACCTCTCCCGGGTGGTCGGCGGTTCCCACCCCGTTCACCCAGCGCTTCCGGGTCACCGGGCGGTCGTGCGCGTGGCGGATGAGAGCTGGAGCGATCTCGGCGTAATAGGCGAGCACATCGCCCTTCGTGGTGCCCGTCTCGGGGTAGATCACCTTGTCGAGATTGGTCAGCTTCAATGTTCGGCCGTTGATCGTGACGGTCGTCGATTCCGTCTTCGCCATGCGGTGACCCTTCATCGCGTCGATTTCTGCCGACGTTACTCCGGCCCACGCCCACCGTTGATGGGTTGACAGGGCTGTACGCGGAGGCGGAACCGGTGTGCAATAGAACCATGCGAGCCATCGGGAACCGCGTCATCGCGTTCGGCCTGGTCAACGTGCCGGTGAAGATCTACAGCGCGACGGAGGATCACGACATCCGCCTGCATCAGGTGCACGACAAGGACGGCGGCCGAATCCACTACGAGCGGCGTTGCGATGTCTGCGGCAAGGTGATTCCCTTCGAGCACATCGACAAGGCGTATGAGGGCGAGGAGAAGACGGTCATCCTCACAGAAGACGACTTCAAGTCGTTGCCGGTCGAGCACAGCAACGAGATCGCCGTCGTCGAGTTCGTGCCGAGCGACCAGGTCGACCCGATCATGTTCGACCGCAGCTACTTCCTGCAGCCGGACAAGTCGTCGGCGAAGGCGTACGTGCTGCTGCGACGCACTCTGGAGGAGACCGACCGCACCGCGATCGTGCACTTCGATCTTCGGCAGAAGACGCGGCTGGGAGCGTTGCGGGTGCACGACGATGTGCTGATGCTGCAGTCGCTGCTCTGGGACGACGAGGTGCGCGACGCGGATTTCCCCGAACTGAGGGGCGACATCCGGGTAGCGGCTCAGGAGCTGGAGATGGCCTCCAAGCTGGTGTCGAGCTACGAGAGCGATTTCACCCCGGACAAGTTCACCGACGACTATCAGGTGCAACTGAGACAGCTGATCGACGCGAAACTGAAGCAGGGCGACGCCATCGATACGGAGGCGACGTTCGGCGAGGTGCCGGAGAAGGAGGGCGCCGAGGTCGTCGACCTGATGGAGGCGCTGCGCAGGAGCGTGGAGAAGAACCGCGGCGGCGCCGGCAAACGGCGCACCGCCGCTTCGCCGTCGAAGTCGGCGGCCGCCTCCGCGGGAAAGTCGGCGAGCAAGTCCTCCCGGAAGTCCACTGCGAAGCCCGCCCGTTCGCGCGCGGCCGAATCGGCTAAGTCGTCCGGCGAGACCGCCAAGACGAAGAAGAAGGCCGGCTGAGCCCCTATTTCGCGTTGCCGCCTGGATCGCGCTGCACCTATTTCCGGCCGCCGCACGGCCTTGACACCGCGGGTGCGTCGATCTAAAACAGGCCTGGTGGCTCACTCATCCTCGGATCCCCTGATCGATGCGATCGAAGCACGCGTCTACACCGTGCCGACCGATCAGCCGGAGGCCGACGGCACCATCGCCTGGGACTCCACGACGATGGTTCTGGTCCGGGCGCGATCGGGGACGGTCGTCGGAACGGGATGGACCTACGGCGCGGCTCAGTGCGCTCCGATGGTGACCGGTGTCCTGGCTCCACTGCTGATCGGCCGCAACGCGCTCGACGACAACTTCGAGGCGATGGTCGTCGCCGTGCGCAACAGCGGCCGGCAGGGCGCGATCGGCTACGCGATCTCGGCCGTCGACATCGCACTCTGGGATCTGAAGGCGAGGCTGCTCGCGGTGCCGCTGCACCGCCTGCTCGGCGCCGTGCGCGATGAGGTACCGGTGTACGGCAGCGGCGGCTTCACGACATATTCTCCGCAGCGACTGGCCGAACAGTTGGGCGGTTGGGTGCACGAGCAGCACATCCCGAGGGTGAAGATCAAGATCGGCGAATCGTGGGGACACGACACCGCGCGCGACCTGGACAGGATGCACCAGGCCCGGCAGATCATCGGCGGTGACGCGGAGCTCTTCGTCGACGCGAACGGCGGGTACACGCGCAAGCAGGCGATCCGGTTGGCGCATCGGGCCGCCGAACTCGACGTGCACTGGTTCGAAGAGCCGGTCTCCTCCGACGACCTCGACGGCCTGCGTGAGGTGCGCGATGCGGTGGATGCCGATGTCGCGGCGGGGGAGTACGGCTTCGACCTCACCTACTTCAGGCGCATGTGCCAGGCCCAGTCGGTGGATTGTCTGCAGGTGGATGCCACTCGCTGCGGTGGGATCACGGAGTGGCTGCGCGCGGCCGCGGTCGCGGCGTCGTTCGGGCTGCAGGTCTCCGGGCATTGCGCCCCGCATGTGCACGTGCACGCAGCGGCCGCCACCGCCAACCTTCGGCATCTCGAGTGGTTCCACGACCATGTGCGCATCGAGAGCCTGTTCTTCGATGGTGCCCTGGATGCCGACGGCGGCGTGCTGCGCCCGCGCTCGGATCCTGGTAACGGGCTGATCCTGCGCGAGGCGGATGCTGAGCCGTTCCGGGTCGGCTGAAAGCTGCCGCTCGCAACGCTCCGGCACCCGCTCAGACGCGTTCCCGGTACAGGATGCGGTGCCTCGGCAGGTGCTGGTCGGGTCCCGGTCGGGCGCTAGCGGCGCGTTCCGGCAGGTCGCCGAGCGGGGTTCCGGAGATGCCGGCCGCCAGCAACTCGGCGAGATGCATCGCCGTTCGTCCTTCGCCGGCCTGCTCGACCTGAGTGCGGCAGCTGAACCCGTCGGCCAAGATGACGTCGGCCGGCGCGGCGCCGCGCACCGCGGGAAGCAGGGCGTGCTCGGCGACGGCGAGCGAGACATCCAGATGCCCGGCCTCGAAGCCGAAGTTTCCGGCGAGACCGCAACAGCCCTCAAGACTCGTCGCGCGGATGTCCGCCCGTGCCATCACTCGCTCGTCGGCGGCGACGCCGAGCACCGCGTGCTGATGGCAGTGCGGTTGCACGACGGCGGTCTTGCCGATCGTGGGCGGGGTCCAGTCGTCGGTCCCGTCGAGCAACTCGGCGAGGGTGACGGTGCGCCGACGTACCAGGTCGATGTCGGAGTCGCCCGCGACCAGTTCCGGGGCGTCGGAGCGGAACACGGCCGCGCAGCTGGGCTCGAGCACCACCATCGGTGTTCCGGTGCGCAGCGCGGGCCTCAGCCGGGCGGCCGTGCGTTTCAGGATGCGGCGGGCTGCCGTCAGTTGGCCGGTGGAGATCCAGGTCAGTGCGCAGCACAGGCCGCCGGGCGGAACCAGCACGCGGTAGCCGGCATCCTCGAGCACCGCAACGGCGGCATCCGCCACGGCGGGGTGGAAGTTGTTCGTGAATGTGTCCGGCCACAACAGCACGTCGCCGTGCCGAGCGGGCGGCCTGGGCGCGGTCGAACGGAAGCCGTCGGTGAATCGCTTCGTCGCGAACCGCGGAACGGGCCGGTCGGGTTCGATTCCGGCGAGGCGTTTGCCCAGCCGTGAGACGCCCGGCGTGTGGGTGAGCGCGTTCACCGCGCCGGGCGCGAGGTGCGCCAGACGCGCCCAGAGGGGCAGCAGGCCCATGGTGTAGTGCGATGCCGGCCGCAGCCGACCGGCGTAGTGGTGGGAGAGGAACTCCGCCTTGTAGGTCGCCATGTCCACGTCGACCGGGCAGTCGCTCTTGCATCCCTTGCACGCCAGGCACAGGTCGAGGGCGTCGTGCACGTGAGTCGAGCGCCAGCCGTCGGTGATCGGGCCGTCCCGGTATCGGCCCTGCAGCATCTCGAAGAGCAACCGCGCCCTGCCGCGCGTGGAGTGCTCCTCTTCGCCGGTGGCCCGGTACGAGGGACACATCACGTCTCCGGTGTGACTGCGGCAATTGCCCACTCCCACGCAGCGCAACGCCGCGTGCGCGAAGTCTCCGCCGTCTTGCGGGTAGCTGAAGTTCAGCTTCACGTCGATCCTCGGGTCGTAGCCGACGCCGAGCCGCAGATCTTCAGTGGGGGAGTGCGGACGCACGACCTTCCCCGGGTTCATCCGGTTGCCCGGGTCGAACAGGTCCTTCAGCTCTTCGAACGCTCGCACCACGCGATCGCCGAACATGATCGGCAGCAGCCCGCCACGCGCCTGGCCGTCACCGTGTTCGCCGGAAAGCGACCCGCCGTAGGAGACGACCAGGTGCGCCGCCGCCTCGATGAAGCGGGCGTAGTGGGCGATTCCCTCTGCTGTCGTGAGGTCGAATGGAATCCGGCAGTGGATGCAGCCGTGTCCGAAGTGGCCGTACCGTGCCACATCGTGGTAGTCGAACTCGTCAAGCAGCCGGCCGAAGTCGCGTAGATAGTCACCGAGCAGGTCGGGCGGCACGGCGGCATCCTCCCATCCTGCCCACGCATCCGGCCGGCCGGTGCGCAATGCTGCGGCACCGAGGCCGGCCTCGCGCACCCGCATGATCTTGCGCTGCTGCTCCGGGTCCCCGAAGACCCGGCTGACGGGCGCATCCGGCCGCCCGGCGACCTCTTCGGCCAGCCGCTGCGCCCGGTCGCGGGCTTCCCGCGCGTCCTCGCCCGGCAGTTCGACGATCAGCCACCCTTTGCCCTCGGGAAGCCAGCCGATGGCATCCGAGTTGTCGTGCGCGACCTGCTCGTTCGAGACCAGCGTGTCGTCCATGCCCTCGATGATCAGCGGATCGAATCGAGCCATCCTCGGCGCGTCGTCCGCGGCGTCCTCGATGCTCGGGTACCCGAGCACGACGAGGCTGCTCGCGGCGGGTTTCGGCACCAGAGCGAGCTCAGCCCGCAGCACCGTGACGAGCGTGGCCTCCGATCCGATCAGGGCGCGCGCCACATCGAACCCGTTCTCGGGCAGCAGCGCGTCGATCGCGTAGCCGGAGACGCGACGCGGGATGTCGGGGAAGACTCGGCGCACGTCGGCCGCGTAGCGCTCCGCCAGTTGCCGCATTCCCCGGTACAGTTCGGCCGTCCTGCCCCCGGCGGCGATGATCCTGCTGAACTCCGCCTCGGTCGTCGGGCCCACCCAGATGCGCTCGCCGTCGTAGGTGAGGATCTCGATGCGGCGCACGTTGTCGCCGGTCTTGCCGAACGCCTGCGCCGACGAGCCGCACGAGTTGTTGCCGATCATCCCGCCGATCGTGCAATGCGAGTGCGTCGCCGGCTTCGGGCCGAACATCAGGCCCACGGATGCCAGCGCCCGGTTGAGGTCGTCGAGCACGAGTCCGGGTTCGACGACGGCCGTGCGTGCGGAGGCATCCACCGACACGATGCGGTTGCAGTACTTGGACCAGTCGATGATGACGGCCTCGTTGCAGCATTCGCCGGCGAGGCTGGTGCCTCCGCCCCGGCTGAGCACCGGCACCTGCAGGTCGTGGCACACGGCCACGGTCGCCACTCCCGCTTCGATCGTGCGCGGCAGTACGACAGCGATCGGCACCTGACGGTAGTTCGAGGCGTCCGTGGAGTACGCCGCCCGGGAGCCTGCGTCGAACCGCACTTCACCATCGACGCGTGTCTCGAGTTGCTCTGCGAGGGCCCTGATGTCGAATCCGCCGGAGGTGATGCGCGAACGCGGTGCTGGAAGGGAGGCGGTGGTCACGAGCCGGTCCGGGTTCCTGGAGTGATCGGTCCTGGAGTCATCGGTCCTGGAGTCATCGCCGACCTGGCCCTTCCCGACATGCTCGAGACGGTACGCCGCCGCGCCCGGCGCCCTCAAGGCCCTTGACAACTCCGGCAGCCGCCACGTGCCCCTCCGAAGGGGCCGACCGTGTCAAGGGCTCGCCTTCGCCTCGGGAAGCGGGTAGACCGGTCGTCTGTGCATCCGGCGCGTCCCTGTGTGTCTCGGCGCATTGCACGAGGCGGTAACCGGAAGGAGACGGAACCTGATGAAAGCGACGACGCTGTTCGAGGAGAACGGCCTGCGCACGTTCGCGCTCGTGCTCGACCCTGGTGATGACGCGTTCGCCGAGATCACCTCGTTCGCGGCGGCCCACGCGGTGACCGGGGCGAGTCTGACGGCGATCGGCGCCTGTCGGCAGGTGACGATCGGATACTTCGACCCCGAGATCAATGAGTACCGCAGCACGCACTTCGGCGAACAGCTCGAGGTGCTCTCGCTGATCGGAGACATCGCGACCAAGGACGGTCGCCCGCAGTTGCACGCTCACGTCGTGCTGGGACGCAAGGATTCGTCGGCCATCGGCGGGCACCTGGAGCACGCCGAGGTGTTTCCCACGATGGAGGTCGTGCTCACCGAGACTCCCGCCCACCTGCGCAAGCGCATCGACCCGCAGACCGGACTCGCGCTGATCTCGGTTCCCGACAGCGAAGGCGCCGGCGGCGAAGGCGAGGCCTGATCCCGTTCAGCCCAGGCCGGCGACGATATTGACCGCCGCCGCCAGGATGACGGCTCCGAAGACGTAGGACAGGATCGCGTGTCGCAGCACCGCGGATCGCACGACGCTGGAATGGATGTTGGTGTCGGAGACCTGGAACGTCATGCCTACGGTGAATGCGAAGTACGCGAAATCGACGTAACGCGGTGGCCGGGACTGGTTGAAGTCCACCGGCAGTTCGTCGTCGTCGGCGAAATACAGCACCGCGTAGCGCAACGTGTACAGCGTGTGCACGAACGCCCAGGAGAGCACGACGCTCACGATGCCCAGGGCGGCGAGCAAGCTCCTGCCGGCGTTGTCCGAAGATCGCGCCTGGCTGAAGACGAAGAACAGGTCGACGAGGCTGGCGAGGCTGGCCAGCAGCAGCAGCGTGTCGCTCGTGGTGCGGTCCGGGTCTTCATGCGACGCCTGCTGTCGAGTGCGCTCGGCGTCGGAACGCCCGACCGAGAGCCATGTCCACACGACGAACACCAGGCACGCCACGGCCCAGCCGACGATCGGTGCGTACGGCCACTGCCCGAATGCGCCGACCGCGAGCGCGGCGAGGATTCCGACGACGACCATCGTCGCGACGCGGGCCCGGGATCTGGTGTTCTTGCGCGGTTTCGATTCGCCGTCCATGCTTCACGGTGCACCCGCACCGCCATCCGGTGTCAAGGCCTTGGTGGCGGCCGGCCGCCTTGGTAGCGTTCCCCGACAGAACGTCGTCGCCGCGACGGGGGGTGCACCGGGCCGGCGTCATCGGTATGCCTGGGTTGAACGGAGGGCTGGATGATCGATGACGAGCTCAGGGATCCGGACAGCGCCATCGACCATTCAGGAGGCCGACGCGAGACGGCCGCCGAGCGTTCCGACCGCAATTGGGCGGAGATCCTGCAGGAGTTCCGCGTCACGCAGACCGGCAGCCAGATCCTCAGCGGGTTCCTGCTCACGCTGGCGTTCCAGCAGCGGTTCGGCGAGCTGAACTCGTTCCAACTCGGTGTCTACGTCGTGCTCGTGCTTCTGGCCGCGACCACGACGGCGGTCGGGCTGGCACCCGTCGCGCTGCACCGGATGCTGTTCCGCCGCCATAAGAAGCCGCGCATGGTCACGATCGGCAGTTCGCTGCTGGTCGCCGACATCGCGCTCGTCGCGACGCTGACCGGAGGGGTGGCGTTCTTCATCCTCGACGTCGTCGTCGGCCTGCTCGCGGGTGTGCTGGCGGGCGTCGCCATGGTGCTGCTTCTGCTGGCGTTGCTGGTGTATCTGCCGCTGCGAGGAGGCCGGGTCGATGACCGCAGAACGTGAGAAGAAGGGCGGGGCACACGAGGGTGAGAGATCGTGGGTGGCGGGCACGACCTTCTACGGCGTTGACGTGGTGCGCTTCTACGACGGCAACGGCGATGGTCTGGGAGACCTTCCCGGCATCACCGAGAAGCTCGATCACATCGCCTCTCTCGGGGTGGGATGCCTCTGGCTGCTGCCGTTCTATCCGAGCGACCGCGCCGACAACGGCTACGCGATCACCGACTACATCGGCGTGGATCCCCGGTTCGGCTCGCTCGATGATTTCCGCGTCCTGACCGGCGAGGCGCACCGGCGCGGCATCCGGATCCTGCTCGATCTCGTCGTGCACCACACCTCGTCCAAGCATCCCTGGTTCCAAGCGGCCGAATCGGATCAGGGCTCGCGGTACCGCGACTATTACGTCTGGTCGAAGGACGAGCCGGAGGACAGCGAATCCAAGAGCGTGTTCCCGCACGAGGAGGACGGCATCTGGGACTACTCCGAGCGGGCTCAGGCGTTCTACCGGCATCGCTTCTACCGGTTTCAGCCCGACCTGCACCTGGCGAACGAGGAGGTGTGGGACAACATCAAACGCGTCGTCGACTTCTGGATCGCGCTCGGGGCCGACGGGTTCCGGATCGACGCGGCGACCCTGATGTTCAGCGAACCGGACGATTCGCCGTCGATGTTCGCGGAACGCTTCGACGACCTGCGCCGCTACCTCGACGACCGTGCGCCGTACGTGGCGCTGATCGGCGAAGCCGACGTGCCGGCGCACGATCTGGGCTCCTATTTCAAGAACGGGCGGTTCGATCTGCTCTACAACTTCATCGCCAACAACGCTGCCTACCTGTCATTGACGCGGCAGTCCGCGCGGCCGCTCGCGGCCTCGTTGACCACCGTGCGCGAGGCACTGGGACCGGGCGCGATGCTCAATTTCATGCGCAATCTCGACGAGCTCGATCTGGAGCAGCTCGACGAAGACGAACGCGCCGAGGTGCTGAACGATTTCGCGCCGCAGGAGGACATGCACATCTACGGTCGCGGCATCCGCAGAAGCTGGGCGGCGATGATGCACACCGAGGACCAGTTGCGCATGACCATGAGCCTGCTGTTCGCGCTGCCGGGCGCACCTCTGCTCATGAACGGGCAGGAGATCGGCATGGGCGACGACCTCGGGCGAAGCGGCAGGGACGCGGTGCGACTGCCGATGCAGTGGTCGCCGGAGGCGGCGGGAGGCTTCACGGCGAACGAGGGCAGCGAGGGCGCCGGTACCACCCGCGCGGACGGCCCGCGTGGCTACCTCCGGGTCAATGTGCGTGACCAATCCGACCGCCCGGACAGCCTGCTCACGCTGGTGCGGGATATCGCGTCGGTGCGCCGTCGTTTTCCGCAGGTCGGCTGCGGAGACTGGCAGCAGGTCGACGCGCCCGAACCCGTGCTCGCCCTGAGGTACGGCAACATGCTCACACTGCACAACCTGTCGCGCGAACCCCAGCAGGTCGAGGTCGCCTCCGACGCGCGACTCGTGCTGGGGGTCGACGCGACCCAGGGCGAGTTGCCCGGCTACGGATTCTCCTGGCTGGAAGCGCCCGAGCGGTAGCCGTCGGGGTGGCCGTTTCGGGCGTCGCGATGAGGCAGCGGATCCGAACCGCGTTCGGCGATCACGCGCGGGTTCAGATCTTCGTCGGGAACGTCGATGTCGCCGGAGTCGTCGGGGCCGCCGGTACCAGGCAACTGGTTCACCGCGGGACCGGCCTCCTCACGGCTCTGTTCGGATTCCCGGTTCTGCTGGAACACCTCGGTCTCCCGCTCGCTGCTCGGACTGTACGCGCGTTCGTTCCGCGTCTGTTCCTCGGGGCTCAAGGGTTCGAGATCGTCGCTGTCGCGGTCGCCCATCGCTAGGCCGCCAGACTTGCCGCGGCGTCCTCGAAGCTCGAGTAGAACCGGGCCTGCACGCGGCCGCCGAACCGGATCACCTCGTAGTTCGCGTCGGTGACCCGCTGGATGAACCCGAGCAGCGCTGCCGGGTTCCCGCGGGGCACCCGCGGATCGGTGATCAGCCATTCGCTCGTCGAGAATGTGGTGACGGCGAGGCTCTCGTTGACGGTCAACGTGGCCGGAACGGCCGGCGTGCGGGGCAATGCACCGGTCCTCACGCCGTTCGCTCCCCCTGGCGCCGTGCCATCGCCCGCCGCAGGTCGTAGACTCCGTTGAAATTTCCGCGCGGCAGCGCCCGCAGCAACTCCAGCGTCGCAGCAGGCGTGCCGGCTCGTCGTGCGATTCTGATCAGGTCGTCGCGGTCGGCAGGGTAGTCGACTTCGCGAAGCCAACCGATGACATCTTCATTGATGATCGTTGCCAAGGCATCCTCCGAGTTGTGTAGCAAAACGTGCACCACACCAGCGTATGAAAGCTGCGCCCGGAAGTAAGGGCTTGACACTCTCACTATGGTGAGCAAGGTTCGTGTTCATCGCCCACCTTCCGGTCGGCGTACCGGATCACGACTCGAGAAGGTCGATGAGTGCGTGCTCAGCGGAGCGGCCTGGTCGCAGATCGATCAGGCGTCCCGCACGGTAGCGGTCGAACACACGCGGGTCGATATAACTGGAGCGCGCGACCGCGGGGGTGTTGCCGAGCACCGCGGCGGTCCGCCGCACCGACTCGGTGATCGCCGTCGCGCGTGCGCGCTCCGTCGTCTCCGGCCCGATCAGGGCGAGGGTCCGTGCCGCGACCACGGTGCCGCGGAGGGTTCTGAAGTCCTTGGCGGTGACCTCCTGCCGGGTGCGCCGGCGGATGTCGTCGTTCACGTCCGCAGGTCGCACGATTCGCCAGGCCCGATCGCGCCAGACCAGCAGCCGCGAGCGCTGCCCCCTGGCCGCCAGCAGTTCGGACACGTATGCGGCAAGCGCAGCATCCGTCAACGAGGACTCCCAGTCCGTGCCGCTCTTGGCGCGGAAGTCCAATCTCACAGTCTCGCCCTCGACCGACACGTGGCGCAGCAGCAGTGTGGTGAGGCCGCGGCTTCGGTTGGAGCGCAGGTACTCCTCGCTGCCGATGCGCAGGGAGGACAGGTCGATGATGCGGAACGCGGCGGCGAGCGCCCTGCTCTGCGGGAAGCCGGTGCGGCTCAGGTCGCGACTCACGCTGCCGCGAGCGAATGACATGGACCGGGCCAGCAGAAGCGCTCGATCGAACTTGGCGCTGTCGCGTCTGGCCCTCCAGAGCTGATGGTAGATGTACTGCCGCCGTCCGGCCGCGTCGGTTCCCACAGCCTGGATGTGACCGAGCGGATCCGGGCTGATCCAGACGTCCGTCCAGGCCGGCGGGATGACGAGCGACTCGATGCGCTGAAGCACCTCCGGGTCTTTCACCGGTCGTCCGCCGGCATCCAGATAGAGGTGTCGCGGGTCTCCCGTCCGGCGCAATCCGGCGCCGTTCGGATCGCTTCGGTGAAGTCGCGGCACATTGGCAAGTCTGCCATGATGAGCGAATGGGCTACCTCATCTACGGGTCCGGCGCCGAATACGAGATCGATGACCGGACGCTCTCGCACATCAAGGTCTCCATCGTTGCGAAGTTGCGCCTGCAGGAGAGCTTTCTGATCAATTGGGTGGTGAGACCTGATCAGGGTTCCGGTCGGGTCAGCCTCTGGCTCTCCCCGTACATTCCGCTCCAGTTCCGCTTCTCCGGATCCCGGCCGCCGGAGCTCAACCGCACGTGGCTCGAAGCCCTCGCTCTCTCCTCACATGGCGCCCGCGGCATGCTCGTGATGCCTGAGGCGGAGGCCGAGGGGTTCCTCCAAGAGGCGACGCCGGGCGCCTGAGCATTCGCCGACCTCGACCCTTGTCAAGGCCTGCCGGCCCTGGCGACGGCCCGCGTAGCGTGCCTGCAGTGGAGGGACGAGCATGAGGCGTACAACGGCTGGCAGCGAACCCCTGGTGGTAGCGGTGACCGGGGCGAGCGGCGGTGTGGGGCGGGCGACAGCCATCGAGTTCGGCAGACGGGGGTGCTCGGTCGCACTGATCGCGCGGGGCTCCAGCGGACTGCAGGGGGCGGCAGGAGAGGTGCGGGCGGCCGGAGGCAGGACGCTGGTCGTGCCGTTGGACGTGACCGACGCCGCCGGGCTGGATGACGCCGTGAACCTGATCGAGAAGACCTTCGGCGCCATCGACGTCTGGGTCAATGCCGCGTTCTCCGCGGTATTCGCACCGTTCCACGAGATCACCCCCTACGAGTACCGGCGTGCGACCGAAGTGACCTATCTCGGTTACGTCTACGCCACTATGGCGGTGCTGAAGAGGATGCGCGAGCGCGATCGTGGCTCCATCGTGCACGTCGGATCGGCTCTCGCCTACCGCGGCATCCCGCTGCAGTCGGCGTATTGCGGCGCCAAGCACGCCATTCAGGGATTCTCCGAATCCTTGCGCTGCGAGCTCATGCACGAGCGGAGCGGGGTGCGCACCACGATGGTGCAACTGCCTGCGCTGAACACGCCGCAGTTCTCCTGGCTGCTGTCACGCCTGCCGAAGCAGGCTCAGCCCGTTCCACCGATCTATCAGCCCGAGGTCGCGGCCAGGGCCATCGTGTATGCGGCACGGCACCCGGGGCGACGCGAGTACTGGGTGGGAAGAAGCACGGTCAAGTCGATGATCGGCAACGCGCTCTTCCCGGGCGTGCTCGACAGGTATCTCGCGCGCGTCGGCTACTCCTCTCAGCAGACCGACGAAGACCGGCCTGCCGACCAGCCGGCGAATCTGTGGCACCCCGTGGATGCGACGCGCGACTTCGGCACGCACGGCGTCTTCGACGACCGGGCGATCCCGACGAGCGTGCAGGCCGGTCTCTCACGCAGACGCAACGGCATCATCGGCGCCGGCCTCGCGCTCGGAGCCGGGCTCGCCATGCTGCGCTCCCGTGCGTTCAGGAATGCACGCGCATGAGGAATCCACTCTGCGGGCCGGCCGGCACGCTGCGCAGGCTCACACGCAGATCCTGTTCGGGCAGCTCGTAACGCAGCGACGATAAGCGCATCACGGCGTCGGCCATCAGCTCGACCGTGGCGGGTTCTCCCGGGCAGCGATGCCCGTGGGCGTACTCGCCGCCGCCCTGCGGAATGAGCGTGTTGCGGTCGCCGTTCCAATCGCGGAACCGCTCGGGCAGGAATCGTCCGGCGTCGCTCCAGAGCCGATCGTCGTGGTTCGTGCCGTACAGGTCGAGCATCGCCAGGTCGCCGGCCACGAACCGGTGGCCATGCCAGACGCAGCCGGCGCGTGCGCGGCCGGCGATGAACGGGAAGAACGGGTAGAAGCGCCGGGTCTCGTCGACGAAGCAGCGCACCTCCGAGCGATCCCCGCCGGCGAAGCGCTCGGCCCAGTCCGGCCGTCGCCGCAGGCCGAGCGCTGCGAACACGACGAAGCGGCCGACGGCCACGATGGGTCGCAGCAGGTTCAGCAGTTCGACCGCGGCCACCTCGGGCGTCAGCAGTTCCCCGTCGGCATCCTGCAGGTGCGCGAGGCGATTCAGCGGCGCCGCTTCGTCGACCGTAAGCGAGCCCGACCGCACCCCGGTCACGAGCGTGCCGGCCCACCGTTCCGTCGAACGACGGCGGGCACGGGCGGCCCAGTCGGGTGGGCCGAACCGGGCGGCGGATTCGATCATCGCGACCAGTTCCGGTCCCCGGCTGCTCGCCGCCGTCTGCGGTGCAGGCACTCCGGCCCACTTCATGGCGGCGGCGGCGAGGATGTCGGCGGCTGCGGTCTGCAACTCCACCGTCGCCGTGCTGCCGGCCCAGGTCTCTGCCGCGCTCTGCCATTGCTCGGCGAACGCTGCGACGAGCGCGCCGCGGCCCTGCACTCCGAGCAATTCGACGAATTCGTGCTTACGGGCGAAATGCGCGGCCCCGTCCAGAGTCTGCACGCTCCCTTCGTCCTGCAGCAGATGGGTGACGGAGTCGGGCATCGCGCGGCTTCTGCCGAATCGTCCTCCTTCGTAGAAGAAGCGTGCGGCATCCCGGCCCCGCATCACGACGGCCGGCTTCAGCCCGAGCCTGGTACGGAAGGCCTCGTCCTGCACCCGATCGAATCCTCGGGTGCCGAACAGATAGCCCTCGCGCAGCAGACTCGCGGTGCTGTCGGGCGTGCGCAGTCGTGGGATCATGCCGGTGCTCCTTCCATCATCCGCACGTTAGATCGGCGCCGGCACGCTGTCGAGGGCTTGCACTTCGCCCGGTCTCAGTCGGACGCCGTACCTGGCGTGACATGCTGGGACGGTGAGCGAATCGGATTCCCTTTCGGCCCTGCCTGGGCCGGAACCGCTCGCCCGGCGGGCGCACGGCAGCGGCGATTCCTGGGTGCAGGGCCCGAACGGCGCGAAATACTGGGGCGCCTTCGGGGCGGCGGGACTCCTCGTCGTGCACCGCCAGACGGGGGTGCTGCTGCAGCATCGCGCCGAATGGAGTCACTTCGGCGGCACCTGGGGGCTGCCGGGTGGCGCGCGACACGAATCGGAGAGCGCGGCCCAGGCGGCGATCCGTGAAGCCGAGGAGGAGGCCGGCGTTCCGGGAAACGAGCTCGCTCTGCGCTTCGAGTCGGTGCTCGACCTCGGCTGGTGGAGCTATACGACCGTGGTGGCGGATGCCCCGGCGTTGTTCGCCCCTGTCGTCGGCGACGCGGAGAGCCTGGAACTGCGCTGGGTCGGGTTCGATCAGGTCGGCGCGCTGCCCTTGCATCCGGGATTCGCCACGCGCTGGCCGTCTCTGCTGGGCGACCTCGAGGTGCACCCCAGGCTCATCGTCGATGTCGCGAACGTCATCGGCTCCAGACCGGACGGCTGGTGGCGCGACCGTGCGGCGGCGACGGAGCGCTTCGTCCGTTCGCTGGATGCCGCGGTGCATGGTGGCATCCCCGCGGCATTACTCGGGGCGACGCACGACGTGTGGTGGCCGACGGTCACCGCCGTGATCGAGGGGCAGGCCCGTTCGATGGCGGCTTCTCCGAGCGTGATCGAGGTGGTGCGGGCGCCTCGAGACGGGGACACGAGCATCCTCGAGGTGGCGGCATCCGCCGTCTCGAGGGCCGAGGGGCCCGTCACGGTGGTCACTGCCGACCGTGAACTTGCCCGGCGCGTCGTATCGGCGGGCGCCAGAGTCATCGCACCCGGCGAACTGCTGCGCGTGCTCGACGCCCTCACCTGACCAGGCGGAGGTCGATGGCGTCACCCGCTCGTCAGGCGGAGTGCAGCGACGACTTCCAGCGCACGAGGCTGCGTACGGTCTCGCTCGGGTCATCGGCGAGCCGGCGCATTGCGTCCTCTGGCACGAAGTAGTTCACCGCAACCCAGCCCCGAACCATCTCCGAGCGATCGCCGGCGAGGGCACGAAGCACATCGCAGGGCGTCGCTTCGTTGCGTGCGACACAGGCGCGAACGCCGTCATCCGGGTCTGCCGACAGCCTCTCGAACAGGTCGACGGGCGTGTTGTAGCTGCTCGCCACCGCCTCCCGGATCTTGGGATCGGGATCGGCGGCGAGTAGGCGTAGCCGGCGGATCTTGGTCTCCGTCACGGGAGGTGACGGGTGCAGAGCCGCCGCCTCTTCCGGAGTGAGCCGGGTGGGAGCGGCCGTGCGCATCGCGTCTCGCTGAGCCGGCGTATTGAACCGAATGCACGACATGCCACCCAGGGTAGCCGGTACTCTGCTGGCTCCCGATCAGGCGCGCTATCGTCGGAGGCGACCATGACTGTTCTGCACCGCTTCGAGCCACTGTTCCGCCGCCTGGACCGTATCGCCGGCGGCAGGGCGTGGAGTCGCCGCATCCAGGACGGGATGCGGGATCACCCGCGCACCCGCCGCGCGTTCATCGCGATCGCCTGGCTGCTCGTCGTCGAGTTCGCGATCGGGCTCGGTGCCGTCGTCGTCGCGGTGGTGCTCACCGCCTCCGGTCAGGGCGTGCCGTGGGCGGTGTGGATGCGCACGGTGATCGTGCTCGGCATGACCGCCACGCTGTTCTACTTCACCTGGCGCGCCAGCTTGGGCTGGTACTGGGGCTACTCCCGACTGCGACTGTTCAGCAAGATATTTCCGGTGGTCACCCTGGTGCTGGCCGCGATCCCCGGTCTGTACCCGTTGTGGATGGTCACGGAACAGATCGTGTTCAGTCTGATCCTGATCGGAGTCGCCGACTTCTTGGACTCCGACCACATGCGCGCGGCCTTCCCCCGTCGGCTCCGCGGCCCCGAGGCGGAGTGACCAGTGGGCTCTTGCCTCGGTCATCAGGCTCGGTCAGCCGGCCCGGTCAGCCGGCGGTACGGCCGGATCGGCGCGGCGGCCATGGCACGATCGCCGATGTTCTCGCCTGATAGTCGGCGTACTGCGGATACTTGGCGCCGGAGATCGACTCGGTGAAGACGGTCGATCCGACGAAAAGCACGCTCAGCAGCACGGCGCCGACGACCGTCCACTGCAGAACCGAACCGGCCGCGATCGCCCCGAAGAGGAAGACGACCCACCACTGCGCCTGCTCGAAGAAGAAGTTGGGGTGCCTGCTGTAGCGGAACAGCCCAGTGGTGAGGAACGGGGGATCGACCGGTAGGCCCGCCGACGCCCGCTCCGACTTGCGTCTGTGGAAGTTCCACTGCTGCTGGTCGGCCGTCGTCTCGCCCGTCAGCAGCCCGAGGAACAACAGCGCGGCGAGCAGGTCGAGCGCGTTCACCGGCCTCGGGTTGCGATAGGCGGTCCAGGCGGGAAGGGTGATCAGCCAGAGCAGCAGGTTCTGATAGATCACGATGAAGAAGAGGTTGAACAGCGCGAACGCGACTCGTCCCATCCGGCTGCGCAGCACCGCCCAGCGGTAGTCCTCGCCGCCGCGGGCGTAGCCTCCCTTCCGGGCGAAGTTGAAGGTGAGCCGAGCACCCCACAGGGTGACAAGGCATGCCAGCAGGACGAGCCGTACATCCCTCATGCCGGTCGCCGCTGCGTAGACCCAGACGTAGCAGACGGGCGCGATCGACCAGATCCGGTCGACCCAGGAGTGCTCGCCCGTCGCCACCGAGAGCAGCCAGGTGGCGACGCATACCGCCAGCAGTATGCAGAGGTTCACGATCAGGGGGTCCACGAGCGCCATCGTAGCCGCGAAGGCTCCTCGGCTTTCACGATCGAACCCGCTGCCGGGCGGCGACATCCGCGCGAGCCTGGTCTCCTCCTGAGAACCGGGGTTCGAGGCACATCCCCGGTAGGATCGGTGACCGTGGCATCCACCCCGGTCAGCTCGCGCGTGCTGACGGTTCCCAACCTTCTGAGCTTCTTCCGGCTCGCCCTGGTGCCGGTGTTCCTGGTGCTCGTCATCGGGCGGCAGGATGCTGCCGCGCTGGTCGTGCTCGTGGTCTCGAGCATCACTGACTTCCTCGACGGCTATCTGGCTCGGCGCCTTGATCAGGTGTCCCGGCTGGGCCAACTTCTCGATCCCGCGGCGGATCGGCTCTACATCTTCGCAGCGCTGATCGGCCTCGCCTGGCGCGATCTGCTGCCATGGTGGCTGGTGGCCGTCATCGTGGGCCGCGACGTCATGCTCGCCGTGCTCGGAATCGTGCTCGCCTCGCATGGTTACGGCCCTCTGCCGGTCCATCACCTCGGCAAGGTCGCGACTTTCGCGCTCTTCCTCGCGTTGCCGGTGCTGATGCTGGGGGAGGCGTTCTCGGTGCTGCAACCATATGCCCAGCCGGCGGGCTGGGCGCTGGCGATCTGGGGCGCTTTCCTGTACTGGTGGGCGGGGATCGTCTACGTGCGTGAAACGGCGCGGGTCGTGGCGATTTCACGGAGCCAGGCGGCCGAAGCATCCGATACGCTGGGGGACGAGGAGGTTGGCCGTGGCTGACGATAACGACGAGAACAACCCCCTGCGCGAGCCGTCCAGGGGAAACGAAGACACGACGGCGCGCTTCGGGGAAGAATTCGCCGCCGCCATGAACGCCGGTACCGCCAGCGTGACGCCCGACGAACTCGGCGCCATCGACGCGCTGCCCTCCGGTTCCGCTCTGCTCGTGGTGAGGCGCGGACCGAACGCCGGCGCGCGGTTCCTGCTCGACGCCGACGTGACGACGGCCGGGCGGCATCCGGATGCCGACATCTTCCTCGATGACGTGACGGTCTCGCGCCGGCATGCAGAGTTCGTGCGGCACGGCAAGGTCTTCGAGGTCAGAGACCTCGGCTCATTGAACGGCACCTACTTCGACGGCGTTCGCATCGAGAGTGCCATGCTGACCGACGGCGCCGAGGTGCAGGTGGGCAAGTTCCGCCTCACCTTCTACGCCTCCCGTGCCGACCGGGGCGCTACGGCGTCGTCGTAGTGGCTCGGGACGCAGCCGAGGCACGCGCCGGGGGGACGGCGCTGCTGAGCATCGGCCAGGTGCTCGCGCGGCTCACGCCCGACTTTCCCGACCTGACTCCGTCGAAGCTGCGCTTCCTCGAAGAGCAGGGTCTCATCTCTCCGGCCCGCACGGCATCCGGGTATCGCAAGTTCTGCGCAGCCGACCTCGAACGGCTGCGTGTGATCCTCACGGTGCAGCGCGACCACTACCTGCCGCTCAAGGTCATTCGCGGCTACCTCGCCGACCTCGACGCAGGCCGCACGCCGCTCATCCCCGGTGCGAAGAACGCTCCTGGGGTGCCGAACATGCTCTCCACGGGTCGTCGATTCAAGCGCGAGGACCTCATCCGTGAGGCGGGCGCCAGCCAGGCGCTTCTGCATGATGCCATCTCGGCTTCGGTCATCGCGCCCGCCGAGGTGTACGGCGAAGACCACCTGGCCGTGCTGCGCGCCCTCGTCGAGCTGCAGCGCTGCGGCATCGAACCGCGCCATCTGCGCGGCATGCGCGCCGCCGCGGATCGCGAGGTCGGCCTGGTCGAGAGCGCCTTGATCGCTCGGCGCGGCGAAACCGCCTCGCGCGCCCAGACCGCCGAGCTCGCCCGCGACCTCGCGGCTCAACTCGAGATCGTTCGGGCCAACTTGATCAGGGCCGCGCTGGCGCGCTTCACACCGTGATCGGGCGACACGCCGCGGCAAGAATGCGAATGTCGTTGCCGCCCGGCGCGCGCGTGGGTAGCGTTGAAGATGCGTTCTTTTCAGAACGCGAATCCTGGGGTGAGAGGCAAACGGATGAGTGAACTCAGTCGGCATGACGGCTCTCGTTACGACCTGGGGCTGCTCTTCACCGACGGTTTGCCCGACATGGACGCCACCGCCGGCTACCGGGGCGCTACGGCGGCACGGGCCGCCGGTATCAGCTATCGGCAACTCGATTACTGGGCGCGCACCGGGCTCGTCGAGCCGACCGTTCGCGGCGCCGCCGGTTCCGGTTCGCAGCGACTCTACGGATTCCGCGACATCCTGGTGCTCAAACTCGTGAAGCGCCTGCTCGACACCGGCATCTCGCTCCAGCAGATCCGCACCGCGGTCAACCAATTGCGTGAGTCCGGCGTGAACGATCTCGCCCAGACGACCCTGATGAGTGACGGAGCCAGCGTCTACCTGTGCACCTCGAACGACGAGGTGATCGACCTGGTCAGCAGGGGACAGGGCGTGTTCGGCATCGCCGTGGGCAAGGTGCTGCGCGAGGTCGAGTCCAGCCTCGTCGAGTTGGACATCCAGACCGTTGATGCGCAGACCTTCTCGGCACAGGACGAGCTCGCGGCGCGACGCGCCGCTCGCAAGATCTCCTAGTCCACGCCTTCCGCCGGCCGCATCTGCCGACCGGCCGCATCTGCCAGCCTCGGACGCCTCCGACCCTCCGGCCCGCCAAAGCGCGTCAAAATCAGGTGACACCGGCATCCGGCTGGATAATCCAGCCGAGCACGCGTGTCACCTGATTTCGATACGGTTTGGGGTACGGCGCGCCGCGCTGCCGAGCCGATCACGGGCGGGCCGATCGCGGCCGACTCGCGCCGTCGAGGCGGTGCGCTACTGCGCGAGTTCGGCGTATTCCCCGATGCGCGCGGTGCGCAGTACGCGTTCCAGCAGCACGTCGAAATTGTGCGCCATCTCCTGTGCGCTCTCACCGGGCCACACGTGCAACGGCTTCGCCGCACCCTGCGCCTGCTGCAGGCTGGTGCGCTCGGGCAGTTGCGGGCTCAGCACGAGCGGACCGAACATGTCCCGCAGTTCTTTGATGCGGAACTGGTGCTCCAACGACTGCACCCGAGCACGGTTCACGATGATGCCCAGCGGCTGCAGCCGAGGCGAGAGCCCACGCCGGATCTCCTCGATGGCGCGCAGTGCGCGATCGGCTGCCGCAACGGAGAACAGTCCCGGTTCGGTCACGACGGTGACCCGGTCGCTGGCCGCCCATGCGGTGCGCGTCAAGGCGTTCAGCGACGGAGCGCAGTCGATCAGAACGAGGTCGTAGTCGTGCTCGACATTGGCCAGCGCCTCCTCGAGCTTCCAGATGTCGCGGATGCTGGGGTGTGGGCCGTCGAAGTTGATCGCCGACGGGCTGCCGATCATCACGTCGACCTTGCCCGGCCTGCCGCGCGTCCATCCGCTGGGCGCGATCGCGGCGCGCACGATCTTCTCCTTGGGGGATGCCAGCACGTCGGCGACGTTGAGGTGCCCGGCGACCTGGATGTCCATGCCTGTCGAGACGTCGGATTGCGGGTCGAGATCGACCACGAGAGTGCGCAGGCCCTTCGCGAAAGACGCGGATGCGAGGCCCAGCGTCACCGTGGTCTTACCGACACCACCTTTGAGGGAACTGACGCTGAGTACGTGCACAAGTAGCTACGTTACCTTCACTAGTCTTAGAGAACCTAACCATTCGCTGTGTGCCGAGGGGCGCCAAGGGAAAGGCCTGAATGTTCCGCAAGATACTCGTGGCCAACCGCGGTGAGATCGCCATCAGGGCCTTTCGAGCCGCATATGAGCTGGGTGCCAAGACGGTTGCCGTGTTCCCCTATGAGGACCGCAATTCGCTGCATCGCCTGAAGGCCGACGAGGCATACCAGATCGGTGAGCCGGGACATCCGGTGCGCGCGTACCTGGACGTTGCGGAGATCATCCGGGTCGCGCGGGAGTCGGGCGCGGATGCGATCTACCCCGGTTACGGCTTCCTTTCCGAGAACCCGGAACTGGCCGAGGCCGCCCGTGAGGCGGGTATCACCTTCATCGGTCCCTCGTCCAAGGTGCTGGAGATGGCGGGCAACAAGGTCACCGCGAAGGAGTACGCGGTGGCGGCCGGGGTGCCGGTGCTGGTCTCGACGCCGCCCTCACGCGACATCGACGAACTCGTCGCACAATCGGAGGCGATCGGGTTCCCCATCTTCGCCAAGGCGGTGGCCGGCGGTGGCGGCCGGGGCATGCGCCGGGTGACGAGCAAGGCCGAACTGCGCGGAGCGCTCGAAGAAGCCATGCGCGAGGCGAACAGCGCGTTCGGCGACCCGACGATGTTCCTCGAGCAGGCCGTGCTGCGACCGAGGCACATCGAGGTGCAGATCCTCGCGGATGCCGACGGAACGACCCTGCACCTGTTCGAGCGCGACTGCTCGGTGCAGCGCAGGCACCAGAAGGTCATCGAGATCGCACCCGCGCCGAACCTTTCGGACGAGATCAGGCAGAGCCTCTACCGGGATGCGGTGGCGTTCGCCGCCTCGATCGGGTACGTGAATGCCGGTACCGTGGAGTTCCTGCTCGACACTGCGGGGGAGCGGGCCGGGCAGCACGTGTTCATCGAGATGAACCCGCGCATCCAGGTCGAGCACACCGTCACAGAGGAGGTGACCGACGTCGACCTGGTGCAGGCGCAGATGCGCATCGCTGCGGGGGAGTCGTTGGCCGATCTCGGTCTCACCCAGCAGAACATCCAATTGCGCGGCGCCGCTTTGCAGTGCCGGATCACGACCGAGGACCCCACCGCGGGATTCCGCCCCGACACCGGCAAGATCACCACGTATCGTTCGCCGGGCGGCGGCGGCATCCGCCTGGACGGCGGCACGGTCAATCAGGGCGCGCAGATCAGCCCGCATTTCGATTCGATGCTCGCGAAGCTCACCTGCCGAGGCCGCGACTTCCCCGCCGCGGTGAGCCGCGCCAGACGGGCGCTTGCCGAGTTCCGCATCCGCGGCGTCGCCACCAACATCCCGTTCCTGCAGGCCGTGCTCGACGACCCGTCGTTCATCGCCGGTGACCTGAGCACGTCGTTCATCGAGGAGCGGCCGGAACTGCTGCGCGGCCGCGCATCCAAAGACCGGGGCACCAAGGTGCTCAGCTGGCTCGCCGACACGACCGTGAACCTGCCCAATGGCCCACGACCCGATGTGGCGAACCCGGTGGAGAAGCTTCCGCGCATCGATCTGAGCGCTCCGCCGCCCTCCGGTTCGCGGCAGTCGTTGCTCGAACTCGGTCCGGTCGGGTTCGCCGCCGCACTGCGTGCGCAGACGGCCCTCGCGGTCACCGAGACGACGTTCCGCGACGCTCACCAGTCGCTGCTGGCGACCCGGGTACGCACCAAAGACCTGTTGGCCGTCGCACCGTACGTGGCGCGCACCACTCCGCAGTTGCTCTCGGTCGAGGCCTGGGGCGGCGCCACGTACGACGTGGCGCTGCGCTTCCTCGGTGAAGACCCGTGGGAACGGCTCGGCGCGTTGCGCGAGGCGCTTCCGAATGTGAACATCCAGATGCTGCTGCGCGGGCGCAACACGGTGGGCTACACGCCGTATCCCACCGAGGTCGCCGACGCGTTCATCCGCGAGGCGCGCTCGACCGGGGTCGACATCTTCCGCATCTTCGACGCGCTGAACGACGTGGAGCAGATGCGGCCCGCGATCGACGCGGTGCTGGCCACCGGCACCGCGATCGCCGAAGTCGCGGTCTGCTACACAGGCGACCTGCTCGACCCCGCCGAAGACCTGTACACGCTGGACTACTACCTGCGCCTGGCGGAGCAGATCGTCTCGGCAGGCGCACATGTGCTGGCGATCAAGGACATGGCCGGGCTGCTGCGCCCGAGTGCCGCGGAGAAGCTGGTCGCCGCCTTCCGGGAGCGCTTCGACCTTCCCGTGCACGTACACACCCACGACACCCCGGGTGGTCAACTCGCTACGCTGCTGGCCGCGGCTCGAGCCGGGGCGGATGCCGTGGATGTCGCCAGCGCGCCGATGGCGGGCACCACGAGTCAGCCTGCGGCCTCGGCGTTGGTCGCGGCACTGGCGCATACCGAGCGCGACACCGGCATCCCGCTGAAGGCAGTGACCGATCTGGAGCCGTACTGGGCGGCCGTCCGCCAGGTCTACGCTCCGTTCGAATCCGGTCTGCCCGGTCCCACCGGCCGCGTCTACACCCACGAGATCCCCGGCGGGCAGCTCTCCAATCTGCGCCAGCAGGCCAAGGCGCTGGGACTCGCCGAGCATTTCGAGCTCGTCGAAGACATGTACGCCGCGGCGAACAAGATCCTGGGGCGAATTCCCAAGGTCACGCCGTCGTCGAAGGTCGTCGGCGATCTCGCGCTGCACCTGGCCGCGGTGCATGCCGATCCTGCCGATTTCGCGGCGCATCCGCAGAACTACGACGTGCCCGATTCGGTCGTGGGGTTCATGGCCGGCGAACTCGGCGACCTGCCGGGCGGGTGGCCGGAACCGTTCCGCACGCGGGTGCTGGAGGGCAAGCACGTGCGCATCGGGGTCACCGAGATCGACGACCTCGACCGAGCGGGCCTGGCTGGGGATGCCTCGTCACGACGCGCGACGCTGAACCGGCTGCTGTTCCCGGCACCGACCCGTCAGTTCGAGCAGGTGCGCGAACTCTTCGGCGACCTCTCGGTCGTCGACACGGTCGACTACCTGTACGGACTGCAGCCGGGCGGCGAGCACGTGGTCGAGATCGAACCGGGCGTGCGCCTGTACGTCGGGCTGGAAGCCATCGGCGAGGCCGATGACAAGGGCATGCGCACGGTCATGGCGACGCTGAACGGGCAGCTGCGACCGGTGTTCGTGCGCGACCGCGGCATCACCGTGGAATCGAAGGCGGCGGAGAAGGCCGACACCTCGAAGCCCGGTCACGTGGCCGCACCGTTCTCCGGTGTCGTCACGTTGCAGATCGCCGGTGGTGACCGTGTCGCCGCCGGGCAAACCGTTGCATCCATCGAGGCCATGAAGATGGAGGCCGCGATCACCGCCCCGATCGCCGGTTTCATCGAGCGGCTGGCGATTCCGAAGACGCAGCAGGTCGACGCTGCCGATCTGCTGCTGGTCATCACTCCGGAGTCGTGAACCGGGCAGGCGAGACCCCTCGCGCTAAACTGAGACATTATCGAGCGGGAGGGCGTGAGATGTCCGATACGACGCACCGGCGTGGCGGCCGTCCGCAGCTGAGGGCCGCTCGCGACACGGACGACCACGAGACTCCGAACGTGATCGTCGACCTGCCGCCAGCGCCGCGACCGGAGGCACCTGAAGACGAGGCGGCCGTGGCGATCGACGACGTCTCCGTGGATCCCGGCTTCGTGCCGGCACAGCCGACCACGATGTCCGTTCCGGTTCTGACGGCGCCGGAAACGATCGACGTGCCCGCCCTGGGTCACGGTGCGGACGCCCCGGCGCATCAGCGCCGCGAACGTGGCGGGCGACCGAATCCCGAGACGTCGATGATGCTCACCGCCGACCGGCTGCTGGAGGTCAATCGAAAGACGCGGCCTGTTCCCGAGGGCGGGTGGAACCGGGCGGTGTACTCGGCCACGTTCGGCCTGGTGAACCGCGGGGACTCTCCGAGCGTGCGCGCTCGCAAAGAACTCGACGAGCGCATCCGGCGCACGTTCGACGGCGGGGCGCGCTTCGTGCCGGTGCTGACTCGCAAGGGCGGTGTCGGTAAGACCACGGTGACGGCTCTGCTCGGCATGGCGCTGGCCGACGTGCGAGAAGATCGCGTGATCGCCATCGACGCGAATCCCGACCGGGGCACGCTGGCCGAACGGGTGCCGGACGGTTCCGACGCCACCGTGCGCGACGTGGTGCGTCGAGCGCACGCGATAACCGAGTTCACCGAGTTCTCGAAGCTCGTCTCGCGAGACGAGACCCGGCTCGACGTGCTGGCTTCGGACACCGACCCGCATCTCTCCGAGGCGTTCGGAGCGGACGACTACAACGTCGTCGCCGACCTCGCCGCCCGGTTCTACTCCATCGTGCTCACCGATTGCGGAACCGGCATCGTGCACTCGGTGATGCGCGCCACGCTGCAGCGCGCGGACTCCATCGTGGTGGTCTCCGGCGGCAGCGTTGACGAAGCCCGGCTGGCGTCCGAGACGCTCACCTGGCTCGACCTCAACGGCTACGAACACCTGGTGCAGGACGCCGTGGTCGCGATCAACACCGCGACCCAGGGTACCCAGTTGGTCAAGCTCGAGGAGATCGAGTCGCACTTCGCCTCCCGCGTGCGCGAAGTCGTGCGGATTCCGTACGATCCGGTGCTCGCGGCGGGATCCGTGGTGCAGTATCACGAACTGAAGCCGCTGACCCGGCTCGCGGCCCGAACGCTCGCCTCGTTCGTCGTCGAGGGCATCCCCGCGCAACGTCGTGCCTGAGCGGTCACCGGCCGCGCGCTTCGACCTGATCGTGATCGGTGCGGGAAGCGGCAACGCGCTGATCGGACCGGAGTTCTCGCACTGGTCGATCGCCTTGATCGACGACGGCGAGTGGTTCGGTGGCACGTGCCTGAATGCGGGATGCATCCCGACGAAGATGTTCGTGCGCGTCGCGGACGTCGCTACCGATGCGAAGGACGGCGGCCGAATCGGCCTGTCGGCCGCGATAGATCCGGTGGACTGGCCACTGGTGCGTGACCGCGTATTCGCCAAGACCGACAAGATCTCGTTCGCGGGCTACCGGTACCGCGACCAGAAGAGCCCGAACGTGAGTGTCTTCCGCCGCTCCGTGCGCTTCGAAGACGCGCACACCATCGTCACGGTCGACGGGCGCCGATTGACCGCTCCGCGGATCGTCGTCGCCGCCGGATCCCGTCCCCGGCCGCTGCAGGCCGCACACGAACCGGATGCGGCCATCCACGACTCGAACAGCATCATGCGCATTCAGTCGCTGCCGGAGTCGATCACGATCCTGGGCGGCGGTGCCGTGGCGGCCGAGTTCGCCCACGTGTTCGGCGCGTTCGGCACGGAGGTGACGATCGTGCTGCGCGGCGAACGGATGCTCGGCCACCTCGACGATGACCTCTCGGCCGAGTTCACCCGGCAGGCACAGGAACGCTGGCGCGTGCTCCCCGGCAGGGGCGTGACCGGCATCGACCGGGTCGGCGAGCAGCTCTGCGTCTCGCTGTCGACCGGCGAGAGCGTGCAATCCGAGCTCGTGCTCGTCGCCCAGGGCCGTATACCGAACACCGACACGCTGGGCGCCGCGGAAGCGGGATTCGACCTCGAACCGGACGGCCGGCTCGTCGTCGATGCGCAGCAGCGGGTTCTGGCCGGGGGCCGACCGTCCGAGGGCGTCTACGCCCTGGGCGACGTGAGTTCGGTTTGGCAGCTCAAGCACGTCGCCAATCACGACGCTCGCGTCGTCGCGCACAACCTGGCGAGCCCGCACGACGCGATTCAGAACACGCTGTCGCCGGTGCCGGCCGCGGTGTTCTCGCATCCTCAGGTGGCGCACGTCGGGCTCACCGAACGTGAGGCCGTTCAGAACGGTCTCGACGTCGTGGCGGTCGCACAGGAGTACCGCACCACCGCTTACGGGTGGGCGCTGGAAGACACCACGAGCTTCTGTAAACTCGTGGTCGAGCGCAGCACCGGCATCCTGCTCGGCGCACACATCCTCGGACCGGAAGCCAGCATCCTGATCCAGCCCCTCGTGCAGGCGGCTACCGATCGGCGCGACATCCGCGGCCTGGCGCGAAGTCAGTACTGGCCGCACCCCGCGGCCACCGAGGTGATCGAGAACGCGCTTCTGAAGGCTGAGGAGGCCCTGTGACCGAACGCCCGATCCGGCTTTTCGGCGATCCGGTGCTGAAGACCGTGTCAGAGCCGATCACGGATCTCGACGACGGCACGCGCGCGCTGGTCGACGACTTGATCGACAGCGTCAAGCTGCCCGGACGCGCCGGTGTGGCCGCATGCCAGATCGGGGTCGGACTGCGGGTGTTCAGCTACAACATCGACGGCGAGACCGGTTACCTCATCAATCCGGAGATCGTCGAACTCTCCGGCGAGCCGGAGCCGATGGACGAGGGATGCTTGTCGGTGCCGGGCCTGTGGTTCCCCACGATGCGGCATCCGTTCGCCCGGGCCAAAGGCATCGACCTGGACGGCAACGATGTCGAGGTCTTCGGCACCGGCCAGTTCGCGCAGGCGCTGCAGCACGAGACCGATCACCTGAACGGCATGCTCTACCTGGATCGGCTGAGCAAGGAGCAGCGCCGGGAGGCGATGAAGCAGGTGCGTGAGAGCGACTGGTTCTAGTCGTGGCTCTGCCAGTGCCGAACGCTCGAGCGGGTCGTTCGGTCAGTGCAGGGAGAATCCCTCGGTGGCCGGTGCCGGGGATGCCGTGTACATGCCTTCGATCACATCCGCGAAGTCGTCGAGGATGACCTTGCGCTTGATGCTGAGCTTCGGCGTCAGATGGCCGCTGGCCTCGCTGAGGTCGGTCGGCAGCACCACGAATTTGCGGATCGACTCGGCACGCGACACGTGCGAGTTGGCCTCGTCGATCGCACGCTGGATCTCCGCGAGCACTCCGGGGTCCTCGGCGGCCTGTTGAACCGACATCGTCCTGTCCAAGCCGTTGTTCTGCAGCCAAACGGGCAGCATCTCGGCGTCCAGCGTGACCAGGGCTGCGATGAACGGCTTCTGATCGCCGACCACGATCACCTGGCTGACCAATGGATTGGCACGTACGGGATCTTCGAGCATCGCGGGTGCGACGTTCTTGCCGCCGGCGGTGACGATGATCTCCTTCTTGCGGCCGGTGATCGTCAGGAAGCCCTCGTCGTCGAACGATCCCAGGTCGCCGGTGGCGAACCAGCCGTCGTCGAACACCGCGGAGGTGGCCTGCGGGTTCTTCCAGTACTCCTTGAAGACGCACACCCCCTTCACCTGGATCTCGCCGTCATCGGCCGTGCGTACGGCGACACCCGGCAGGGGGAGGCCGACCGTTCCGATCTTGGACCGCTTGACCAGGTTGACCGTCGCCGGCGCGGTGGTCTCGGTGAGGCCGTAGCCCTCGAGGATGAGCACCCCGATCGAGCGGAAGAAGTGCGACAGCCGCGGGGACAGCGGCGCCGAACCGCTGATGGCGTACTGCACCCGGCCGCCGATCGCGGCGCGGAGCTTGGCGTAGACGAGCTTGTCGAACACCGCGTGCTTGACCTTCAGGCCGAGCGGGACCTTGCCGGCGTACGTGGCCCGGGACCAGGCGATCGCGGTGGCGGCGGCCTTGTCGAAGATGGGGCCCTTGCCGTCGGCGTGCGCCTTCTGCGAGGCGCTGTTGTAGACCTTCTCGAACACGCGCGGGACCGACAGGATGAAGGTCGGCTTGAACCCGGCCAGCTCCTCGACGATCTTCTTGGTGTCCGAGCAGTGCCCGAGCTTCACCCGAGCGGTCAGCGCGGCGGTCTGGATGACGCGGGCCAGCACGTGCGCCAGCGGCAGGAACAGCAGGGTGGAGGCCGAGGGGTTGAAGGCGACCGACGCCATCCGCGTCACGTTCTCGCACTCGGCGAGGAACTGCCCG
>DATMTS010000114.1:0-41638 GCA_035564555.1 Humibacter sp.
ACGCCCCGCAATCCACACACTCATCCGGGTGGATGTACAACGAACGCTCACCCTCATAGATGCAGTCCACCGGACACTCATCCACACACGCCCGATCCTTCACATCCACACACGGCAAAGCAATCACATACGTCACGAGGCCAACTCCGCCGGCTGGGCCCGAGAGATCGCGAGCTGCTCCTCGCGGGGCACGACCTTGACGCGTTCGCGCTCCACCTCCGAGGGGTCGGCGGCGCCGAGCGCCCGCTCATGGGCGTCCAGCGCAAGCCAGCCCTGCCACGTCGTGTACTCCACGCCCCGCTCAGCGAGCAATTGAAGCACGGCGTCCGGGTGCGGCTCGGCGGCCGCGGGCAGCGCGTCGAAATCGCTGACCAGGTGTTCGATGGTCTCCATCGCATCACCCTTGGTGTGCCCGATCAGGCCCACGGGGCCGCGCTTGATCCAGCCGGTCGCGTACAGTCCGGGAATGTGCCGTCCGTCGTCGTCGAGAACACGACCCTCGGCATTGCGGATCACGCCGGCTCGATCGTCGAACGGGATCCCCGGCAGCGGCGAGCCGAGATACCCCACGGCCCGATAGACCGCCTGCACGGGGTAGTCGCGGAATTCGCCGGTGCCCGTGATCGATCCGTCGGCGGCGAAAGCGGTGCGTTCGAAGCGAACCCCTTCGACCCGGTCGTCGCCGAGAACCTCGGCCGGCTGGTGGAAGAAATGCAGGTGCAGCCGACGCCGGCCCTCGGCCGGTGCAGCGACCGCCTGGGTGTCGGACGCGGACTTGTCGAGCCACCCGCGCAGGGTTCGCGTCATGACCTTGAGCTGGTTCGTGCCTGCAGCGGCGACGACCGCGTCGATCGCCTCAGCGTCGGCGAAGTCCTCCTCGTACACGATGGTGTCGACGCCGTCGATCTCACCGAGTTCGCGCAGTTCGATCGGGGTGAATTTGATGTGCGCGGGGCTCCGCCGCCCGAATACGTGCACGTCGGTCACCGGAGATGCCGCCAGGGCGTCGTACACGTTCTGCGGGATGTCGGTGCGCAGGATGTCACGGGGCAGTTTGGCAAGAACACGGGCGACGTCGAGCGCCACGTTGCCGTTGCCGATCACGGCGATCTCGCGCGCATCGAGCGGCCACTCGCGCGGCGCATCGGGATGCCCGTCGTACCAGCTCACGAAGTCGGCGGCGCCGCGGGACCCAGGGAGGCCGATGCCCGGGATCCCGAGTGCGGCATCCCGTGACGCCCCCGTCGCGAAGATGACGGCGTCATAGAGCCGCCGGGTGTCATCGAGCGTGATGTCGACGCCGAATGCGACGTTGCCGAGCAGACGGATGCTGCCCTCCCCGAGCATCTCGTGCAGTGAATTCACGATGCCCTTGATGCGCGGGTGGTCGGGGGCGACCCCGTAGCGGATCAGCCCGTAGGGAGCAGGCAACGACTCGATCAGGTCGATCGACACGTCGAGCCCGGTGCGACCGAGGATGTTGCCCGCGTAGATTCCGGCAGGGCCGGCGCCGACGATCGCGACGCGCAAGGGTCTGGTCATGTGAGGTTCCTCTCGTACAGGTTCACGACGTCGCCGACCACCGTGACGGCGGGCGGGCGCACATCGGCGAGTGCGGCGATCGCGGCGATCGTTCCCAGTGTTCCGATCGTGACCCGCTGCCGAGGTCCGAAGCCGTCCTCGATGATCGCGACGGGTGTGGAATCCGGTCTGGCGCTCGTGACGAGCGCGGCGGCGCTGGCCGCGAGTCCGCCGACGCCCATCAGCAGAACCACGGTGTGGTTGCCGCCGCCGGGGACGACGTCCAGGTCTTCATGACCGGTCAGCACCGAGAACCCGTTGGCGATGCCGCGCGCGGTGACGGGGATGCCGACGGCCGCAGGCACCGAGACAGCGCTCGTGACACCGGGTACGACCTCGACGGCGACGCCCGCCGCCCGGCAGGCGTCCACCTCCTCCGGGCCGCGACCGAAGACGAACGGGTCTCCGCCCTTCAGCCGCACGACGCGTCGGCCGGCCTTCGCCTGCTCGACGATGATGCGGTTGATCTCGCTCTGCGGCACCGGGTGGTGGCCGGGATTCTTGCCGACGTCGATCACCTCGACGTCATCGGCCAGATCGTCGAGCAGCGAGCGCGGTCCGAGCCGGTCGGCGACCACGACCTGCGCCGCGCGCAGCAACTCCAGCCCGCGCACCGTGATCAGGCCCGCGTCGCCGGGCCCCCCGCCGATGAGCGCGACGGACCCGGTCATCGGTCGCCCACCTGGATCGGCGCGATGGCGAGTCGTCGGGATGCGCCCCCGCCTGATCCCCCACCGCTGCGAGCGAGCCCTCGGCCGCGCGCGAGGCGTCGCTCCAGCGGCGCGAACACCAGCAGCTCGACGAGGATGCCGATCACCAGGATGAACACGATCGTCACGAACACGCCGGAGATGTCGGAGAGCTGCCTGCTCTGGTCGAGCAGCGTGCCCAGGCCGAAGCCCATCGTGCCGCCGGTGGTGATGATCTCCGCGGCCATCAGGGAACGCCAGCTGAACGCCCAGCCCTGCTTGAGCCCGCCCAGGTAGCCGGGCAAGGCGGCGGGCAGCACGACGAGCGTGCCCTGCTGCCAGCGGTTGGCGCCCAGCACCGTTCCCACCCGGCGGAACAGCGGCGGCACCTGATCGACGCCGTTCAACAGCCCGTTCACGATCGAGGGGATCGCGCCCATCAGCACGACGAAGTAGGCGGTGGAATCTGTCAGACCGAACCAGAGGATCGCCGCGGGCACCCAGGCGACCGACGGCAGCACCTGCAGGCCGGTGATCAGCGGGCCGAACGCCCGACGAAGCACGCGCACCTCGGCCAGCAGCAGACCGATGGGGGTGGCGATGGCCGCCGCGATCAGGAACCCGAGCACCCCGCGCTCGAGGCTGGTGAGCACCGCCTGCTGCAGGCGTCCGCTCGCCCAGAGGTCGCCGAGCGAGCCGAGCACATCGAGCGGGCTGGGCACGATGTCGGGGCGGGGCTGGGCGACCCAGACGTACAGCTGCCAGAGCGCCACGAGCACGATCAGCAGGCTCACCGGCAGCAGCACACTGCTCAGCACGCCGCCCCACGTGCGAGCGGCCGACTTCTGCTGAGCCTGCAGGGCGTCGAGACCGGATTCGAGGGATCGAAGGTCGGTGGATGCCGCCTCGCCCGGCTCAGCGGACGAGGAGAACGCCCCGACGGACTCGGCGACCGGGGGCTCGGCGATCGATGAGTGTGTTTCAGGCGGCACGACGGATCTCCTTGCGCAGTTGCTCGGTGATCTCGATGGAGAGTCGGCCGACGTCGGGCGACTCGATGCGACGCTCGCCGGAGACCTCCACGTTCCACTGCGCTGCGACGCGACCGGGGCGGGACGACAGCAGCACGACGCGCTGTCCGAGTCGCACCGCCTCACGCACGTTATGAGTGACGAACACGATGGTGCGGCCCGTCTCGCTCCACACGCGCTCCAGTTCCTCATGCAGAAGGTCGCGCGTGATGGCATCCAACGCGGCGAACGGCTCATCCATCAGGAGCACCTGACGGTCTTGCGCGAGCGCGCGAGCCAGAGCGACACGCTGCCGCATGCCGCCGGAGAGCTCGTGCGGTCGCTTGTGCGCGGCATCCGCGAGGTTCACGAGGTCGAGCAGTTCCAGCGCGCGAGCGCGGCGGCGTTCGCGCGGAACGTGTGCCAGGCGCAAGGCGAGTTCGACGTTGCGTGCCGCGCTCAGCCACGGGTAGAGAGCCGATTCCTGGAACATCACCGCCGCCCGCCCGCTCGGCACGGCCACCGTTCCCATGGTCGGCGCCTCGAGCCCGGCGATGATGTTCAGCAGCGTCGACTTGCCGCATCCCGATGCGCCGATCAGGCAGACGAACTCGCCGTGCTCGATGCTGAGGTTGATGTCATCGAGCACCACGGGCCCCGACGCCGCGAACCGCTTGGTCAGGTGCTGGATCTCGACGGCGGTCATCCTTCTCCCAAGCCGTCGACCGAGATCTTCGCGGAACCGTCGTCGGCGAGGTCGGCGTTCACCTGGCGCAGGTCGAAGAGGCCCCGGAGCGACGCCTTCTTCGACACCTGAGCGTCGACGGCGTGCTTCAACTGGATCGGGAAGGTCGAGGCCAGCGGATCCACGCTGAACGTCACCTCGCCCAGTGCGCGCGTGACTACGTCGGCGGGAAGAGCTTTGCCGCTGTCAGCCGTGAGCTGCGCGTTGATCGCTGCCACTGCATCCGAGCTGCTGTGGCCCTTCAGCCAGGCGACGGCGTCGCGCTCAGCCGTCACCAGCCGAGCCACCGTCGCGGGATGCCTCGTGAGGAAGTCGGTGCTGACGACCAGCACGGTCGTCGGGAAGGCGCCGTTCTTCCATTGCGTCTTCTCGTCGACGAGCACATGCGCGCCGCCCTCGATCACCAGGCGCGAGACCCAGGGCTCCGGCAGCCAGGCTCCGTCGAGCTTGCCCTGTTTGAACAGTTGCAGCGTCTGCGCATTGTCGGTGGGAGTGATGCTCACCTCGCCGCCGCCGGCGATGGAGCTCGTCAGCCCGTTCTTTCTCAGAAAGGTGCGCAACGCAACGTCTTGGGTGTTGCCGAGCTGGGGTGTTGCCAGTGTCGCACCCTTGAGCTGGTCGACCGAGTGGATGCCGGCACGCACCACGAGCGCCGCTCCCCCATTGGTGGCGCCGGCCACCACGCGCAGTGACCTGCCGCCGCTGGCCACGAAGGAGTTGATCGCCGGGGACGGCCCGATGAACGCCGCGTCGATCGCGCCGGCGCTGAGCGCCTCCACGGCGGCGGGACCGGCGTTGAACTGCTCGGTGCGCAACGCGGTCTTGCCCAGGTCCTTCGCGAAGATTCCCTCGTGCACGCCTATCAGCGCAGGGGCGTGCGTGACATTGTCGAAGTAGCCGAGCCGCAATTGCGTGGCGGGAGCGCCGGCCGGCGCGGCGTCCGCACTGCCGGCTGTCGCGGAGCATCCGCTCGCCCCGACCGCAACGGCGGCACACATGGCCGCGGCCGCCAGAATTCGAATGACGGACGTGCGCGAGCGCGTGGTCATGGTGCTCCCTTCTTGATGCGGTCTGATGCGGCTTGAGTGGGTGTGCTGGTGTCAGGCGCCGGCGGCGATGACGGTGCCGGCAGCGAGAGTTGCACCGTCCTGCGGGTGAATGACGACGAACGCTCCCGAGCGGCGGTGCACCGCGTATTCCTGCAGGGGAAGAGCCGAGGCCAGGCGCAACTGCGCCTGCCCGATGTCGTTGATCTCGAGCCGGTCGGCCGGTTCCAGCGCGAGCGTGTCGAGATTGTGACGCCCGTCGAGTTCACGCACCACGGCCTGCACGGTCGCGGTGCCGTACTTCACCAGCACGCGTGTTCCGGCGGTCACCGGACGCGGGTCGAGCCAGAACAACGACGCCCGCAGGTCTTGCGACGGGACCGGCTGACGGTCACCCGCGACGATGACGTGGCCGCGAGCGACGTCGAGATCGTCGGCGAGGCGAAGAGCGATCGACTGCGGGGCGATCGCCCGCTCGAGCGAAGCGCCGGCGGTGTCGATGCCGGTCACGACCGTCGATGCGCCACCGGGAAGAACCGTGACGGTGTCGCCCACCCGGATCGAACCCGAGGCGACCTGACCGGCGTATGCGCGGTAGTCGCGGAACTCGTCAGGGTCGAGACCGGGCGCAAGCGCCCCCTGGGGTCGGATGACGGACTGCACCGGCAGGCGGAACGGTGCGAGCAGGTCTTCGGCCTCGTCGATGACGCTGAGGGTTTCAAGCAACTGCAGCAGGGCCGGGCCGTCGTACCAGGGCGTGCGCACCGACCGTTCGACGACGTTGTCGCCTTCGAGTGCCGACACCGGGATGACGCGTGCGTCGTCGATGCCGAGCTCGGCAGCCACAGACAGCACCTGTGTCTCGACCCCGCGGAAGGTGTCCTCGTCGTAGTCGACCAGGTCGACCTTGTTCACGGCGACGATCAGGTGCGGAACGCGCAACAGCTGCACCACGGAGAGGTGACGACGGGTCTGTTCGAGCACGCCTTTGCGCACATCGATCAGCACGACGACGGCGTCGGCGGTCGTGGCGCCGGTGACCATGTTGCGCGTGTACTGCACGTGGCCGGGGCAGTCGGCAAGGATGAAACTGCGCCGGTCGGTGGCGAAGTAGCGGTAGGCCACGTCGATGGTGATGCCCTGCTCGCGCTCGGCACGCAGCCCGTCGGTGAGCAAGGCGAAGTCGATGCGGTCGCCTCCGCCGAAGCCGCGCGCTGCGCTGGCCCGCGTGATGGCATCCAGTTGGTCGGCGAGGATGGCCTTGCTGTCGTGCAGCAGGCGCCCGACGAGTGTTGATTTGCCGTCGTCGACCGAACCCGCGGTCGCGAAGCGGAACAGGCTCGAGCCTGACTCGTGCTCGGCCATCAGAAATACCCGTCCTTCTTGCGATCCTCCATGCCCGCCTCCGAAATGCGGTCGTCTGCCCGGGTCGCACCGCGCTCGGTGATGGTCGATGCGGCAACCTCCCGTACTACCGCCGCGACGTCGACGGCGTCCGACTCCACGGCCCCGGTGCACGACATGTCTCCCACGGTGCGATACCGCACCAGGCGGCGTTCGACGGTCTCGTCGAGCCGCGGCTGCGAGACCGGGCCGACCGCACGCCACATTCCGTCACGGCGGTAGACCTCGCGCTCGTGCGCGTAGTAAAGACCGGGCAGTCGGATGCCCTCACGCTCGATGTACCGCCACACGTCGAGCTCTGCCCAGTTGCTGATAGGGAACGCGCGCACGTGCTGGCCGGGCGTGTGCCTGCCGTTGTACAGGTTCCAGAGCTCCGGTCGCTGGTTCCGCGGATCCCACTGACCGAACTCGTCACGCAGCGACAGGATGCGCTCCTTTGCACGCGCTTTGTCTTCGTCACGCCGACCGCCGCCGAAGACCGCGTCATGCTTGCCCGCCTGAATGCCGTCGAGCAGTGGAAGCGTCTGCAAGGGGTTGCGGGTTCCGTCGGCGCGCTCAGCGAGACGCCCGTCGTCGATGTAGTCCTGCACCCTCGCGACCTCGAGCCGCAGCCCGAGCCGTTCGACCGTGGCATCCCGGAAGGCGATCACCTCGGGAAAGTTGTGTCCGGTGTCCACGTGCAGCACGGGGAACGGGATGCGAGCCGGCCAGAATGCCTTCGCCGCCAGGTGCAGCATGACGACGGAGTCCTTGCCGCCGGAGAACAGCATGACTGGCCGCTCGAACTCGGCGACGACCTCGCGGATGATGTGGATCGCTTCGTTCTCGAGCGCGTCGAGCGCGGATGCCGTGCTGCTGGTCGAGTAACGCCGCGATGAACGGTCGTCGCGTGTCGAGACCTCGTCGCCGGCGCTCGATACGCGTGCTCCTTCGTCGCTCGCTACTCGACCGGCGGTGGTGGTGGGGAGGGAGATGCTCATAGGTGGATCCCGCATTCCGTCTTGGCCAGGCCGGCCCAGCGACCGGCGCGAGGGTCTTCTCCCGGTGCCACCGCCCGGGTGCACGGCTGGCATCCGATCGAGGGATACCCGTTGCCCAGCAGCAGGTTCACCGGCACCGAATGTGCTCCGGCGTAGTCGAGCAGCTCGTCGAAGCTCCAGGCGGCCAGCGGATTGACCTTGACCAAGCCGTGCCGCTCGTCCCACTGCACCAGCGGTGTGGCGGCGCGGGTCGGTCCCTCTTCACGGCGCACGCCGGTGAACCACACCTCGTAACCGGCCAGCGCCTTCTGCAGCGGTGCTACTTTGCGCAACTGGCAGCACCGGCCCGGGTCCCGTGCGAACAGTTCGGCGCCGTACTGCGCGTCCTGCTCGGCCACGGTCTGCTCGGGGAAAACGTCGACGACGGTGACGTCGAGTTGACGGGCGACCTCGTCGCGAGCGATCCGGGTCTCGATGAAGTGGTAGCCGGTATCGAGGAAGAGCACGTCGACGCCCGGCAGCGCCTCGGCGGCCACGTGCGGCAGCACGGCATCCGCCATCGAGCAGGCGACGGCGGCAGCGCGCACGTCGAAGTTCTCTGCGACCCAGGCCACGACGTCTGCGGCACTGGCCTCGGAGTCCGAGCCGGAGCCCAGCGCCGCAGCACCCGCGGCGGCCAGCGCCGTCAGCTCGTCGGTGGAGCGGACGCGTCCGGGTCCGGTGTGCACGGCGGTCATTTCAACGCCTCCTCGTCTGCGGCGTGCGCCCATTCGGCGAACGTCTGCTCCGCGCCCCGGTCGGCCAGGAATCGCCGCACCAGGCGTTCGACGTAGTCGGTCAGGTCTGCCGCGGTCACCTTCAGACCGCGCACCGTGCGGCCGAGGCCCGCCTCCGCGCGATTGTCCGATGCCAGTCCGCCGCCCAGGTGCACCTGGAATCCGGGCGATTGCACGCCCTCATCGTCGGTGATGAGCTGGCCCTTGAGACCGATGTCGGCGGTCTGGATGCGTGCGCAGGAGTTCGGGCATCCATTGATGTGCAGACTGATCTGCTGCGGAAGATCGAGGTCAGCAAGGCGCTCCTCGAGTACGGCGATCGCGTCGGTGGCGGTGTCCTTCGTGTCGACGATCGCCAGTTTGCAGTACTCCAGCCCGGTGCAGGCCATGGTGCTGCGCCGGAAGGGGCTCGGCCGTGCCGACAGCCCGAGTCCGTCGAGCACGGCGATCAACGGCTCTACCTGGTCTTCGGCGACGTCGAGCACGACGAGCTTCTGGTGCGGCGTGGTGCGAAGACGGTGCGATCCGTGCGCTTCGAGAGCGTCGGCCAGGGCGATGATGCGGGTTCCGGATAACCGGCCGACCGTCGGCGCGACGCCGATGAAGTACGCGCCGTCTTTCTGCTTGTGCACACCGACGTGGTCGCCGGGGGTGCCCGGCCTGGGCGCGGCGGGGCCGTCTGCCAACGCGAAGCCGAGATATTCCGTCTCGAGGATCGTGCGGAACTTCTCGGCGCCCCAGTCGGCGAGCAGGAACTTCAAGCGGGCCTTGTTGCGAAGCCTGCGGTAGCCGTAGTCGCGGAAGATCGACGTCACACCTTCCCAGACGTCGGCGGCTTGGTCTTCGGTGACGAATGCTCCCAGACGCTCCCCGAAGCGAGGGGTCGTCGACAGCGCGCCGCCGACCCATAGGTCGTAGCCGGCGCCGAGTTCGGGATGGATGACGCCGACCAGCGCGAAGTCGTTGATCTCGTGCACCACGTCTTGGCTGGGATGCCCGGTGATCGCGGTCTTGTACTTGCGCGGCAGGTTGGAGAAGTCGGAGTTGCCGATGTAGCGACGGCTGATCTCCGCGATCACCGGCGTTGGGTCGATGATCTCGTCGGCCGCGATGCCGGCGACGGGGCTGCCCAGGATGACGCGCGGCACATCCCCGCAGGCCTCGGTGGTATGCAGCCCGACCGCTTCCAGTCGCCGCCAGATCTCCGGCACGGATTCGATCTCGATCCAGTGCAACTGGATGTTCTGCCGGTCGGTGACATCCGCGGAGTCGCGGCCGAAGTCGCGGGAGATCTCGCCGATCACGCGAAGCTGTTCAGTGCTGAGCGCGCCTCCGTCGATACGCACCCGCATCATGAAATAGCGGTCTTCGAGCTCTTCGGGCTCGAGCGTGGCCGTGCGGCCGCCGTCGATTCCCTGGCGGCGCTGCGTGTACAGGCCCCACCAGCGGAACCTGCCGTGCAGGTCGCTCGAGTCGATGCTGTCGAAGCCGCCCTGCGCGTAGACCGTCTCGATGCGTTCCCGCACGTTCAAGCCGTCGTCGGCCTGTTTGAGCTCTTCGTTCCCGTTCAGCGGCGCGGTGCCGTCGACCTTCCACTGGCCGTTCGGCTTGCCGGCGCGCGGCGGACGCACCGTTCGTGCTGGGCTCAGTTCTACGGACGTCATTCTCACCTCGGGGCCAGGCCCGGCGGTCGCGCTGGCACACGGCGGTCGGGGTGTTCGGTTTCACGACGATACGTCGCGGACTCGTGCCTCACCATCGCGCCCGAAACACCCGTACACGCGACGCAACATTTCGTGACACGACGGCCCGCAGGTACCGCACACGGTGCACGCCGTGCTATGCGATGGGCGTCAGAGCACGGCGCGAAGCGCGGCGTACGCGTCGTCGACGGCACCGTCGACGACCTCGATCGTGCACATTGCCGGCCGAGCCGCGGCGACTGTTTCGACACGGGCACAGGCACCCCGCAGAGCATCGAGTCCGCCCCACCTCTCCTGAAGCGTCCAGGCATCCCGTTGCTCGTCGCTCGTGGGTTCGGCCGACCGCTCGGCGAACCTGCGGATTACCGCGTCGGGGTCGGCGATGAGCGTGAGTTCGAGGAACGGCACCGCGACGGATGCCGCGAGCGACTCCAGTTCGAGCACGAACTCGATGCGGCCGAGAAACTGCGGCACGATCACGTCGTGTCCGGCGGCCAGATGTTCCCGGGCCATCGCCAAGGCCAGTCGCCGTGCCGCCAGGCCCGACGCCTCCGGGTCGACCAGCGACGCGCCGAGCATCCGGCGCACCGTGTCGATGTCCAGGACGAGCGCGAGCGGGTTGTCGTCGGCATAGCGTCGGGCGAGCGTCGACTTGCCGGTGCCGGGCGCGCCGTTCAGCAAGATGAGACGGGCCATCCTCCGAGCGTACCGACGTGCTGCCTCCGTTCGGCGTGCTCACTTCGACAAGCTCGAGGAGCGGGCTGGAGTGAGTCAGGCGTCGAACGCGGCGAAGGCGTGCAGTCCCTCGGGTGAGATGGTGAAGTCCACGGCGCTGCCCTCTCGAAGGGGCTTCGCATCCTGGGACAGCATCGTTGCAGGCACCCGCACGCCGGCAGCGTCGATCTCGGCACGCGCGAACGGACCGAAGAAGTCGAGAGAGGTCAGCGACCCCGAGAACGTGTTCGGACCTGCGCTCTCGTCCGGGCGGAGGATCCGTACGCTCTCCGCCATCACCAGCACGTCGACGGCCGCACCATCGACGAGGCCGGTCTGCGCCGTGGTCAGCGAGAGCGAACCCATGTCCACCCGCGCCGCGGGCCCCGAACCGCGCACGACGCCGCTCCCGAGCGCGCGACCGCCGAGGAACTGTGCCACGAACCGGTTCTCGGGCGCACGATAGAGCGACTCGGGGCTGTCGTTCTGCTGAACGATGCCGTTGTCGAGCATCATGACCTGGTCGCCGAGGTCCATCGCCTCCTCCTGGTCGTGCGTCACCATGATCGTCGTCAGGCCGGTCTCCTTGTGGATGCGCTTGAGCTCGCGCTGCATCTCCCCTCTGATCTTGCGGTCCAATGCGCTCAGCGGTTCGTCGAGCAGGAGCAGGTCCGGGCTGGTCACGAGCGCCCGGGCAAGCGCGACTCGCTGCTGTTGGCCGCCGGAGAGTTGTGCGGGTGAACGCCCGCCTAAGTGCGCCAGCCCGACCAGTCCGAGCATCTCATCCGCCTTGGCGCGCGCCGCGGATCGGGGCATCCTTCGAGCCCGAAGCCCGTACATCACGTTCGAGAGCACGCTCAGGTGCGGGAAGAGGGCGTAGTTCTGGAACACGAACCCGATGTTCCGCCTCTCGACGGAGAGACGAGACACGTCGCGCGCGCCGACGTGCACCGTACCGGCATCCGGCTCTTCGAGTCCCGCGATGATGCGCAGCAACGTCGACTTGCCGGAGCCTGATGAGCCCAGCATGCAGCAGAAGCGTCCGTCGCCTACGGTCAGATCGAGCGGTTGGAGCACTTGCGTTCCGTTGAAGGTCTTGGACACGCGCGAGACGGTGAGCTCGGCCATCAGTTTCCTTTGTTCGTTGTGGTGAAGAGCTTGGCGGCGTTGCCGGAGAGCCAGTTGAGGACGACGACGAGAACCACGGTCGAGAGGATGATGATCGTCGCCAGTGCGTCGACGTCGGGGGTCACGCCAAGCCTGACCATCGAATAGATCTGGACCGGAAGGGTCGAGATCCCGATGGGCGCGAGGAAGAGTTGAATCGCGAAATTGTTGAACGTGATGACGAACGCGAGCAGCCCGCCGGCGATGATCGAGGGCGCGATGAGCGGAACCGTGATCGTCAGGAACACACGCGCGGCACCGGCGCCGAGCGAGTGCGCAGCCTCGGCATAGTGCTCGTCGAGATCCCGAAGACGTCCGGTCACGATGAGCACCACGAACGGCAGGGATGTGACGATCGATGCCAGAATCAGCCCGATCGAACTGGATCCGAGTCCGAGCCACGAGAACACGATCACGAAACCGGCCGCCAGGATCAGTGCCGGCACCGTGAGCAGCGCGAGCAGCAGTCCATTGACCGGGAGAGTGAGATACGTCTTGCTGCGCGCCATCCCAAGGGAGAGAAGAGTGCCCACGATGACCGCGAAGATCGTCGCCTGCGTTGCCAGGTTGAGGCTGGTTCCGAGAGCTTGGAGCAGTGCCGTGTCGTTCGCGAGCGTTGCGTACCAGTCGAGCGTGAAGGTGAAGGGGAACGTGCCGTAGCGCGACTGGTTCAGGCTGAGCACCGCCATGCTGAGCAACGGCAGCGCCAGGATGATGAGTGCGACATACAACCAGATCTTCAGGATCCGGGGCAGCACCGCATTCTTCATCGCAACACTCCTTCCGCAGTGAGGGCGTCCTCCGAAAGACGCTTCTGCGCCGCACCGGATTCGGCTTTGGGGCGACTCGCTTTCGACACACCGGAGAGTGCTGAACGCGACCAGGCCAGAAGCCCTGTCGCCGCGCCGACGATCGCGAGACTGGCCAGCAGCAGCACCAGCGACATGGCGACGGCGAACGCCTCATGCACTCCCGCCTGAAGCTGTGCCGAGATGGTGTTGCCGAGCATCTGCCCGCTCGGACCGCCCAGGATCGTGGGTTCGGCGAACGCGCCGACGGTCTGCACGAATGTGAGTGCGAAGTTGACGCCGATCATCGCCGAGCTCAGCGGCCAGACGACACGCGTGAACACAAAGGCCTTGCCTGCCCCGAGCGTGCGCGACGCCTCGAGCACTGACGGGTTGATCTGCTCCGAAGCGGAGTACATGACCAGGATCGCCGTGGGGATGCTCTCCTGCACGAGCATCAGGATGTTCGCCGTCGGGGTGTACATGATCGAGGCCTGCGGTGCGGTCAATCCGATCGCGGAAAGGAGGGACATGATCGGGCCGCCGGCCTGGATCAGGCTGACGAAACCGTAGATGAGCAGTAACTGCGACGTGATGTAGGGGATGATCACGAGGCCCAGGATCAGCGGTTTGGCCTTGGCCCGCGTGTAGCGTGCGAGGGCCCAGGCGGCCGGCCAGCCCAGTGCGATGCTGAGCACCGTCACGCAGAAGGCGATCAAGAGGGTGCGGCCGAGCAGCGCTACATACGCTGGGGTGCCGAGCATCTCGGCGAAGTTCTGCAGGCTGAAGCTTCCCGCGTCAGTGGTGAAGCCAATGACGAGCAACGCACACAGCGGGAGTGCCGCGAACAAGACGAGCAGGACGCCGCCGGGAGTGAGGAGGAATCCGGTCCCGACGGCTCCCCTGGCCCGCCGCCGTGAGCGACGAGCCAAGGGCGCCGGAACGGAGGACATCAGGAGCCGGCCTTCACTTTCGTCCAGGCGTCGACCCAGGACTGCAGACGATCCGCCGGTTCGGGCAGTTGCAGAGCCAGGCTTGAGATCTTCTCCGGGTTGGCCTGAAGCCGTTCCAGCGTGGCCTGCTGCAAACCGGATACCACCGATGCGTTGGCAGGCGCGGGCGCGGCATCAGCCGGGGTGTTGGCCCACTTCGCGAGGAAGTCCTTACTTGTCATGTAGTTCAGCCAGTCGTAGGCGAGATCGAGATGCTTCGTCTTTGCTGAGACGGCCCAGTTGTCGATCCAGCCGACCGCGCCTTCCTTGGCGATCTCGTAGCTGAAGTCGGTAGCCCCCGCGGTTCCGCTTGAGATCAGGCCGCCGATGGCATCCGCGTTTCCGATGCCCGCAACCACCGATCCACTGGAGATCGCCTTGGCCAGGTCGTCGGTGGACGAATAGGTGAGTTTCGCATTGTCCTTCAGCTTCTGGAGCGCGGGAGTCACCTTCGACATGTCGGGATTCTGCGGATCCTCACCCAGGTAAAGGGCAGTGATGGGCACGAGCACGGTCGGATCATCGATCAGGGCGATCTGACCCTTGTACTTCGGATCCCACAGAACGCTCAAGGAGTTCGGGGCAGGGGTCACTTTGGTCTTGTTGAAGAAGAGACCCGTGCTTCCCCATGTCCACGGGATGCCGTACAGATTCCCGCTCTTTCGAATCTCCTTGAGCTGGGCGAACTGTGGGTAGATGTCCGAGTAGTTCGTCAGCTTGGAGGTGTCGAGTTGATGGAAGATGCCCTGGTCGATGCCGGCACCGATGTACTGGATGTTCGGAAGGGCGACGTCGATGCTTCCGTTCGCCTTGCCGACGAGCTGCAGCAGATTGGCCTCGGAGTCGATGTACTGGAACTTGAGCGTGGCCCCGGTCTGCTTCTTGAAGTCCGTTGCCACCCAGGGCAGATCCGCACCGTAGCCCTTCCAGATCGCCACCGTGAGCGTCTTTGTATCGCTCGCGGCCGACCCCGGCGAAAGCGAGCACGAGGTGAGTGCTACTGCGGCTGCGAGGGCAGCCGCCGTTGCGCCGATCAAACGTCGAGCGACGGAGCGGCGCCTTTGCCCTTCAATGCTGCGTGATTGGTTCACGTCATTCTCCTTGTTGTCTGGTGCTGCTGGGAATGCAGGTTGTACCGGTCTAGGCCGCTTGTGGCGGGTGGGTTCAGAGGATGCCGCCGGTGACATTCTCGAGGAAGGTTCGCGCCTCGATCAGTTGCGCGACGGGGTCGGATGCTGCATCGAGTTCGAGCAGGATTCCACCCTCATAGCCGATGTCCCGCAGTGCACGGGCGAACGCGTACCAGTCGACGACGCCCTTGCCCGCCGGCCGGAAATAGGGCCGATGCCGGGCGAAGATCTCCCCGTCGACGAGCGCGCTCTCGGTGAATGGGCCGATGGCGTCTTTCCAGTGCGCCAGCACAACGCGTTCCCGATGGCGCGAAACGAGCTCGACGGGGTCTCCTCCACCCAGCACGATGTGGCCGGTGTCGGGACAGAACGACACGAGGAAGGGATCGGTCAGCAGCAGAAAGAGGTCGACGTCGCGGGGGGTCCAGAACACCGAGTGGCTCTCGGTGTGCAGTGCGAGCGTGACACCATATCGGGCGGTGACCGCCCCGACCTCGTTCGCGATGTCCGCGATCGGCTGCGCCTCCACAAGTCCGACGGGAGCCAGGCCACGACCGCTCGCGTGGTTCTTGCGCATCGGAAGGCCGGCCACCAGGTATGAGGCTCCGATCTCGGCGAAGAACGCCGCCTCTGCCTCGGCTGCCTCCAGAATTCGAACGCGCGTTTGCGGATCCGTGATGTCGTCGGCATGCTCGATGTCGCCGAAGTAGCCGCTGACGACGCTCAGGCCCCTGCCCTCGAGTTGCGCTGTGAACGCCGCTGCTGATCCGTATGCCGCGATGGCGGTCCGCCGGTCCGCCGGCGGAAATGTCATCTCGAACTCGGCGATGCCGGCATCCTGAAGCGCGTCGAGCACCGTGTCCCAGAACCGTCGTGGATTGCTCCGGCCGAGCTTCTGCACGTCGTCGGCCGTCGGAAGCCCCCAGAAGTCGGCATCGAAGAAAGTGATCAGGTCGACGCCGAAGGGGCGAGTGGTCGCGGTGGTCGCGGTGGTCATGCGGTGCAGGTCTCCTTGGTCGGCTCGGGGCGAGCGCAGGTCGTCGTCATTTTCTTCACGCCGTCGGTTCCCCCGGCGATGGCATCGAGAGCTTCGAGCACGTGCAGCGCGAACTCGGCGCTGCACCGAAGCGGCTCGCCTCGTATCGCGGCGGCCAGATCTGCCACGCCCGGTCCCCGCAGCGGGTGTTCGTGAGCGGGCAGGCCGGCTGTGAAACCGTCGATCACGGGTGCCAGGGTGGTCCAGCTCTCGTCGCCGTGCAGCCTGACGCGCACCTCGTCGTCGTAATTGTTCGGATCCGGAACGCTGAGCGTGCCCTTGGTGCCGTACAGCTCGATGAAGGGAAGTTCGTGGTCCCAGACGTCGAAGCTCATCAACACGGTCGCACTCGCTCCCGATTCGAAGTCGAGCACCGCGGACGCGTGGGTCGGGATGCTCACCTCGACCGAGTCAACGCGGCGGCCGGGAGTCGAGACCGGTCGTTGCGTGCTTCCGATTCGTGCGGACGCGTAGACGGACGATACGGGTCCGAGCAGGTTCACGAGCGCAGCGATGTAGTACGGGCCCATATCGAGGGCCGGGCCGCCGCCGCGCGCGAAGAGGAAGGATGGGTCCGGATGCCAGAGCTCGGCTTTGCTGTGCGTCACGAACGCGCTCGCGCCGATGACCTCGCCGATCAGTCCGTCGTCGACCGCTGCCCGCGCCGTCTGCCCGGCCGAGCCGAGAATGGTGTCCGGTGCTGACCCCAAGAGAATTCCCCGCTTCGCGGCCTCATCGACGAGCGGAACCGCTGACGCGAATGATGCGGTGAGGGGTTTCTCCGTGAAGACGTGTTTGCCCGTCTGGATGAGCGCCCGTGTGACCGCCTCATGCGCGAGTGGCGGTGTGAGATTGACGAGGATATCGACGCATTCCTCCGCCGCCAGCGCTTCCGCGGAATCGTACGCCCGCACCCCGTACCGTTTGCCGGCCGCGGCGGCGAGCGCGGGATCGAGATCCGTGCACCCCACGATCCGCAACGCGTCGAAGCGACCCAACCCCCGGAAGTACGCCCCCGAGATATTGCCGCAACCGACGATTCCGACGCCGACCTCATGCTTGATGCTCGTCACGTTCGCCCTTCTTCTTCGAAGTCTCGGTGCGGCCGGAGCAGTTTGGCTTGTGCCGCTGATCGGGAACAGTAGCAATTATGGGCGGTAATAGCAAAACTATTTTTCTTCGCGTATGATCGGGCTCGGCACAGGGGGGAACGCAGCATGGATCACACCGAGATGAGGCAGCGCAATGCCGCCGAGACGCTTGGGATCCTCTATCGCGGGAGCCCTGCGACGATGGCGACCTTGCAGCGGGAGTCCGGGCTGTCGCGGCGCACGCTCGAACTGATCCTCGACGATCTGACGACGACCGGCTGGGTCACCGAGGTGCCCGTTCCGGCACGGGACGTGCGCCCGGTGGGACGCCCTGCCCGGAGTTTCGCATTCCGGTACGACGCGGCGTGCATCGTGGCCGTTCAGCTCGAAGCGGGGCAGATCCACGCCACCGTCGCCGACCTTGCCGCGAGCGTCCTCGGGCGACTGCGGGTGTCGCTGCCCGTCTCCACCGACCGCGAAGAGCGTCTCGCGCTTCTCGACGACTGCATAAGGCGCCTGCTCGGCCAATGCGGTGTCGAACGTTCGTCGGTCGTCGCCGTCACCGTCTCGACGCCGGGCGTCGTACAGGACGACGGGACGATCGATTTGCCCATGACCATGCCCGGGTGGACAGGATTCTCGCTGTCCGAGGCGGTCGGCAAGATGTTCGACTGCCCGGTACGGGTGGAGAACGACGCAAAACTCGCCGCCCTCGGCGAGAAGTGGTCACGCGACGGCGACGTGCAGGACTTCGCCTACATCTTCGGCGACAGCGAGCGCATCGGTGTCGGTCTCGTCATTCGGAACGAGCTTTATCGCGGCCTCAACGGCGCGGCCGGCGAGGTGCGCTGGTCGCATGAATTCGCACTCGAGGCGACCCTGCTCATGCACTTGGACGACGAGGATGCCCCCGGTCATGTTGCCGCGCAGGCCGTGGTCGCGGCGGCTCGCACCGGCGAGCCTGCGGCCCTGCACGAGGTGGAGCGGCTCGCGCATGCACTTGCACCGGGTATCACGTCGATCGCTTGGCTCCTGGCCCCCGAGGAGATCATCCTCGGGGGCAGCCTCGGTTCGGTGCAAGACCTCCTGATCCCCGCCCTCGAATCCGCGCTGGCCGAATACGATCGACCATTCGCGACGAAGATCAGGGGCTCTCAATTCGGCGACCAGAGCATCGTGACGGGATGCCTCCGCATGTGCGTGGAGTCTCTCGGAGACGAGTTGTTCATGCCGATCGCTGCGCCTCATCCCCTTCCACTCAATGCGGACTTCGGTCGCTGAAACTCAGCGGCGAACGCGTCGGGCGAGCGGTTCGCGCTCAGAACCGATCGAGAACGGCAGCGGCGTACCTTTCGAGCACGATGTCGACGAGTTCAGGCGGCGTGTCGTGCGGCAACAGCAAGGGCGAGGTCACGACGTCTGCGCCGGATGCCTCGGTCAGGTCTTGGAAGTAGCCCGGCGCGAGCAGGTAGGAGCACACGACGACTCGCGAGCCCTCGGTGCGCGCGGCCGCGACCGCGTCCCGCAGCCCTGGTTCCGCAGCCGCGAGGAAACCGACCATGACCTGTCGGCCCAGCGCGGCCGACAGCATCCGGCCGGTCTCCCGGCAGTCTTCCACGGCGCGCGAATCGCTCGATCCTGCGGCGGCGAGCACGACGGCATCCGATGCCGCCAATCCGACGGCCTCCAGGCGCCGTCCTAACACCTCGATGAGGCGCCCATCCGGTCCCAGTGCCGAGCCGAGCGCTACGCGCCCGGCCGTCGGCTCCAGCTCGCGGGCGAGGTCGACGCGCACGTGATAGCCGGCGGAGAGCAGCAGCGGCGCCACCACCGCGCGGCGGCCTGCAGGCAGCGCGGTCAGCAGATCGGCGACATCCGGCCGCTGCACGTCGACGAAACCGGGTCGTACCTCGAGTTCGGGCCGGGCCGCTCGCACGGCTTCGACGAGCGCCGAGACGGCGGACCGCCCCTGCTGCGACGACGTGCCGTGCGACACCGCGAGCAACGCGGGTTCGGCCGGCGCGATGTCTGCGGGAGAGCCGTTCACGCTCCCACTATCGCAGACAGCCGCGCCGGCCGGATCGTGAGGTCAGAACCAGCTCAGCCCACCGCGGCCGCGATCCTGCCGGCCGGGATGTACCGCCACGCGCACCACCTTGTCGACGGCGCCGTCCGCTCGCAGCAGCACTGCGCGCTGCTGCGGATGCCGGAAGTCGAACATCCCGTTCAGCGTTCCCGCCCGCTTGTCGAACGAGGAGTCGCCCATTCGGCCGGTGCTCCAGTTGTCTTCGATGAACTTGGTGATCGAACTCTGCTCGGTCGGGGTGTGGTCGACGTAATTCCGCTTCGAATAGGGGGAGATCACCAGCAGCGGCAGTCGCTGGCTCGGTCCGCATCGGTCGGCGTAGCCGCCGATGGCCGGCGCCGCCGTGGTGCAGACCGTCGAGTCGTTGGCGGCATCCTTCGATCCGTTCAGAATCGTCGGTGCGACGTGGTCGTACCAGCCGTCGGAGTCGTCGTACGCGATGATCACGGCGGTGCTCGGCCACGACTTCGATCTCTGGATGGAGTTGATTGTGTTCACGAGGAATGTCTGCTCATCCAGCGGGTCGGAGTAGCCGGGGTGGCCGTCCTGCGCGGCGGGCGCCTTGAGGAAGGAGACGGCGGGCAGGTTGTTCTGCTTCAACGCCGTTCCGAAGCTCGACAGATCGTAGTTGTGGTTGGCCTGGTCGGTGCGACCGATCATCGAGGCCGAGCTCGGCGGCAGGTGATGCGGATTCGACGTCGACGCGTAGTACTCGAACGGCGAGTGGTGCGGCGAGTAGTCCTTCACTGCGGCTCCCCCGATGTTCGATGTCGTCGCGTCGCACTCGGCGTAGTGACCTGCGGCGCCGTCCCACGCCGTGGTCGGTGCGAACCCGCCCTGGAACCATCCCCACGTCACGTTCCTGGCGTTGAGCAGGTCGCCGATGTTCTTGCCCTGCATGGCCACCACGGGCGACGACGACGTGTGGTCGTTGTCGGAGCAGTCGTCGTAGGCGGGGTCAGGGTCGCCGATCACGGTTCCGACCCCGTCGGCGTCGGCGGATGCCACCGGCAGCTTGCCGCTGGTGAGGGTTGCGCCGCTGCTCGGGTCCACCCCGACGCCGCCGTGCGTCTGACCGGAGATCAGGTTGAGGGCGCCCGGAGTGGACGGCCCGAAGGTGGTGTCCCAGCTGTTGTCGCTCATTGCGAAGTTCTGCGCATAGTTCCACTGCGCGGTGACGGTGTTGCCGTCGTAGTAGTCCATCGTGAGCCCGGGGCTGCCGTATTCGCCCGTGCAGGTGTCGGTGCTCGTGTTCTCGACGAACTTGTCCATCGCTGCACCGTCGACGGCCTTCTGCTCCGCCGCGTAGCCGTGGTTCTGATCACAGGTGAGTGCCTGCTGCGAGGTGAGCCGCTTGGGCGTATAGGCGTTGGGGTTGGTCGCGATCAGGTTCGCCGTCGCGAGCGTGTTCGCCTTCGGCGTGTGCTTCGAGGCGGTGAAGGGCGTGCCGTCGGTATTGGCTGCCGTCGGGTAGGTGCCGAAATAGTGGTCGAACGAGACGTTCTCGTCGAAGATCACCACCAGGTGCTTGATCGGCGTGCTGGTGGCGTTCGGCTGAGCATGCGACGACGCGGGCGGATGCGCGAGCGCCGCACCGGGCACGAGCACGGCCCCCGCGATCACTGCGGCGCCGGCCGCGGCGGTGGCGACGAGTGCGGCGCCCTGACAGCGGCCGCGGAACCAACTCAACATGGGTTTCCTTTCGATGTGGCGATAGCGATGGATCGGGTCAGGAAAGCATTCCGCTGCCGAGCCAGTCGGTCGCGTCGCGCACCCCGGGCAGCGCGAAGTAGTAGCCGCCGCCGAACGGCGACACGTAGTCGGTCATCGGTTCGCCGGCCAACCGTTTCTGCACGGCGACGAACTGCCGTTCCAGGTCCTGCTGGAAGCAGGCGAAGATCAACCCCATCTCGAGGTTGCCGTTCACATCGACACCCCCGTCGTAGTTGTACGGGCGGCGCAGCATCTGCTGGGATATCGACTCGGAGGTGCGCGGGTTGGCGAGCCGGATGTGAGCATCCAATTGGATGACATCGCCGGTCGGATCGTCCTGGTATCGAGGGTCGTCGAATTCGTTCGTGCGAGTGAGCGGGGCGCCCGTGTCACGACGTCGTCCGATCATGTTCTCCTGTTCGTGCATCGAAACCCTGTCCCAGAACTCGACGAGCATTCGGATGACGCGCACCACGTGGTAGGAGCCGCCCGCGACCCAGGCCGGCTCGCCAGCTCCGGCCTCGGTCCAGACGAGCCGGCGCATGCCGTCCCGCGTCTGGGCGGCAGGATTCGCGGTTCCGTCTTTGAAGCCGAACAGGTTGCGCGGAGTGCCGCTGGGCCGCGCCGGCGAGTGGAATCCGTCGCGCCGCCATCGCACCTGCATCAAGCCTCGGGTGCACCGGGTGATGTCACGCAGGGCGTGCAGAACGGTGTCTTCGTGGTGTGCACACAGCTGCACCAGGATGTCGCCGTCGCACACCGCGCGGTCGAGCGCATCGTCATCGAAGGCCTCCATCGTGCGCAGTCGCGCCGGTTTCACAGCGCCGAGCCCGAACCGCTCGTCGAAGAGCGACGCACCCACCGACACCGTCACGGTGAGCCCGTCAGCGACGATCTCGGGTCCCAGAACGCCGGAATCGGCCGGCGGCGCCGTGATTCCGACGTCATGCGGACGGCCGCCGGAAGTGAGCGACCGTGCTCGCTGCGTGATGGTGCGCAACAGGGTCTCGAGCTCTGCCCGCCCGGATGCGGTCACGTCGAACGCGACGAACGTCGCGTTGCGTTGGATCGGCGTCGCGATGCCCTGCTGGTGGGCTCCGTGGAACGGGAACGCGGCGTCGGCGACCACGGCGGGCTGCGCTGTAGCGCTCGCCACCGTGGCGATCGCGGCCCCGATCGGGGCAGTCGCCCCGGTGACGATCATGCCGCCCAGGAAGTCGCGTCGCTTCAGGCTCATGCTTGCCTCCGCACGTCGCAGATCGCCGCAATCGGAGCCAGCAGTTCCAGTGTCCCGTCCACGGCGGCATCCAACTGCTCCCGTTCGGTTCGACTCAGCGATCCGAGCGGGCGCCATACGCCGGAGGCGGATCGGAACGAACGCACGACTGCTCGGGTGCGCCCGATCGCGGCATCCGTCGCCGCGAGGGCGGGATAGCGGGAAAAGAGGATGGCGCGCAGCGGCTGCAGCGCGTGCACCGTGCCGATGAGATTCGCGTCGAGGGTCGCCAGGCTGCTGTGGCTGCCTGCATCGGTTTCGCCGGTGAGTTCGAATTGCAGGGCGTTCTCCAGGATCTCGTGGGCGCGCCGGCCGACGTCGAGCGGGTCGACGCGCGCATCGGCGAAAGCGGTCTTCAACCGGGTGACATCGGCCAGCAGTCGACGCGTGGGTGCGGTGATCACGACGGGCAATGCGCCGTCGAAGAGCAGCGCCTCGACTTTGTGGAAGCCGGTCAGCCGGGTGTCGTGCGCCGCAGATCGCTCCGAGGAGGGCATCCCGTTGATGGCGGTGTCGAGCGATCCGAATGCGCCGTAGGCCGCGCCGAGTGTCTCGTATTCGGCATGAGCGGCGAGCCAGTCGCGTTTCGCCGCACCGAGCCGGCCGGATGCGACGTCGGAATTCAGCCGGGCGACATCGGAGACGAGAACCGGTAGCCGACTGCGGATCCACGAGCCGTATGCCTTGGCGGCCGGGATCAGGTCGTTGCGCGTCACCGGCCGGATGCCCGGGGTGGCGTGTTGCGCGGCTCCGGCGATCGTCACCCGGGGTCCGTACGAGGGGTCGGTGTCGGCGGCCAGGCATACGAAACGGAAGGTGCCGCGACCGAGCGTCACCGACTCGTTTCGCGCGGCGCCCGCCCCGAGCGACTCAACGTCGAGGTAGACCGCTCCTGATGCCACGCCCTGCAGGTACACCTCGGTGCCGGCGACTCCGGTGTTCTTCAGTGTGAAGGTCTGGCGTCCGGCGATCGGCGTACTCCACCCCTCGCCGCAATCGTCCGCTCCCGCCGATACCGCGTATGCAGCCGATGCGTGGTGGTCGGCGTCGTGCGGTGCGAGTGCTCCGAGCGCTGCAGCGAGGCCGACCGTGGCGAGCACCGCGGCGACTCGCCACACGTAAGCGATGCGCTCGCCGCCGGGGAGAGAGTTGGGCATGGTGGCCGATCGTTCGCAACTGCCGGGAAGAGTCCGTCGGCCGCGTCGGCCCGGACGCTTGCCATGCTAGGAGCGCGTGTGCGACCGGTTCACCGGGATGAAGCGGAATTCATTCGGCGTTCACGAAAAGCGCCCGTGCCGGTTGCGGAACGGGGGCCATCACTCGCTGGCGCAGCCGCCGGTGCCCACGGTCACCGTCGATTTCGCCTCTGCCAGCACGGGTCCGATCTCGTGCAGGGTGAGCGCGTAGCCGGTGTCGGCGTCGGTGGTGGAGCGCGCGAAGACGACGCCGACCACCCGACCGGAGGTGTCGAACAGCGGCCCTCCGGAATTGCCGGGCCGAACGATGCCGCGCAGCGAGTAGATCTCGCGCACGACCGCACGATTGCGGTAGATGTCGGTTCCCGTCGCATCCAGCACCTGCCGCACGCGAGCGGTGTCGAGCGTGTACGACCCGCCGCCTGGATACCCGGCGATCACGGTGGACTCACCCGCAGACGCTTCGCTGCCCAGTGGAAGCACAGGTGCGGAGAGACCGGGGACATCGAGGATGGCGAGGTCGCGCTCCGGGTCGTAGACCACGACGCGGGCGCGACTGGCTCCCGAACCCTGCACCTGCACTCCGACGCTGGATGCTCCCGCTACGACGTGCGCGTTCGTCACGACCCGATCGCGGGCGACGACCCAGCCGCTGCCGGAGGACTCGGTGCCGCATTTGGGTTCCAGTGCGAGGATCTTCACGACGCTCTTCGCCCGCGCGTTCACGGCCGCCGGGATGCCCGAATCGGGAGCGGGGACCGCTCGGATCGTCTCGTTGCCGCCGGAGAACACCTCCGGCAGGCCCGCGGCGCCGAGAGCGTCGTCGAGGGCGCCCAACGCGGACTGCGCCGGCACCGGAGCGATGGCATCCAATGCGGCGACGATGCGAGACGACGCAGCGAGCTGACTGATCGGCAGTACCCCGGTCGTCTGGGCGAATCCGGCGACGAGCCAGAGCACGACGGCCCATGCCACAAGCGCGACCGCAGCCCCGCCCGCCGCGTCGATGCCGCGCGCCACGCCCCGGCCCAGGTGCCGGCGGATCGCGCCCCCGAGGGTGGCGGTGACGCCGTACAGCACTCCGGCGCACGCCACGACCACGAGCGCGGCGATCAGCGTGCGGGCCAGTGGCGTCGACCAGTCGAGGTCGGCCGTCCAGCTCACGACCACCGGAGCGAGCTGCAGCCCGACCCACAACCCGGCGATCAGCCCGACCATCGACAAGGCCATCAGCATCGCGCCACGGCGCCAGCCGTTGAACATCGTGGCGATCGCCGTCAGTACCAGCACGATGTCGACGATGAGCTCCACGAGCGTCAAGTGTGCCGCGCGTTGCTGTGCTGGAGGTGAATCGACGCGGCGAACATGGGAACTCGCGCAGAATGCCGCCGCTTCACTTGAGGCGCGTTGCGGAATGCGGAATCGTGGCCGACTCCTGTTTCCAACCGGAAGGAGAGCATCGTGCTCACCCTCACCGACAATGCTGCGATGGTCGTCAAGACCCTCACCGTGCAAGGAACCGACTCCACGAACGGCGGGGTCAGAATCAGCGGATCGGAGGCCGACGACACGGGCCTCAAAGTCGCTGTGACGCCCGAACCCGAACCTGCCGACCAGGTGCTGGAGACCGACGGGGCCCGTGTCTTCGTCGAAGAATCAGCAGCGCTCGTGCTCGACGACAAGCTGCTCGACGCACAGGTCGACCAGGACGGCGCCGTTCACTTCGCCCTCAGCGCCGTGAGCTGACCCGCTCGCGCGCAGTCCATGAGGCAACGCGCGCCTGCCATGCGCCACTTCTCCCGCCGTGCGCCAGAATTTCTGGCGCACGGCGGATTTCTTGGCGCAGGGCAGCCGGTCGAGCCGCGCGCGGGCCGGGTCAGGTGCGACCCTTCAGCGCGAGCACACGGCGTGCGGCGGCGTCGACGCTCGCGGCGAACGACCGATCGTGGCGAGCTTTCTGCACCACGGCATCCACCATCTGCTGCGCAAGCCAGGGTGCGGCCGAGACCAGCACGATGTCGGCGCCCGCGCTGATCGCATCGATCGCGCGGTCGGCCGGTGACCACGCCTCGACCTGCGTCGCAGCTGAGAGATCGTCGGTCATGACGACGCCGTCGAATCCGAGCCGGTCACGCAGGAGCGACTGCAGCACGACCTTCGAGAACACCGCCGGCGCCTTCGGATCGATCTTGGCGTAGACGGCCGACGACACCATGATGCACTGCACACCGCTGTCGATCTGGCTCTGAAACGCGCGGACGCTCGCACTCGTCTGCGTCGTCACGGTGTCGGTGACGCCCGCGGTGTCGTCGGTGTTCTCCGTCACGGCGCCGAGCCCGGGAAAGTGCTTGATCACGGGCACGATGCCCGTCGTGTTCATGCCTGCTCGGAACGCGTCGGCATGCTGCACGACTCCCGTCAGGGTGTATCCGAACTGTCTGTCGAAGCCGCCGATCGGCGGATTGTCCGCAGCAGCGGCAGGCGACGCGACCAGATCAGAGACGGGACCGAGGTTCATGCTCAGGTGAGCGGATGCCAGTTGGCTGCCCCAGCGCGCTGCCTGGGTCTGCAACACGGCCGGCGACATCCTGCCCTGCTCGAGCGCACTCGGCATCCGGTCGAATCCGGGGCCCTGCAGCACCTGCACTTCGCCGCCCTCCTGATCGGTGGCCACGAACAACCCGATTCCGGCGGTGGAGGCAGCCCCGACCCGGTCGATGAACTGATCGACGATCGATCTGGTCGCCGCGACGCCCTGATAGGACCGGCCCGAGAGGAACACGTTGCCGACGTGCAGGTCGGTTATCGCGCTGAGAGTACCCGCATCGGCGTACCGCGCCGGAGTGCCGACCATGAACAGTTGGCCGACGCGCTGCTCCAGCGTGAGCGCGGCCAGCGGATCGGGCCGCGGCGTGGGCGTGGGCGAGGGCGTGGGCGACGCCGGCGACGTGTGCGTCGGCACGGCGGAGGCACTGGACCCGTGCACGGGTGATGCCCGTGTACAGCCGGCGACGATCAGGGCGAGCGCCACGACGACCACGGCGGCGCGCACAGCGCCGCCCCGGTGTGTGCCGATGCGCTGCGGATGCCGCATGTGTCGATGGTAGGTGCGAACCGGCACCCGCTTCGGTTGCGAATCGGCAACAAGGCGAACAGTTCTGCCGAATCGCTTGCACACCACCGCGCCTTACCAGTAGGGTTTCGAAGGTTCACCGATCGCAGCGACGAGAAGAAGGGAGAGTGGCCATGATGAAGACGACCCGCACGATCACGATGCCGGCCTTCGGAGCACTCTCCTTCGGAGTCTCGGCGATCTAACCCCCGGCTCGCGCCTCGGCGCGGCACCGCGCTCGGTTGCTCACGCAACTCGGCGCTGCTGCGCCGTCCCGCGCCTCCCCCTGGCGCGACGCTCCGCAGCTGCCTGCGCAGCCCGCCCGACTGGGTTCTCGGTACGCCTGCATTCTCGCGCTCCGCATCATGTTGCGGGCGCACCTGTTCGCAGACCACTCGAACCGAATCCTGCGACGCCTCGCCCGCGCCGATCCGCCTCACGCGGGCCGTCCGGAGCGGTAGCCGCACGTGGCCCGCAACAGACACCACTCATGACCAAAGGAATCCCATGAACACGCAGACCCTCGAAACGCCCCGCGATTCGAACACCGATAACGGCACCGACACCGCAGTGGCCGGCGTACCCGCGGCCGGCGCGTCGCAACGCACCCAGCCGGCGCATCCGCCGAGTCCGCTCGAGCGCGCTGCGCTGCGCCTCGGGCTCGCGCTGATCGTCTGGAGCCGCCGCAGCTACCGGCCGGGTCCGGATCGAGAAGAGCTGATTCGGCGCCATCGCAACGGCGTCGCCCGTCGACAGCGCGAAGACCGACAATTGCGCAGCCGGCTGCTCAACCTGGTCGAACGCTGACACCATGCGCACGACCACAGCCCACGGAATGACGACGGGGCGGAAGACCTTTTCTTCCGCCCCGTTTTCGCGCCTGCCGCGCGTCAGCCCATGACCGGCTGCGGCACGCGCACGCCCTTGGGCACGAGTCCGGCGACGCGTCGCTTGACACCGGCCCAGATCTTGCGTCCGCGACCCTTCCACCAGTCGTCATCGTCGGAGTCGCGGTTCGAGTGCAACTGGATGCCCCGCATCGCGGCGACCGCCAGCCACACCCCGGCGAACACGACGTCACCCTCCACGACATCCACGAATGCGAGCGCGACGCACAGCACGATGACGGTCCAGCACAGGGTGACGTACGCGGTGCGCCAAACGAAACGTGGATGGCTGCCGCGCACCAGGCTGCGGTACGTCGCGAAGGCGTACGTCTCGCCGAAGCTCGCGGCCGTCGTCGCGAACAGCAGAGTGATGACGAGAATCGCCATAATTCGAGTATGCGCGCATCCGTCGCGCCTCGGGGGCGACGACGGATGCGCACACCGCACGCTCAGCGACGAGCGGTTCAGCGCACGTGCATGAACTCCATGTCGCTGACCGGCCCGACCGGCGTGGTCGCATCGAATAGGCAGAATTGCACCCAAGCGTCACCCTTGGCCAACGTTCCGAACCCCTGCTCGGTCTGGTCGACCGTGAAAGATGCGACGTGGTTCTTTCCGTCGCAGACCAACTGCATCACGCCGGCGTGGCTCTGGCTCCAGGCTGCCGCGATCTGAGAGGAGCCCTCGTTCGCCAGCGCCGGGTCGGCCGTGCGATCCGCCGTCTGCTTGACCGATACCCACAGGTGCAGCTGGTCGGCCGTTCCTGTGCAGGTGTACCGAGCCGAAACCTCAGCCGTCGTCGGTCCGGTCTGATGCACGACCCCGACGAGTTGCGCGGAGGTCGCGTGCACGGGTGCTGCAACGGCGGCGGGCGCGGCAGCGCCGAACACCGCCAGGCCGGCTAGTGCCGCCGTCATGAGTATTTTGCGGGATGTACGCATGGGATCTCCTTCGATCGCCCAACTAATTGAATAATCCTCAGGATAGGCCTGTCCCTGCGCACGACGGAAGATCTCCGTTCGGATCAGATCGAAGCGGTCACCCGCCATCCCGATGCCGATCCGAAGGCCTGCAATGCCTCCCGCACCTCCGGGCGCACCTCTGCCGCGAGAGCCGCATCGAAGGCCGTCGCCAGCACATCGGCGATCTGCACCTGCCGGCCCTCCATGGCTGACTGCACGGCGGCCTCCACCATCACCAGGCTGCCGATGTTTCGGGCGGCCTCGCCGGAGGGCTCTTCCCCCGTGCGCAGCGCGTGGACGAATTCGGCGAGCGCTCCCCCGATCTCCTCCGGCTGCTCGCCGGAGACCTCCAGTGCGGCGGGCGCCGCCGGCCCGGCCTCGGGCGTATCGAGCGCCGGAGCCGATTCGCCGTCCCAGAGGGCGGCACCCGTGGCACCGCTGGCCCGCCACGTGCCGTTCCATGAGGTCTCTTCGCCCGGGCTGCACCAGCTGCCGGTGTAGCGAAAGCGCACGCCGCCGGTGAACTCGAAAAGGGCCGTCGCCGCGGCGTCGCCGTTGTACCAGCTCCAGGCCGGATTGAACGAGTCGCAGTAGACCGAGACCGGCTCCTTGTCGAGCAGGTACCGCGCCACGTCGAACGGGTGGATGGCCATGTCCACCAGCAGCGGGTACGGCATGTCCTCGCGGAATCCGCCGAAATGCGGCGCTTTGAAGAAGTCGTTCGTCAGCATTCCCACCTGACCGAGCGACGCGAACGATGCTTTGAAGGCATCCAGTTGGCGGTAATAGCGTCGTGACTGGCTGATCATCAGCAGTCGTCCGGTCATCCTCGCCGTGGCGGCGAGCGACATGGCCAGCGCCACGGTGGGCGCGGCGGGCTTCTCCGAAAGCACCGGCAGGCCGAGCAACAACGCCTCGGTCGTGACCGCGTGATGCGCCACGGGCACGGTCACGTTGAGCACGGCGTCGGCGTCGACTTCGCCGATGAGCTCGGTGATGCTGCGCGCGATCGGCAGCTCGGGCATCCCGACTCCTCGAGCGGCATCCCGGGCCACCGCCGGATCGAGATCGACCAGGCCGGCCAGTTCGGCGTCAGGCGACGCGCGCAGAGCGTGCGTCCACGCGCGTCCCATGCCGCCGGCACCGACCTGGATGAAACGTACCGGCCGGGATGCGTCACCGATCGTTGCGAAACCGTTCAATTGTGCAGCGCCCCCTCGTAGCCGTGTCCAGTGTAGAAATCCTCCCGCTCGTAGCGCAGCAGCACGGGAGCGGCGCGCTCCGGTCGCAGAGTATGCGCCCACTGCACTCCGTTGGCGATCACGCGACGCACATCCTTGTGGTGGTACACCGGGTAGTCCTGGTCGCCCGGGCTGAAGTAGAAGATCTTGCCGAAACCGCGTCGGTAGGTGATGCCGCTTCGGAATACCTCGCCGCCGCTGAACGAGCTGATGAAGACGATCTCATCGGGCTTGGGCACGTCGAAGAACTCGCCGTACATCTCCTGCTCCGGAATGACGATCGGGTGCGGAACGCCCTGGGCGATGGGATGCGTCGGGTCGACCGTCCAGACCAGCTCGCGGTCCCGCTCGCTGCGCCAGCGCAAGGTACAGCTCGTGCCCATCAGCTTGCCGAAGATCTTCGACCAGTGGCCGGAGTGCAGCACCACCAGGCCGAGCCCCTCGAGCACGTGGCGGTGCACGCGCTCGACGATCTCGTCGGCCACCTCGCCGTGTGCGGCGTGGCCCCACCACACGAGCACATCGGTCTGGGCGAGCAGTTCTTCGGTCAGGCCGTGTTCCGGGTCGTCGAGGGTGACCGTGGTCACCACGGCGCGGGCGCCGAGGTTCTCTTCGATGCCCTCCTTGATGGTGGTGTGCATGCCCTGCGGGTAGATCTCTGCTACCTCGGGCTGCAGTTGCTCGTGGCGGTTCTCGCCCCAGACGACGACCCGCAGGGCGCGGGTTTCGGATTCAGACATGGATCGGTCCTTTCAGGTGAACTCGGTTTCAGCGGGTGCGACCGCCGTGCTGTGCCGCGGGGCGGCTGATTTCGGATGCCGCGGGGCGGCCGGTTCGGATTGTGCTGCTACTTCACGGCACCGCCCAGGGCACCGGCGGCGATGTATCGCTGAGCGAAGATGAGCAGCACGATCGCCGGGATCGACGAGAGCACAGCCGTCGCCATCACAGGCGCCCAACTCTGCACGTTAGCGCTCAGGTAGCTGTAGATGCCGAGCGTCACCGGCCGCACGGTGTTCGACGTCGTCAGGGTGAGGGCGAAGACGAAGTCGCTCCAGGTGAAGAGAAAGCTGAACAATGCAGCGGTGATGATCGAGTTGCGGCTGATCGGCAGGACGATCGAGAGGAAGGCGCGGAAGTGGCCGGCGCCGTCCACGCGAGCCGCCTCCACGAGTGAGCCGGGCAGCGATCCCATGAATGCGCGCATGATCAGGATGGCGAACGGGATCGACGCCGTGGCATCCGCCAGGATCAGACCGGGGATGCTGTTCAGCAGCCCGATGTCGTTGTACGCGGTGTAGAGCGCATTCGCGATGACGATACCTGGGATCATCTGCGAGATCAGCAGCGCGATGAGTACCGCGGTCATCCAGCGCACTCGGAACTTCGCCAGCGCGTAGGCCGCGGGCGTCGCGATCACGAGCGTCACCACCACCGTGCCGAGGGAGACGATCAGGCTGGTCAGCAGGTTGCCGCTCTGCTGGCTCAGCGCCTGCTGGTAGCCAGCGAGCGAGGGATCCGTCGGAAAGAACGAGCTGCCCGTCGCGCTGCCGTTCTGCTGGAATGACGAGTTGATCATCCAGTAGACCGGAAAGATCATGATGGCCAGGAAGATGATGGCGAGCGTGGTGTACGCCGCCTGTGTGAGCTTGTGCGTCTTCATGTCAGTTCCTTGCCTGCCGGCTCATTCGTCGACGGCGCTTCGGTTGACGCGCAGGTAGACGAAGCTGAAGACCAGCGAGATCACGATCAGGATGTTGCTCACTGCGGCGCCGGTGCCGAATGAGAACTGCACGAACGAGCGATTGTACGAGTCGGTCGCGAGCGTCTGGGTCGCGTTGGCGGGCCCACCGCCGGTCAGCCCCAGGATGATGTCGAGCACCTTCAAGGTGTAGACGACGCCGAGCACGAGCACAACGCTCACGACCGGGCGCAGGTTCGGCCAGGTGATGTGCCAGAACGCCTTCCACCCGGTGGCGCCGTCGAGGGAGCCGGCCTCGTAGAGCTCGACCGGGATGTCTTGCAGCCCGCTGTAGAGGATCGTGACGTTGAACGGGATGCCGAGCCAGATGTTCACCATGACCACCGCGACCAAGGCGACATCCGGGCTGCTCAGCCACGGGATGGGCGTCGAGGTCAGGTGCAGGAACATCAACGTCTGGTTCAGCACGCCGCTGTCCTGGTCGAGGATCCACTTCCACACCGCGCTGGAGGCGATCAAGGGCAACAGCCACGGCACCAGCAGCAGCGACCTCAGCACGTTGTTCAGCGGAAAGCGCCGTTTGAAGAACAGCGCGAGCGCCAGTCCGATCACGAATTGGCCCAGAATCGAGCCGACCGTGAACAACGCTGTATTGGTGAGTGTCGTGGCGAACAGGCTGCTGGTGATCACCGAGACGTAGTTGGCGAAGCCCACCCAAGGCGCTTCGCCCGTGTAGAAGGTCTTGGTCGAGTAGTTCTGAAAGCTCATCGTGAGGTTCTTGACCACGGGGTAACCGAAGAACAGCACGATGTAGACGAGCGCGGGCACGAGGAATGCCCATTGCACGCCGCGCTCGCGCAGGCGCGCAGCCCTGCGAGACGGGGTGCCCCGGTGTGGCGTCAGCGCAGGCGAACCGGTCGCTGTCAGCTCAGTGGTCGTCATCGTGCTCACGCACCTTTCGTGACGTCATCGTCGGGGCACCCGCGTCCGCTACTGGTTCTGCGCTTGCTTCAGCGCGTCCGCCGGCGTCGCCTTGCCGGTGAGGGCGAGCTGTTCGGCGGTGTAGATCTTCGTCGCGGCCTTGGGCCAGTCGGGTCCGAGCTCGCCGGTGCGTGCACGGGCGTGCTCGACGACGGTGACGAAGGATGCGATCAACGGGTTGGTCTTCGCGACCTCCTGCGCGACGGCCGGCTTCGCCGGCACATCGCCCTCGGTGTTCGCGATCGTGACCTGGTTCTTGTCGCTCGTGATGCACTTCACAAGCTTGCCCGCCAATGCCATCTTGCTCTTGTCGCCGGTGCGTGGAACGTTGAAGGTCTCGCCACCGAGCGGTGCGACCGGCGTCTGTCCGGCAACGCGCGTGGGGATCGGGACACTGGCCCAGTTCAAACCCTTCGCCGCCTTGAGCGAGGTGATGTTCCACGGCCCGTTCACCATCATCGCGGCCTTGCCCGCGGTGAACTGGTTGTTCACGTCGCCCTGCTGCCAGTTGACGACGCTCTTCGATGCCGAGCCGTCGTTCACCAGGTCGACCAGGAACTGCAGCGCCTGAACGGTGGGCTGGGTGTCGATGTTCTTCTCGTCCCCGCCGTTCGACCACATGAACGGCAGGAACTGCCAGCTTCCCTCATAGGTGTTGATACCGCTGAAGGCGATGCCGTACTGACCCGACTTGGTGAGCTTCTTCGCGTCGGCACGCAGTTCATCCCAGGTCTTCGGCGGAGTGATCCCGGCGGCCTTCAGCATGTCGACGTTGTAGAACAGCGCGAGCGAGTTGACCGCGGGAGCGAGCCCGTAGAGCGTGCCCTTGTAGGAGCCGGCCTTCACCACGCCGTCGGCGAAGCCGTCGCCGGTGATCCCATAGTCCTTCAATGGCGACAGGGCACCCGACTCGGCGATCTGCTGCACGTCGGGGTTGTCGAGCATGAGCACATCGGGCAGGGTCTTCGAGGATGCCTGCTGCAGCACCTTCGCGATCAGGCCGGCACCGGGAACGTGGTTCGAAGTGACCTTGGCGCCGATCTCTTTGCCGCACGATTGGTAGACCTTGTCGAGCGCGCCGGCATTGGGCTGCGTGTAGTAGTCCTCGACCGTGAGCGACGTGCTGCCGCCGCCGGAGCCTCCGGACGAACAGCCTACGAGCGCTGCCGAGAGCATGGCGGCCCCTGCGACCGCCGTGGCGATCCGCGATTTCCTCATCTGAATAGCTCCTTTGCTGGTTTCTTCTCGAGTTGCCCGCACGACACGGCTCGCCTCGTCATGCGCTTGGTTCGTCATTGAGTTGAGTCGAGTTGAGTTGAGTTGAGTTGCTGGGCAGGTAAAGCGCTTTACTGTCGATCGCACAAGCCACGCTGGGCTGGTGGGGGTGGATTCGGCGACCTGGCTGACAGTTTGACCGCCGTGACACCACAATGTCAAGACCAAATCTAAGCGGTTTACCAAACGCAGACCTCGTGCGATACTTCCTCCATGGGCGCCGCGGCGTTCCGCGACCACGCGGTTCGACGAAGTGGCTTCGAGTGCAGGAGGCGGCGATGGCGACGATGCGGCAGGTGGCCGAACGGGCGAACGTCTCGATCGCGACGGTCTCCTTCGTGGTCAACGACACCAAACCCGTCTCCCCGGAAACCCGGGACCGCATCCTCACCGCCATGGCCGAACTCGGATACCGGCGCAACGTCGTCGCACGCGCCTTGGCGAGTCGGCGAACCAGGATCATCGCCCTTCTGGTTCCGGCGTTGGATCGCAGGTTGGGCACGACGGCGATGGACATCGTCAAGGGCGCCGCGACGGCGGCTCACAAGCGCGGCTACGACGTCGTGCTCTGGCCGGTCGGCACCGACGTGGAGCACATGTCGGAGTTGATCGCCGGTGGCCTCGTCGACGGGGTGCTGCTGATGGAGGTGCGCGTCGACGACCCGCGCGTCGAGCGCCTCACTGCGTCGAAAGCGACGTTCGCGATGATCGGCCGCACGAGGAATCCAGATGGCCTGCCGTTCGTCGACATGGACTTCGAGCGCACCGTCGAGAACGCCCTCGACTACCTGACGGGACTGGGCCACACACGGATCGCGCTGATGACCGAGCAGTTGGAGGGAACCGCGTTGTCGGGATACGGCCCCGTCGTTCGCACGACGACGAGCTTTCATCTGGGCATGTCGAAGCGCGGGCTCGTTCCGGTCTCGCTGACCTGTGAGCGCACCCCGCGGGGCGGCCGGGCCGCCGCGGCGGAACTGCTGCAGGCGGCTCCGGAGACCACGGCCATCATGGTCATGAACGACACGGCTGCGTTCGGTGTGGTGAGCGGACTGACCCATGCCGGTCGGCAGATCCCCGACGACGTGTCGATCCTCTCGATCGCCACGAGCGCCGAGATGGCCGCCATGTCCGATCCCGTGCTCAGCACGATGAACGCTCCCGGCGAGGAACTCGGCCGGCTGGGCGCCGACGCGCTGATCGACCAACTCGAAGGTCGCGCCGCAACGCTTCCTCAGGTGCTGCTGCCGTGCCCCCTGGAGGTTGCGGAGTCGACCGGGCCGCCCCGGCCGGGTCGCCGCGGGCCTCTGCGGCAGGACCAGCGTCCCAGGCCGACGCCGCTCTTTCCGGGCGTAACCGCTAACCGGCCGGGCTGAGCATCTCGTTCATGGGTACGGCAGCGGCATCGCCCGCAGCCAAGGGAGCCAGGCCCCACTGCTCTTCGACGGTTCGTAGAAGCGAGTAATGGTTGTAAGGCGTCGCAGTCGAATACGCGCGTCGAGCCGCCGGCCCGGCGAAGATGCACGGCACCACGTTGTTGCCGCTCTCGCCCTCGTCGAACGTGATCACCAGCAATGACCGTTGCGTCGTGAAGGCGGGCGATCCCAGGATCTGCGGAACATTGTGCGCCAGCCACGCGTCGCCGGTCGCGATCGAGCAGTCGTGCATGTCATCGCACAGGTCAGGGCTCACGAACGAGTAGCTCGGCAGGGTCGCGGGGCTTGCCAGGTCGGCGGCGAGCCGACCGTACGGAACGTCGTGAGAATCGCAGTACGCGACCTTCGCGGTGACATCCGGGTAATACAGGAACGGATTGTGCTTGACGGCGTAGCGGCCGCTGTTGACGGCGGTGCAGGCAGCAGGCATGCTCTCGGCGTAGAACTTCCAGCTGCGGCCGGATGCGACGAGCTCATCGCCCAGGTTCTTACCGTGTGCGTGGCACGAACCGCGAGGCGGGTTGCAGTCGCTGGTGATGCCGGCTGTCGTGCCGCCGGTCAGGGCGAGATAGTTCGGCAGGCTCGGATGTGTCACCCCGCTGTAGTCGGTCGCTGATGCGAACGTGTGCGCCAACCCGTTCAGATACGGTGCGGCAGGGTTGCCCAGAACGGTCGCCGCAGGCTTGTTCTCGTCGACGATGATCACCACGTGCTGCAGCGTCGCTTCCCCAGGGGACGACGACTGCGGGGTCGATGACGGTGCAGTCGATGACGGTGCGACTGCGGGCGGGGCGGAGTGCGCGATCGCGGGTTGGTCGGCCGTCGGCCGAGGGGATGCCGTGCACGCGCTCAGCAGCAGCACGCTCGCCAGCAGCACGCTCCCCGCCTTCCCGGTGGTCACCAGCCCGGTCGTCACCGACCCGGTCGCCGTCAGCCTGGTCGCACGCCGCCGTCCCGAGCCGCGCCGCGGCCGAGTGCCGGCCTTCGTGCGGTCGCGCCAGAACATGCGGAAAGAGTTCACCAAGGCGCCGCAGCACTGCGTCGCGGCAATGTCAGAAGCGACATCAGGCTGAGCCCGATCAGCAGAACGGCTCCGACGATGATGAACGCGTGAACCGTGAGTACGGGCAGTGTCAGCGCGACCAAGCCGGCGAGCATCGAGAACAGTCCGCTGACCACCCCGAGCCAGCGCGGAAAGATCGCGCCCGTCCACGCCCCCATGAGGTCGACGAGGCCGGCAGCGATCCAGCCGACTCCGATCACGAATGCCAGCAGCAGAATCGAGCGCAGCGGGTCGACTATGCACAGGACCCCGGCCGCGAGAACGATCACCCCGAGAAGGCCGATCAACCAGCGGTGGCCCGTGCTGACATGCCGCGACACCATCGCGGCAGCGATGCGAACGATCCCGGACACGATCAGGTAGGCGCCGAAGAGCACGCCGACCGTCACCAGCGTCGCATCCTGCCAGACCAGGGCGATGATGCCCAAGGCGATGCCCACCACGCCGATGGCGAGCGTCTCCCCCCGATGCAGTTGGAGCGAGGGTCCGGACCTCCCCGCCAACGGCACCGGCGTCGGATTCAGTGAAGGAATCATCGCCTGCCCTCCCTTCGACTCCCCCGGTGACTTCAGCATCCTCCGGGGTCGGTGGAAAGGCAACGCCTGGCGACGCTCGCCCGAGTCCCTCGAATTCCCGGTCGTGAATGCGACGCTGCACCACTGACTGGGGGTTACCCAGACGGCTAGTCGTGAGCCACAGTCGTCTCACGCCCCTGAACGGAGAGACGATGGCTGAAGCCGGTTGGTATCAAGACCCGAGCAACCCGAACGCGACAAGATGGTGGGATGGTCGAGCATGGACGGAGCACACCGGCACGCATCCCGAACCCGTGCCGGTTCAACCCGTCTACGCACCACCGCACGTCCCGTATCCGACGATGAGACCGGTCAACAGCAAGGCGTCGACGGCGAGGGTTTTGGCTGTTGTGAGTCTGCTCATCAACCCATTCATGATCCTTTCGATTCTGGCCATCGTCTTCGGCGCCCAAGGACAGGCCGAAGCCAAGAGGCTGGAGGCGGGCGGCTACGGGCGAATCGGTGGAGGGTCAGCGACTGCCGCGATCGTAATCGGGGTCGTCGGCTGTGTGCTCTTCGTCATTGTCGTCGCCGTCTACGCGAATACGCACGCTCTGTGACGACCAACGCCTGGCGACGCTCGCCCGGCCGGGGCGTCAGAGCCGCGGCTCGAGTTGCTACGGGGTGAGCACGGCCTCCCGCTCCTCAACCGTCTCAGGCTGGGCCGCACGGATGGGATGACTCCGCTCCAGCTTCGCCCCCTCCACGTCGACGTCGGGAAGCAACCGATCCAGCCAACGCGGAATCCACCACGCCGACGCACCCAGGAGGTGCATCGCGGCGGGGATGAGCAGCATCCGCACGACGAAGGCGTCCACGAGCACACCGAAGGCGAGACCGAACCCGACGGGCTGGATCGTGGTCGAGTCGGAGAAGATGAACCCCGCGAACACCGAGATCATGATGATCGCGGCGGCGGTCACGACAGAGCGGCCGGCGTGGAACCCTTGCTGCACGGCAAGTCGTGCGGGTGACCCGTGGGCGTACGCTTCCCGCATCCCCGTGACCAGGAACAACTGGTAGTCCATGGCGAGCCCGAACAACACGCCGACCTCGATGATCGGCAAGAAGCTCAGGATCGGTGCCGGGTCATGCACTCCGAAGATCGTGCTCAGCCAGCCGAACTGATAGACGGCGGTCAGCCCGCCGAAGGTCGCGAGCAGGGAGAGCACGAACCCCGCGGTGGCCGTCAGCGGCACGAGAATCGAGCGGAACACGATGATCAGGATGATCAGCGAGAGCCCCACCACAAGCGCAAGATAGAGCGGCAGAACGTTCGCCAGCTTCTCGGAGATGTCGATGTTCGCGCTGGCATTGCCTGCGACCCCGAGGGTGACCGCGCCCGCATCGGTCGCAATCGGAGGAAGGTCGCGTAGGTCGTGCACGAGTTGCTCGGTCTTCGCATCGGACGGCCCGGTGCGCGGCACCACCTCGAAAGCCAATTGGGTCTTGTGCGAACTGGCACCGATGGGCACGACCGCCGCGACGTCGGGTCGGTCGGCCAGCTTCTCACCGACCGCGACCTGCTGGCGCAGTACGTCGTCTCCGATTGCCTCCTTCGGCAGATCGGCGAGCACCACCAAGGGGGCGTTGTGCCCGGCCCCGAATTTGTCTTTGATCACCTGCTGGGCGCGATACTGACTGCTGTCGGTGGGCTGGGATGCGCCGTCAGGCAGTCCGAGCCTCATCTGCGTAGCCGGCAGTGCCACCGCACCGAGCACGGCCACCCCCACGACCAGCGTGATGACCGCACGCCAGGTCTTCATGGGCTTGTCGGGGATGCGCACCGCATCCGGATGGCCGATCATCGCGCGCTCCTTCTTGCGCAGGATGCGCATTCCGACCAGCGACATGACGGCCGGGGTGAAAGTCACGGCGATCAGGATGGCGACAGCGACAGCGACGGCGCCGACGGTGCCCATCAGGCCGAGGAAGGAGATTCCGGTTACGTTGAGCGCGAGCAGAGCCACGATCACCGTGCTTCCGGCGAAGACGACGGCGTTGCCCGAAGTGCCGTTGGCCAGACCGATCGATTCGGACAGGCCGATGCCCTGCTTCAGTTGCTTGCGGTGCCGATTCAAGATGAACAGCGAATAGTCGATGCCGACCGCCAGGCCGAGCATGAGCCCGAGCACCGGAGTGACCGAGTCGAATTCGACGACTCTCGAGAACGACATGGCAGCCAACACGGCGACGCCGACGCCGAAGAGTGCGCTGACCAGCGGAATGGCCGCTCCGATGATCGTGCCCAGGATGAGGACCAGTACGATCGCAGCGACCAGCACGCCGATGATCTCGCCGACGCCGATGACCGACGGGACCGTCTGAGCGATCTCGTTCGAGACGGAGACCCTGACGCCGCTGATATCCGCATCATCGGCGGCGTGCACGATCGCATCCTTGAGCTCGGTCGGGACAGCGGTGGTGGCCACGTCGAACGAGACGGTGCCGATGGCCGCGGTTCCGTCGCGGGAGACGATTCCCGCGTCTCCCGTCAGCTTCAGCAGTCGTGAGCCGAGATCGAGCCTGGTCTTGCCGGCTTTCAGCTGCGCCGACTCGGTGTCGAGCTTGCTGCGATTCGCGTCGAGTTGCGTCTGCGCCCGGCTCAGCTGCGGCTTCGCCTGATCGAGCATCCCGGCGGCCTCGGCCTGCTTCGTCTGTGCATCGAGTTGCTTCTGCGCCAGGTCGAGTTGCGCACGGGCATCCGCGATCTGCTGGGTGCCGGCGGCGATCTTCTCGGCGCCGTCGCTGATCGTGGTGCGTTGATCGTCGAGCTTCTTCTGCGCGGTGAACGGGTCGGTGGTGCCCGAGACCCCGCGCATGTCACCGATATCGCCCACCAGGACGCCGACCGACGCTTTCTCGGCCGAGGTGAAGGGCTTGCCGTCGGTCGTCTCGAAGACCAGGCTGCCGCTGCCTCCTCCCGTGGAGGGGAAGTTCTGCTTCAGCTGGTTCGTCACCTTCTCCGTGGCGGTGCCGGGAAGACTGATCGAACTCGACGTGGTGCCTGCGAAGAGACCGAATCCGACGCCGGCGAGTGCGAGCACCACGATCCAGGCGATGATGACGGACCAGCGTCTGCGGGCTGAGAATCGTCCGAGGCGGTACAGCAGGGAGGCCATGGTTGCCTCTTTCTTTGGTGGCGGTCGGCCGCGGGTCGACCGGATGCGGTGGCGCAACAGCGGGTCCCTGATGCGTGGTGTTGTCTTTGTGGTGTGAAGTCAGTGGTGCGCGGATTCGTGGTGGCGGCGCGCAGGTCAGCGCTGCGGCATGTACCCCGAGCGGATGCTGTCGATCAGGCGCGTGAGCAATTCATCCCACCCTGCGCGAGAGGTGTCGCTGGGCATGGCGCCGGCGATCCAGTGTGCGGCGATCACCGCGAGACCGCTCATCAGCGAGCCGACCAGCAGCTGAACGTCGAGGGGATCGGCTGCGTCATAGCGTCGAGCGATCTCGTGCCGCAGCAGTTCGCCGACCCGGTTGTAAGCCATGTCGCTGACCACGTTGGCGCGGCTGTCGCCAGGATCTCTGATGTCGAGGATGGTCGTGATCCGCCTGATCGGGCTCGGCAGGTCTGCCGAGCGGAGGGCCACGGAGAGCTCGTCGAACAGGGCCGCCCTACTACCGTCGCCGACGGGCGTGCCGGCGACTGAGGCCGTGAATTGGTCGACCACGACGACGAGTTCGTCGGCGCACAGCGTGAGAAGCACCTCGTCGAGCGAGGCGAAGTGATTGAACACCGTGCGCCGCGCGACGTCGGCCCGATCGGCGAGTTCGTCCACCGAGAACCGCGGGCCGCCCCGCTCCTCGACGAGCTTGCGAGCCGCTTCGAGGATCGCCGCGCGATGTCTCGCCTTGAGCGCCGCGCGTCGGTCGGGAACGGTTTCTTCGATCACGTTTATTACACTAAGTGCAACGACGCACTTAGTGCAAGTTCTAGAGTCCCGAAGAGACCCCTACGTTCGCGCTCTCATCCATGAAGAAAATCGACGCGAGCCTGCACCGTTCGAGGCTCGAGATACAACTTCACCACCGGTCCGTGATCGGTGCGCGCTTCTCCAGGGATGGTCACCTCGAGGGCGTCGGCCGCCCAGCTGACCTCGGGCTTCTCCCTCGTGCCGAGCACCGTCACCTCGCGAACACCGCGGGACAGCACCCCGGACGAAGGGGCGAACGCGCGGATGCGCGCGACGCCGTCAACGGGTGGCGCCAGCAGGATCGCGTAAATGTAGTCGCCGGTGACATCATGACGAGTCGTGAAGCGCATGTCACTCGGTGTGTACTCGATGGCCGCTGAATCGACAAAGGATCCCACAGCGGTCTCGGTCGGACCCTCACCTGGGATAACCCACGGGCGACTGCCGAAGATCGCTTCACCATTACTGCCGAGCCAGTCGCCGATCTCCTCCAAGATGCTGCGCTCCTCAGGGGCTATGGTGCCGTCAGGACGCGGACCGATGTTCAGAAGGAGTGCGCCGTTCTTCGAAACGACATCGGCGAGTTCGGCGATGAGGCCGGCGACCGTCTTGTACTCGTGCCCTTCGACCCACGACCAGGCCGTACGCGATACGGAGGTGTCGTTCTGCCATACGGTAGGTCGAATCTCACCCATCGCGCCGCGCTCGATATCGTAGACGGCGGTGCCGGGCCGATACGCGTCCCACTTGTAGTTGATGACGACTTCGCGGCCCCACTCCGCGGCGCGGTTGTAGTAGTACGCCGCGAGTTGGAGCCGGTACGGCTCGGCCGCAGGCTGCTCGAGCCACCAGTCGAACCACAGCACCTGCGGGCGGTATTTGTCGATGATCTCGACCGTGCGCAGCAGCCAATCCTCCAAGAATCGTTCGTTGGGCGCGATCTCTTCCCGCTGCGCCGGCCCGTAGAAGTCCTCGTATTCGGGGTCGCGCACGTCGGAATCGAATCGCATGCCGCCGTTCATGAAGAACCAGTGCTCCATACGGTGTGACGATGCGGCACGCACCATCCACGCACGGTCGACTGCCTCGAGGAGGTCGCCGAACACATCCCGAGCCGGCCCCATTCGTGCAGCGTTCCAGCGAGAGCGTTCCGTGTCGTACATTGCGAATCCGTCGTGGTGTTCGGCGACGGGCATGACGAACTGAGCGCCTGCGCGTTTGAACAGCGCGGCCCAATCGTCCGGGTCGAACTTGCTCATCGTGAAGCTCGGAATGAAGTCTTTGTATCCGAAGGAGGCTTGGGACCCGTAGGTGGCGACGTGGTGTTCGAAGCTCGGCGTGCCTTTGAGGTACATCTCCCGCGA
>DATMTS010000115.1:0-86898 GCA_035564555.1 Humibacter sp.
GGGGTGGGCCGTCGGCCGGCGCGCGGTCGGCCGGCGAGAGGCGCGCCGGCGCGACCTCCTATCATGGCAGCGTGGACAAGCCCGGTTACATCGTGCCTCCGCCGCATCTTGTGCCGACGAGGGTTGAAACAGACTCGCAGACCCATCGAGCGCCGGTGCACACGTCGGCGCTGCCACCGTTCCGTCCGCCGGTGGCGGCCGGAACGCCCGAGCCGGCCGACGCATCCAAGCGTCGATGGCGCATCGCCATGCCGACGGGAATCGTGATCGTGGTCGACGGCGTCGTGCTGCTTGGCCGCAACCCGGTCGCTCCCGACTCGCTGCCCGGGGCAGAACTCGTGGTCGTGAACGATCCGGCGAAGACGGTGTCTAAGACGCACGCGGCATTCGAGCCGGTCGAGGGCGGACTTCGGGTCACCGACCTGCATTCGACCAACGGGGTGACAGTGACGTCCGCCGACGGCACAGAGCACGAGACGGCGCCCGGCATCCCGACACCGGTCGCCCCCGGCAGCACCGTGTACCTCGGCCGCTACGCCGTCCGCGTCGACCGCGCGTGACCACGTCTGCCTGTCTGGCTGCTCGCGCACGCCGGCCAGCCCGCTGCCGACCCCGCCGCGGCGACGTCGCACACTCAGACTTACTTCGTCGGAACCAGGTTTGTGCAACGGAACCGCGAACGTTCGCGGTTCGGACGCACAAAGGTGGTTCCGTTGCATCGCGGACCGGTGTGGCGGACCGGTGCGCGCAGCGCGCATGCCCGGCTGGTGCGGCGCGCGGGCCGAGGTCAAGTCCCGATGCGCGCCGTGCGGAGCGCCGCTGACTGAGGCGGCCAGCACCGGCGACAGCGCTGCGGCCGCAGCACACTCACACTTCGTCGGAACCAGGTTTGTGCAACGGAACCGCGAACGTTCGCGGTTCGGACGCACAAAGGTGGTTCCGTTGTGGCGGGCGAAGCCTGCGAGCCCGGTGTGCGCAGTGCCCAGGGCGCAATGCGCGAGCCCGCAGTGCGCAATGCGCGAGCCCGGTGTGCGCAGTGCGCGAGCCGGGGTGCGCGGGCGCCAGCCGGCGCACAGTGCGGGGATGCTACCCTGAACGAGTGCTGATCGTCTCTCTCCTCCTTAGTCGCCGCGGCGAGTCCTGAATCCGGGCCGCACTCGTCGCGGAGTTCGTCGGCGCCCGTACCGGACCCCGAAACAGGAGACGAAGCACATGAACGCGAAACCGCGCACCCTGGCCGAGAAGGTCTGGGACGACCACCTCGTGGTCAAGGGTGAGGACGGCACTCCCGACCTGATCTACATCGACCTGCACCTGGTGCACGAGGTCACCAGCCCACAAGCGTTCGACGGGTTGCGCATGGCCGCGCGTCCGGTGCGTCGGCCCGACCTCACGATCGCGACCGAGGACCACAACACGCCGACGATCGGCATCGACAGGCCGATCGCCGACCTGACGAGCCGCACTCAGATCGAGACGCTGCGCAGGAACTGCGAGGAGTTCGGCGTCCGGCTGCACTCGCTCGGTGATATCGAGCAGGGCATCGTGCACGTCGTTGGTCCGCAACTCGGGCTCACCATGCCGGGCATCACCGTCGTCTGCGGCGACAGCCACACCTCGACGCACGGCGCGTTCGGTGCTATGGCGTTCGGCATCGGCACCAGTGAGGTCGAGCATGTGATGGCGACGCAGACGTTGCCTCTGAAGCCGTTCAAGACGATGGCCATCACGGTCGAGGGCGAACTGCGGCCGGGCGTGACCGCCAAAGACATCATTCTCGCCGTGATCGCGAAGATCGGCACCGGCGGTGGTCAGGGCTACGTACTCGAGTATCGCGGCAGCGCGATCCGCGCGCTCTCGATGGAGGGCCGCATGACGATCTGCAACATGTCGATCGAGGCCGGGGCGCGCGCGGGCATGGTGGCCCCCGACGAGACGACTTTCGCCTACCTGAAGGGGCGGCCCCATGCGCCTCGGGGCCAGGACTGGGACGACGCGGTCGAATACTGGCAGACGCTGGTGACCGACGACGACGCGGTCTTCGACGCGGAGGTGTTCATCGACGCGAACGAGCTCGAACCGTTCGTGACCTGGGGGACGAACCCGGGTCAGGGCGTATCCCTGTCAGAGACCGTGCCCGATCCGGCATCCTTCGATGATCCGAACGCCAGAGCGGCCGCCGAACGGGCGCTCGAGTACATGGACCTGCACGCCGGAACCCCGCTGAAGGATGTGCGCGTCGACGCGGTGTTCATGGGTTCATGCACCAACAGCCGAATCGAAGACCTGCGTGCATTCGCCTCGGTCATCAAGGGTCGCACGAAGGCCGACGGGGTGCGCGTCATGGTGGTTCCCGGTTCGGCGCGCGTGCGCATCGAGGCCGAGGCCGAAGGCATCGACAAGATCGTCACGGAGTTCGGAGCCGAGTGGCGCTTCGCCGGATGCTCCATGTGCCTGGGTATGAACCCCGACCAGCTGGCCCCGGGGGAGCGCTGCGCGTCGACCTCGAATCGCAACTTCGAGGGCAGGCAAGGCAAGGGCGGACGAACCCATCTGGTGTCGCCGCTGGTCGCTGCGGCGACGGCGATCCGTGGCACGCTCTCGAGCCCGTGGGACCTGGAACATACCGCCACCCCGACGCAGGAGGTTCTGGCCTGATGGAGAAGATCTCGACACTGACCGGCCCGGCGGTGCCCCTGAAGCGCTCGAACGTCGACACCGACCAGATCATCCCCGCGGTCTTCCTGAAGCGCGTGACCAAGACGGGCTTCGACGACGCGCTGTTCCACCAGTGGCGTCAGGATCCCGGTTTCGTGCTCAACCAGGAGCCTTACCGCAACGGGGGCATCCTGTTCGCGGGACCCGATTTCGGCACCGGCTCCTCACGCGAGCACGCCGTGTGGGCGCTGCGCGACTTCGGCTTCACGGCCGTGCTCAGCCCGCGCTTCGGTGACATCTTCCGCGGCAACTCCGGCAAACAGGGTCTGCTCACCGGCACCATCAGCGAAGACGACCTGAAGCAGATCTGGGCCCTGATCGATGCGGAACCGGGAATAACCGCCACGGTCGATCTGGTTGCCAGAAACGCGACGGTCGGCGGCCTGACCGTGTCGTTCGACATCGACGATTACACTAGGTGGCGATTGCTCGAGGGCCTGGACGACATCGGCCTGACGTTGCGTGACGAAGCGCAGATCACAGAATTCGAATCCCGCCGGGCAGCATGGCGGCCGAGAACATTGCCGGTGGAACATACGTGAACTCACTTCTTCAGGATGCGCAACAGGCAGGTGCCCGCGTGGGAATGACCGCAGAGAAGATCACCATCAACGGGGGGCGACCGCTGAATGGCCGCATCGAACTGAAGGGTGCGAAGAACCTCGTAACGAAGGCGATGGTCGCCGCGCTGCTCGGCGACGGTCCCAGTGAGTTGCGTGAGGTGCCCGACATCAGCGACGTGCGCGTCGTGCGCGGCCTGCTGGAGATCCACGGCGTGAAGGTCACCGACGGTCCGGCCGAGGGCGTGCTGCTGCTCGACCCGAGCAATGTCGAGAGCGCGCACATGGCCGACATCGACGCACATGCCGGGTCGAGCCGCATTCCGATCCTGTTCTGCGGTCCCCTGCTGCACCGGCTCGGTGAGGCGTTCATCCCCGATCTCGGTGGATGCCGCATCGGCGACCGTCCGATCGACTTCCATCTCGAGGTGCTGCGCCGGTTCGGCGCCAACGTGGAGAAGCTGCCCAGCGGCATCCGGATGACCGCACCAGGAGGTCTGCACGGCGCAAAGGTCGAACTGCCGTATCCGAGCGTCGGCGCCACCGAGCAGGTGCTGCTGACCGCGGTTCGGGCCGAAGGCATCACGGAGCTCAAGGGCGCGGCGATCGAGCCCGAGATCATGGACCTGATCAACATCCTGCAGAAGATGGGCGCCATCATCACGGTGGACACCGACCGGGTGATCCGCATCGAGGGCGTCCAGCGCCTGGCGGGATACAGCCACACCGCGTTGTTCGACCGGAACGAGGCGGCCAGCTGGGCGGCGGCGGCTCTCGCCACCGGCGGTGACATCTTCGTCGGCGGAGCCAGGCAGCCCGAGATGCTGACCTTCCTGAACGTGTTCCGCAAGGTCGGCGGCGCCTTCGACATCGCCGAGGACGGCATCCGGTTCTACCATCCCGGCGGCGAACTCAAGCCCGTCGTCATCGAGACCGACGTGCATCCCGGGTTCATGACCGACTGGCAGCAGCCGCTGGTGGTCGCCCTGACCAAGGCGAACGGCGTCTCGATCGTGCACGAGACGGTGTACGAACAGCGGTTCGGCTTCGTGGATGCCCTCATCGAGATGGGCGCGACGATCCAGATCCACAAGGAGTGCCTGGGCGGCCACCCCTGCCGGTTCGGTCAGCGCAACTTCAACCATTCCGCGGTGATCACCGGGCCGACCCAATTGCACGGCGCCGACATCGAGGTGCCCGATCTGCGTGGTGGATTCAGCCATCTGATCGCCGCGCTCACCGCCGAGGGGACCTCCACCGTGAGCAACGTGGGCATCATCAGTCGCGGTTACGAGAACTTCCTCACGAAGCTGCAATTGTTGGGAGCGGACTTCGAGCTCGTGGCCTGAGGGCACCGGCCCTGTGCGCATGGATAATGGGCTGGTGCCAGCAGAGAAGACGCCGAAGACCGGCCGACGCCGACCGACCGGAGAACGCCGCCCGCGATCGGAGACCGGTCGACCCTCGGTCTTCTGGCCGATGGCGGGCATCGTGGTTCCGCTCATCTCGGCCATGGTGCGCTTCCGCGTCACCGATGCCCAGAAGCTCCCCAAGCAGGGCGCCTTCATCATCGCTCCGAACCACTACAGCGAGATCGACCCGCTGATCGTCGGCTCGTTGCTGTGGCGGCTCGGCAGGGCCCCGCGCTTCCTCGCGAAGCAGAGCCTCTTCGACGTGCCGGTCGTCGGTTGGTTCCTGGCCAAGTCGGGCCAGGTGCCGGTGGCGCGTGCCGGACGAGGAGGCGCCGATACCTTGGCGGCGGCGCAGCAGATCGTGCGAACCGGCAGCGTCGTCATCGTGTATCCGGAAGGCACGCTGACCCGGGATCCCGACCTATGGCCGATGCGCGGCAAGTCCGGTGCGGCGCGCATGGCGCTCGAGCACGGCATCCCCGTCATCCCGATGGCGCACTGGGGCAGCCAGCAGGTGATGGCGCGCTACGCCAAGAAGATCAGCTTCTTTCCGCGCAAGACGATCACCGTCGCGTTCGGAGACCCGGTCGATCTCTCCGCGTTCGAAGGCAAACCCTTGGATGCGACGACGCTCTCCGGTGCGACCGAGCGCATCATGGCCGGCATCACCGTTCAATTGGAGCGGCTGCGCGGCGAGAAGGCGCCGGCCGCGCGCTGGAATCCTGCTCAGCACGAGCAGAAGGAGACTGGTCGCTTTGAGAGCTGAGCCACTCAGCCGGCGCCGCGTAGCCGTTCTCGGCGCCGGCAGCTGGGGAACCACCTTCGCCAAGGTTCTCGCCGATGGCGGCTCGGATGTCGTGCTGTGGGCACGACGCCCCGAGGTCGCGCGCGAGATCCGCGAAGCGCGACGCAACAGCGACTACCTGCCCGGCATCAACCTGCCGCGCAACCTCACCGCGACCTCCCGCGTGGAGGACGCTCTGGCGGGAGCAGAGCAGGTCTACCTCTCGGTTCCCAGTCAGACCTTGCGCGACAACCTCGTCGCCGTCGCGTCGCTGCTGCCGCAATCGGCGCCGGTCGTCAGCCTGATGAAGGGCGTGGAGAAGAGCAGCGGAATGCGCATGAGCGAGGTGATCGAGCAGGTGCTGCAGATCGACCCGGCGCGGATCGCCGTGGCATCCGGCCCCAACCTGGCACTGGAGATCGCCAAGGAACAGCCCACCGCGGCGGTGATCTCCTCCAGCAGCCTGGAGACCGCTCAGGCCGTCGCGCTCGCAGCGACCAACCGGTACTTCCGGTCGTTCGTGAACACGGATGTGATCGGCACCGAGTTCGGCGGGGTGCTGAAGAACCTGATCGCCGTCGCGATCGGCATCGTCGACGGGGTTGGCTACGGCGAGAACACCAAAGCCTCGATCATCACCAGGGGCCTGGTGGAGATGACGGACTTCGCCGTCGCGCACGGAGCGCACTCCGACACGCTGGCCGGGCTCGCGGGTCTCGGCGACCTGATCGCGACCTGCCAGTCGCCGCTGTCACGCAACAACACGGCCGGCCGCCTGCTCGGTCAGGGCTACCGGTTCGACGAGGTCGTCAAGCAGATGAACCAGACCGCCGAAGGCCTGGCATCCGTCGCTCCGATTCTGACGCTGGCACGGGCGAAGGGCGTCGGGATGCCCATCGTCGAGCAGGTCGACCAGGTGCTTGCCGGTACGCTCGATCCGAAAGACATCGCTCCGCACCTGACAACGGATTCGGACGAACCCCAGGGCGAAAGGACGACGGATGACGCGCAAGCTCGTGCTCGCACTTCTTTTCGGGGGGCGCTCAAGCGAGCATTCGGTCAGTTGCGCAACGGCGGGCGGGGTGCTCGCGGCGATCGACCGTGACCGGTACGAGGTCGTGCCCGTCGGCATCACCCGCGACGGGGCCTATGTGCTCGAAGACGACGACGCCGACCGGTTCGCCCTGAACTCCGCCCTCCACGACGCGGACGCACTGCCTACCGTCGTCGACAACGGCACGCGGGTGCTGTGGCCGCAGGATGCCCTCAGCCGCACGTTGACGGTGCTGGATGCCTCGGGTTCTGAGATCGCCCGGCACGAGCTCGACGTGGTGTTCCCGATCCTGCATGGACCGTGGGGCGAGGACGGCACGGTGCAGGGCATGCTCGAGCTCGTGGGGCTGCCCTATGTCGGCTCCGGCGTGCTGGCGAGCGCGCTCGGCATGGACAAGCACTTCACGAAGACCGTGCTGCAGCACGCCGGGCTGCCGGTGGCTCCGTGGACCACGGTCACCGCGCTGGACTGGCTGCACGATGAGCAGCGGGTGCGCGAGGCGGCCGCGGCGCTCGGCTCGCCCGTCTTCGTCAAACCGGCCCGGGCGGGTTCGAGCGTGGGCGTCAGCAAGGTGACCGGCGCCGACGAGTTGGGCGACGCCGTGCGGATCGCGTTCGAGGAGGACGACAAATTGCTCATCGAGTCGGCAGTCGTCGGCCGTGAGGTCGAGATCGCGGTGCTCGGCGGGCGTCCCGGCGAGCCGACGCGGGCCTCTGTCGCCGGCGAGATCGTCGTCTCCGGGCGCGATTTCTATGACTTCGCCGCCAAGTATCTCGACGCACCGGGCATCGATCTGGTGTGCCCCGCTCAGCTCAGCGACGACGACCTCTCGACGATGCAGGATCTGGCGGTGCGAGCCTTCGACGCGCTGGGCTGCGAGGGACTGGCGCGGGTCGACTTCTTCCTCACCGACGACGGCTTCGTGATCAACGAGATCAACACCATGCCGGGATTCACGCCGATCTCGATGTTCCCGCGCTGCTGGGCCGAGACCGGGCTGAGCTATCCGGCGCTGATCGACGAGCTCGTCCAGACGTCTCTGAGCAGGGTCAGCGCATAACGCGAGCGGGCCGGATGCCGGGCGAAGTCACGGAGTGTTCGACAGCGATTGGCACTTCAGGCGCCCCTGCGGGATGCTTGCGATCGCCTGGTTGAATGCCGGCAGCACGTCGGCGTCCGAGACGCCATGCACGCCGTGTTGGATCACCAGCTCGGTGGCGGGGACGCGGCCGAAGGTGATGTATCGCAGCACGGTGTCGCTCGGATCGTTCTCCAGCACCCAATTGATCGTGACGTCGCCGCTCTTCACCGAGACGCATGGTTTGGTGGTCGGGCCGATGGGCGTCACCCCGCAGCGCAGCAGCACGACGGCCGGATCGCCCCAGGCGCCCGTCGCCTGCGCGTCGGTCGCGCGTTTCGCCTCGCCTGCCACGGTGTCGGGCAGACGCACCGTCACCGCGGCACAGCGTGGGTCGTTCGCGTCGGGCGCCGGCGTCATCGCCACGGTCGGCGCACACGCGGTGAGAGAGGCGACGACGCCCAACCCGACGACGCACAGAGCGAGCGCGGCGCCGATCGGGCGCGGGAGCCGGGATGTCATCGGCTCCACGCTACCGTGAGAAGCATGACGACGCCTGAGCCCGAGCGCACCGCCATCGACCCCGGCCCGAGCGACCCCGGCCGGAGCGGCCTCAGCAGAGACACGCTGGGCTCGATCGGCGAGATCGCTGCGCTGCGGCGCATCTTTCCCCGATTGCCTCATTCCGAGTCGGCGTTGCTCGGGCCGGGCGACGACGCGGCGATCCTCGCCGCCCCCGACGGACGCTACGTCGTCACGACCGACATGATGGTGCACGGCCCGGACTTCCGCTGGGCGTGGTCGACTCCCGGCGACCTCGGATGGAAGGCCGCGGCATCCAACCTCGCCGACGTCGCGGCGATGGGCGCCCGTCCCACCGCTCTGCTGGTCGCGATCGCCGCTTCGAGTGACACGCCGGTCGCCGTCCTGGAAGGCATCGCAGACGGGCTGCGGGCCGGCTGCGAAGCGCTCGCCCCCGGCTGCGGGGTGGTCGGGGGCGACCTCTCGGTCTCCGACGTGTTCACGATCGCCGTCACGGCTTTCGGGGATCTGCAGGGGGCCGTACCCGTGCTGCGCAGCGGCGCCCGGGCGGGGGACGTGATCGCCGTCGCCGGTGCACTCGGCCTTGCCGCGCGTGGCCTGCACGAGCTGTTCGAGTACGGCGTCGACGAGAACGGTGTGCCTGACTCGACGCGTTCCGCCGCGCTGCGCGACCTACCGCACGTTCGCGCGCAGCTGCGTCCGTCGCCACCGATCGCATCCGGGGTGGAGGCCGCGCGAGCCGGCGCGACGGCGATGCTCGACCTGAGCGACGGACTCGCGCTCGACGCAGGCCGGGTCGCGTCGGCTTCCGGCGTGGCGCTCGATCTGGATTCCGAAGCCGTGCGCCAGCTCGCCGGCTCGGCCGCCGACGCCCAGACCGCCCTCACCGGGGGCGAGGACCACTCCTTGCTGGCGACGTTCCCGCCGGAGGCGGTGCTGCCGCTGGCCTTCCGCCGAATCGGCAGCGTGCGACCAGGGACAGGCCTGCTGCTGGACGGCGCGCCGTACGTTCCCGCGGGCGAACGAGGGGCGGGCTGGGACCCCTACGCGGGCTGGGACGGGGCGGCCGGCTGATCGTTGTCGTCGGTGCGATCGGCCGTCGCGATCCACACGACCGTCTCGCCATAGGCCCGCCGTCGTTCCGGCACGAGCAGATGCGGCCAAGCCGGTTCGGGGGAGCGGGAGCTGCGCTCGACGACGACCGTGCCGCCCGGTGCGAGCCGTGGCATGAGCAGCAGCAGCATCTCGGCAAGCTCGGCCTCGCCCAGTTCGTACGGCGGGTCGGCGAAGACCAAGTCGAACGGGCCGGGCTCCGCGCTGAGGAACGAGCGCACGCCCGTCGCGCGCACCTGCACGTCCGCTTCGGGAAGAGCGCGGCCGACGGCCCGTGCGTTGCGCCTGCACACCTCGGCCGCCTGGCGACCCCGCTCCACTAGCCGCACGGACGCCGCGCCCCGGCTCGCCGCCTCGAGGCCGAGCGCGCCGGAGCCCGCGTACAGGTCGACGACCCGAGAGCCGCGCACCAGGTCACGGGAGTCCAGCGCCGAGAACACCGCCTCGCGGACCCGGTCGCTGGTCGGGCGGGTGCCGGTCGTCGGAACGGCGAGGGTGAGCGATCCGGCTGCTCCGGCGACGATTCGTGTCACCCGAGCAGGTTAGCCTGAATGCATGCCAGCGCACGTCGAACTCGACACGCCGCTGGCCGTTCTGCTCGGCGGCAGGGCAGCGGCGCCGTACCGGACGGCTTTCGGTTACGAGACCGTCGCCGATCTGCTCGCGCACTATCCGCGCAGGTACGCCAGGCGCGGCGAACTGACCGCGATCAGCGAGTTGCCGGTCGGCGAAGACGTCACGATCGTCGCCGAGGTGCTGGCGGTGCGCTCGCGCGCGATGAAACAGCGGCACGGCTCCATCGTCGAAGCGCGCATCTCCGATGGCAAAGGCATCCTGACGCTGACCTGGTTCAACCAGAAGTGGCGCGCCGACCAGCTGCGCACGGGCATGCGGGGGATGTTCGCGGGCAAGGTGACCGACTACCACGGCACCCTGCAACTGACTCACCCCGAATACGAGCTCTTCGATCAGGACGACGAGCGTGCCAAGGCGACTCCGGAGGCCGCGGCGCGATTCGCGTTACAGCCGATCCCGATCTATCCGGCCACGGCGACCTTGACCAGCATGAGGATCCGCAAGCTGATCGGGGAGGTTCTCGACGACCTGGCCGACGCGCCCGACCCCGTACCTTCCGAGCTCGCCGCCGAGCGCGGTCTGCTGCCGCTCCGCAGGGCGTTGGAACTCGTGCACCGCCCGGAGTCCGACGCCGACTGGCAGCGCGCCCGTGACGCGCTGCGTTTCCAGGAGGCGTTCGTGCTGCAGTCGGCCCTGCTCCTGCAGCGGCAGCGCTCCCGCGCCATGCCGACGAACCCGCGCCACGCCGATGATGACGGCTACCTCGCGGCCTTCGACGCAGCGCTGCCATTCCATCTCACCCGCGATCAGGTCGCCGTCGGCGGCGAGATCGCCCGCGACCTGGCATCCATCGAGCCGATGAACCGGCTGATCCAGGGCGAAGTCGGCAGCGGCAAGACCGTGGTGGCATTGCGCGGCATGCTCGCCGTCGCCGATTCCGGCGGGCAATCCGCGCTGCTCGCTCCGACCGAGGTGCTGGCGGCGCAGCATCTGCGCTCGATCGTGCGTGCGCTGGGCCCCGATCTCTCCGCACGGCTGATGCCGACCCTGCTCACCGGCCAGTTGAGCACAGCGGAGCGCAAACGCGCGCTGTTGCGCATCGTCACCGGGCAGGCACGAATCGTCATCGGCACCCACGCACTGATCGGTGACGCCGTCGAGTTCTTCGATCTCGGACTCGTCGTCGTCGACGAGCAGCATCGTTTCGGCGTCGATCAGCGTGAGGCCCTCCGCCTGAAGGGCAGCACCCCTCCGCACGTGCTGGTGCTCACCGCGACACCCATTCCGCGCACGGTGGCGATGACGGTATTCGGTGACCTCGACGTCTCGACGATCGCCGAACTGCCCGCGGGGCGGCAGGGCATCGAGAGCTTCGTCGTCGCGCTCGCCGAGCACCCGCGCTGGGAACGGCGCATCTGGGAGCGGGCCGCCGAGGAGATCGCCGCGGGCCACCAGGTGTTCGTGGTGTGCCCGGCGATCTCCGCCGACAGTCTCGACGACGTTCCGGAGGAACCCGGCGCTGAACCGGCGCCGGAGAGCCGTCCGCCGGCATCCGTCGAATCGGCCGCGGCCGCCGTGCGCGCCGATCCGCTGCTCGCCGCGGCGCGGATCGGGACGCTGCACGGCCGCATGAGCTCGGACGAGAAGGATGCCACGATGGGCGCCTTCGCCGCGGGCGATATCGACCTGCTCGTGGCGACGACGGTCATCGAGGTGGGTGTCGACGTGCCGAACGCGTCGGCCATGATCGTCTTGGATGCCGACCGGTTCGGCGTCTCGCAACTGCATCAGTTGCGCGGACGCGTGGGCCGTGGGTCGGTCGCCGGGCTCTGCCTGTTCGTCACCCGAGCCGAGCCCGGAACCATTGCGAGGGAACGGGTCGACGCGGTCGCCGCGACCCTGGACGGCTTCGAACTCGCACAGGTCGACCTCGACCTGCGGCGCGAGGGCGACGTGCTCGGCGCCACCCAGTCAGGCGGCCGGTCGTCGCTGCGCCTGGTGCGGGTGGCGAAGGATGCGGAGCTGATCGGGCAGGCGCGCGCCGCGGCGGCCGGCGTGCTCGAAAACGATCCGACGCTCGCCGGCGCACCGGCGCTGGCCGACGCGATCGAGCGCCGGCTGACCGGTACGACGGCGGAATACATCTCCCGAACCTGAATCGGTAACGAAGTGATAACTCCGGACGACTATCCTGGAAGTCTATGAACAGGATCGCCGTCGTCCCTGGATCGTTCGACCCCATCACCTTGGGGCACATCGACGTGATCGCTCGCGCAGCGGGGATCTTCGACGAGGTGCATGTTCTGGTCGTGCACAACCCCGACAAGCAGGCACTGCTGCCGATCGCGCAGCGCGTTCAGCTGATCGAGCGATCCATCACGGAGGCGCGCATCGCCGGCAACGTGCTGGTCGCCGCATGGAGCGTCGGACTGCTCGTGGACTACTGCAGCGACGTCGGAGCGCACGTGCTCGTGAAGGGCATCCGATCGCAGGTCGACGTGGCCTACGAGACGCCGATGGCGATCGTGAATCGTGACCTCGCCTCGGTGGAGACCATCTTCCTACTGCCCAATCCGGCGAACGCGCACGTCTCCAGTTCGCTGGTCAGGCAGGTCGCCGCGCTCGGCGGCGACGTCAGCCCGTATGTGCCACGAGCCGTCTACGACTATCTGCAGGAGACATGAACAGCTACCCGACCACGCAACCGACCGACCCATCGGTCGGTTCGTCCTCCGGCGTCGAGGCCGAGGAGATGGACCTCGTGGAGTTGCGGGATGCCGCCGCCGGCATCAGCAGCAACGTCGAGTCCGTGATCGACGGCAAGCACGATGCCGTGCAGACCGCTCTCACGGTTCTGCTGGCAGAAGGCCACCTGCTGATCGAAGACGTGCCGGGCGTCGGCAAGACCATGCTGGCCAAGTCCCTGGCCAAGTCGGTGGCCTGCACGGTCAGCCGCATCCAGTTCACCCCCGACCTGCTGCCCAGCGACGTCACCGGTGTCTCCGTCTACAATCAGGCCGAGCGCCGGTTCGAGTTCAAGCCGGGCGCGGTGTTCGCCAACATCGTGATAGGCGACGAAATCAACCGGGCCAGTCCGAAGACTCAGTCGGCGTTGCTGGAGTGCATGGAGGAGCGCCAGGTCACCGTCGACGGCTCGACGTACCGACTGACCAGCCCGTTCCTGGTGATCGCGACGCAGAACCCGGTCGAGATGGAGGGCACCTACGCCTTGCCCGAAGCGCAGCGCGACAGGTTCATGGCGCGCATCGCGATGGGGTACCCGGATGAGGCGTCGGAGTTGGAGATGTTGAACGGACGAGACACCTCGAGCCCGTTGGAACGCATCGGAGCCGTCGTCACCGTCGAGCAGTTGCGCGCAATGATGGTCAGGGCGCGGCGAACCTTCGCTTCGCCCGCGGTCAAGCAATACGCCGTCGCCATCGCGCGTGGCACGCGAGAGGACCGCGACCTGCGGCTCGGGGCGAGTCCGAGGGCGACGCTGCAACTCGTGCGTGCGGCGAAGGCCTTCGCCGCACTGGACGGACGGGACTTCGTGCTGCCAGACGACATCGATGCCCTCGTGGTACCCGTGCTGAGCCACCGGCTGCTGCCGACGAGCAGAGCGATGGGTCAGCATCACGAGACGACCGGTCTGATCGCCGACATCGTCGAACGCATCGTCGCAGCCACGCCGATCCCCGCAGGGAACGCGTAGGAGCCGGCATGCCCTCCCGTCGCAACGTAGCGAAGGGGCCGCGGCCGACGGCGCGGGGCTGGGGCATCGGTCTGACCGGAACGGCCGTGCTCGTCGCGGCCGCGATGACGACGCGGGTCGACCTGTTGTTCATCGGCCTGTTCCTCGTGCTGCTGCCGCTGGGCGGCATGCTCGCCCTCGCCGTCGACCGTCCCTGGCTCACGGTGACTCGCACCTTCACTCCGGATGCCGTCGCGGCCGGTGATGAGGCATCCACCCGGCTCACCGTGCGCAACGAGCGCTCCCGCCCCACCCCGTTCCTGCTCTGGCGGGATGCCGCGCAGACCGGTCTGGAGCTTCCCGGCGATGCGACGCTGGCGCCGATCGGCGAGCACAGTCTGTCGACGCGGGACCGCAGCGACCGGGTCGGTCTGCATTACCGCATTCGAACCAGGCATCGCGGCGCATACGAGGTGGGGCCGTTGCTCGTCGAGCGCGTCGACCCGTTCGGTCTCGCGCACGGCCGTTACGCCATCGGCACGCGAAAGCCTCTGCTGGTCACCCCGCGCGTGGTCGACCTGCAGCGCGGGGAGCACGACGCGTCGAAGAGCGACGGTGTGGAGCGCGAGCTGTTGCGGCACAGCGTCCCGAGCGCCGACGAACTCATCGCGCGCGAATACCGCACGGGCGACCCGTTGCGCCGCGTGCACTGGCGGGCAACGGCGCGGCACGACAAGCTGATGGTGCGCCAGGAGGAGCAGCGAAGCAACCCGCAAGCCTGGATCTTCTTCGACACCGAACGCGCCGGCAGACCCGACCACCGACGTGCCCACGAGCGCAACGAAGCGTTCGAAGCGGGGGTCGATCTGGTAGCTGCGCTGGGAGCCGACCTGCTCGAATCCGGCTACGTGCTGGGCATCGTGGAGTCGACCTCCCCGCAGCTCTTCGGCCGCGCCGGATCAGCACGCAGCTCGGCAGGGGCGAATACCGCGACGTATGAGCAACCCTCCGGCCAGCAGCAACTGCTTGCGGCGCTGGCAGCCGTGCGCCAGCAGCCCCGGCAGCACTACGACGGAGCGAACGTGCTGGCCGGAGTGCTGCACCGCAATGCTCAGGCGGTTCCGGCGTTCCTGGTTCTCGTCGACGGCGAGCAGCGCGAACTCGGCGCGCTCGCGGCGCTGCGTCCCTTCGCCGACCCCGCGGTCGCCTTCCTGGTCGGCCATGCGCGATCCTGTGGTGAGGCACTCACCCTGGCCGGCTGGACCTGCGTGCCGATGGACTCCACGACGCGGCCGGACCAGGCGTGGCGTGAGGCGATCGAGCGCCGGTATTCCGGAGCCGATCATGGTTAGCGTCGCCGTTCCCGCCGCCCGGCAGCGGGTGTTCGTCGATCGCGCCCAGTGGCGCATCGGACTCTGGCTGACCCTGGAACTCGTCGCCGTCTCGTTCACGATGATCGGGTTGCTCGACGGCGCGCAATGGTGGTTCGCGCTGGTCGGCACCGGTGCTGCGGTGCTCATCGTCGATGCCGTGCTGCGCACCCTCGGCGTTCCGAACTGGCTGGCGCCGCTCGGCGGCGCGCTCACTGCGTTCGCGATCCTCACGGCGCAGTACGGGGGAGGCACCGCGATCGGCGTGCTTCCGACTCCGGCCACCTTCACGCATTTCGGAGACCTCCTCGAGCAGGCGGCGCGATCGGTCGCACAGCAGTCCACACCGGCCACGGTGGTGCCGGAACTGATGTTCCTCGTGGTCGCCGGCGGCGGCATCTTCGCCGTCGCCGCCGACGTGTTCGCCACGGCGCTGCGGATGCCTGCCCTCACGGCGGTCCCGATCGGCGCGGTGCTCGTCGTACCGTCGGCGTTCCTGATCACCGGTGTCTCACCGCTCGCGCTCACGGCGGCAGCGATCGCCTATCTCGGACTGCTGCGGGCCGACGTGCTGGAACGCCGGGGGGCGGCACCCGAGTCGGGACTGGCGCTGTCGATCGCCGCCTCCGCGATCGTGCTCGCCTTGCTCGTGTCGACGACGGCGCCCGGATTCCAGCAGATCGGGCGGCAGGGCATCTCGGCGGGCGGACTCACGATCGGCACCGGGGTCAACCCGCTGATCGACCTCGGCCAGGACCTGCGCAGGCCGGCGGGTGTCGAGGTGATGCGCTACACGACCACCTCGCCCAACCCGCCGTACCTGCGGCTCGCCTCGCTCGACACCTACAGCGGCACGACGTGGCGTCACACCGCCAGCAAGACCACGCCGTTGGGTGCCTCTGGAGAGATCCCGATGGCGCCCGGGCTCGATCCGCTGGTCGCGACCTCCACAGTCACGACGCAGGTGCGGATCGAGAACATGCAGAGCGGCTGGCTGCCGGTGCCGTACGCGCCCGCCAAGATCACCGGTCCGGGCGCGGTCGACTTGGGCTGGGAGAGTCTCGATCGCACCATAACGACAGGCGCGGGAGGAACCGGCGGCCTCTCGTACACGGCGCACAGCAACCTGATCCAGCCGACCGCCGCGCAATTGAGGGAGGCCGCGAGTGCGTATCCGGCGCCCGTCGTCAAAGACCTCTTCGTGCCCGTCAACGCGCCCGCCGTGATCGCCAGGACGGCGCGCGAGGCGACGGTCGGTGCGGCGACCGATTACGACAAGGCTGTGGCGCTGCAGAACTATTTCCACGACGGCAGCTTCAGCTATTCGCTCGACGCACCCGTCCGCAAGAACTACGACGGCGACAGCATGGGGGTGATCGCCACCTTCCTCAAGTTGAAGGAGGGCTACTGCGTGCACTTCGCGTCGGCTATGGCGGTGATGGCGCGCACCCTCGGCATTCCGGCTCGTATCGCCATGGGATACCTGCCCGGCACCTTCAGTGGGTCGGCAGGCAACGGGCGGGCGACCTACAGCGTCTCCTCCGACGACCTGCACGCCTGGCCTGAGCTGTACTTCTCCGGAGTCGGTTGGGTGGCATTCGAGCCGACCGTGGGCCGGGGCACGCAGCCCTCGTACACGGTTCCGGGATACGTCGCCCCGCTGCCCGTGGAGTCGTCCGCGCCGTCATCGGCCGCCACGACGGCCGCAGCCGTGCCCACCGATCCCGCCGCACCCAACCGCAGCACGACCTCTGCCGCGCAGACCTCGCTCGCCCCGATCTTCTCCGGCGTCGCCATGCTGCTGTTCGTGCTGCTGCTGCTGGCGGCGCCGGCCGTGCTGCGCCGCTGGCGCCGCACCACCCGGTTCCGGCGTCTCTCCGACGACTGGGGCAGCGCCATGCTGGCCTGGACGGAACTGGTCGACACCGCGCGCGACCTCGGCATGTCCGTACCGCCGACCCAGACCGCTCGGGCGTTCGCCTATTCGCTGCGTGATCGATGGGACGATATTGCGGCCGCCGAAGCGGTGGAGTCTCTATTGGCCGCCGCCGAACGAGAGCAGTTCGGGCGCCCGGGCGCCGTGGTGTACGACCCGACTCGAGCCGATGACCTGCGTGTCGTGCTCGCGCGGATGCTCTTCGACGCCGGCCCGTGGCCGCGATTGCGCGCCACACTGGTGCCCGTCTCGCTGCTGCCTCGCTTCGTGTCGCCTTCTCGGGGAAGGGTGCGGTTCAGCGCGTAAGATCGTGCAGCGTGACCACCTCCACAAACCCGTATCGCATCGATGTGCGCGACCTCATTCATCGGACGGGCGAACTTCGCGAACACGACCTGCGCATTGCGGTCCCCGAACAGCTCGGCGAGGGTCTGATCAGTGTGAAGGCCGGGTCCGGGCTCGATCTCGACGTGCGTCTCGAGTCCGTGCATGAGGGCATCCTGGTCTCCGCCGAGGTCGACGCAGAGGCCACTGGGGTGTGCGGGCGCTGCCTGACCGACCTCACGCTTCCGCTCCAAGTCGATTTTCAAGAGCTTTTCGCGTATTCTTCTGGGGAAGCTTTCGACTATGAGGTTCACGACGACCACGTGGATCTTGAACCTCTTGTCAGGGATGCGGTGGTGTTGTCATTGCCGTTCCAACCGGTCTGCCGGCCCGATTGCCCCGGTCTCGATCCCGAGACGGGTGAGCGGATGGCCGAGCAGAAGGAGCGCGAATCCAGCAGCGGAATCGATCCGCGGTGGGCCGCGCTCAGCCGGTTGAAAGCGTCAGAAGACGTGGCCGGCGACGCCGGTCGAGAAGACCAGAGCTCGTGAGATCAGAGCACTAGGACGAGAGAAGAGAGATCACCATGGCTGTTCCGAAGCGGAAGAAGTCGCGCGCCAACACCCACGCACGCCGGTCGCAGTGGAAGGCCGAGGTCCCCACGCTCGTCAAGACCGTCGAGAACGGCAAAGTGACGTACAGCCTGCCGCACCGCGCGAAGGTCGTCGAGGACTCGGCAGGAACCCCGCTGTTCCTCGAGTACAAGGGCCGCAAGGTCGCCGACGTCTAGTCAACTGCAGCGTCTGCAATCCAGGCTCGGGGTCGATATCGACCCCGAGCTGTTGACGCTCGCCCTGACCCATCGGTCGTACGCCTACGAGCACGGTGGCATCCCGAACAACGAGCGCCTGGAGTTCCTCGGCGACTCAATTCTCGGTCAAGCCGTCACCGTCATGCTGTACCGGCAGCATCCCGGGCTCGACGAGGGCGACCTCGCCAAGCGGCGGGCGTCCCTGGTCTCCAGCGTCGCCCTCGCCGAGGTTGCCCGCACCATCGGCCTCGGCGAATACCTGCTGCTCGGTCGCGGCGAGGCGGCCAGCGGGGGAGCGGCGAAGCCCTCGATCCTGGCCGACACCGTCGAAGCGGTCATCGGCGCGGTGTACCTCGACGCGGGCGATGACGCGGCGACCGCACTCGTGCTTCGGCTGATCGAACCTCTGCTGGAGGATCCCGACCGGTTCGGCGCCGCCATGGACCCGAAGACCAGCCTGCAGGAGGCCGCTGCGCAGCACGGCGCTCCCGCGCCGGTCTACGTCGTGACCAACTCAGGACCCGATCACAACAAGGTCTTCCATGCGACGGTGGAGGTGCCGGGCCTGATCGCGGCGACCGGTGACGGCACCAGCAAGAAGCACGCCGAGATGAGCGCCGCGCTGCAGGCCTGGACACAGTTGAATGCCGGAACTGCCCGAGGTTGAGGTGGTGCGCGTCGGCCTTCAGCCCGCGGTCACCGGCGCGACCGTCAGTTCCGTCGAGGTGTTCGACGAGCGTGCGCTCACCAGGCACGATCGTGCCAGGGGCGACTTCGCGGCACTGCTCACAGGGCGCCGGATGCTGGGCGCCGCCCGACGTGGAAAGTTCCTCTGGGTACCGCTGCAGGATGCGCCGCGCGGCAGCGCCGACCGCGACCGTCCGTCGGACGCGCTGCTGGTGCATCTGGGCATGAGCGGGCAGGTGCTGCTCCGCGATCCGGGCGCCGCCGACGACCGCCACCTGCGCATCCGTCTCACCATCGAGCATCCGGCGCACGGGGAACTCGTCGTGCACTTCGCCGACCAGCGCACGTTCGGTTCCCTCGCCGTCGACCGGATGCTCCCGACGGCGGACGGTGCCCCGGGCGGCCACGGGTGGGACAGCCCGTTGGTGCCGGGGCAGGTCGCACACATCGCGCGCGACCCGCTCGACGACGCGTTCGACGACGACGCGTTCATCCGCATCCTGCGCAACAGGCGCACCACCGTCAAGCGGGCGCTGCTGGATCAGGGACTGATCAGCGGAATCGGCAACATCTACGCCGACGAGGCGTTATGGGCGGCACGGGTGCACTTCGACCAACCGACCGGCGCACTGAGTGTGCGTCGGGCGCGCGTGCTGCTGGCCGAGGTGCGACTCGTGCTGCAGAAGGCGCTTGCCGAAGGCGGCACGAGCTTCGACGCCCAATACGTGGATGTGAACGGCGCGTCCGGCTACTTCTCGCACAGCCTGAACGCCTACGGCCGCCATGGCCGTCCCTGCCCCCGCTGCGGACGCGACCTGGTGCGCGCGACGTTCATGAACCGCTCCTCGCACTATTGCCCGAACTGCCAGCGGGTTCGTCTGCCCGGCCCGCCTCGCGGCGCGCTCAACAGCGAGGCTCGCGGCATGCTCCGCGCCGAGTCCGGCAGCATGGGGCAGCAGGCATCGTGACAGCCTCGAGCCTCGCAGTGATCGTCGCGATCGCCTTCGCCTGGAGCGGGGCGGTCGTGGCGATCTCGTTCTTGGAAACCCCGCTCAAGTTCCGCGCGCCGGGGATCACGCTCAAGCTCGGTCTCGGTATCGGCCGCATCGTGTTCCGCGCCATGAACGTGCTCGAGGGTGTGCTTGCGGCCGGGCTCGTGATCGCTGCAATCCTTGGGCTGGCCGACGGCAGCACCTCCGGACCGTCCGAAGTCTCGGTGGCCGGCGCGGTCGCCGTGCTCACGCTGCTTGCGCAGGTCGCGCTGGTACGACCCGCACTCGCGCGGCGCACCGCGGCTGTTCTGGCAGATCGCGCGGAAGGCGGCTCACGCGTCCACCTGGCCTATGTCGCGCTGGAACTGGTGAAACTGGCCTCCCTCATCGTCGCGGGCGTCGCCGCATTGGTGGCGCTGGCCTGATCGCGGGCTCAGGCGGCTGCGAGCGACTTCTGCCAGTTCGCCTCATAGCCCAACGGCGCTGAGCCGAGCGCGTCGTTGATCGCTCGCATCGGGCCGTTCTCGTCTGCGTCGGAACCGCGATCTCGGTGTACGCAGCGAACTCGCCGATGGCCTCATCCAGGGCGGCCGTGGTCAGCAGCGGCTCGGCGCGTGCGTACAGTCGTTCCTCGTAGTCGCGAACGCGGCGGATGTCCCACTGCTCCGCATCCAGCGTGATACCCTCGCGCGGCACATCGTGCACCATCTGCGCCCTGGCCTGCGCATAGCCGTCGACCAGTTCATCCGGGCAGTGCCGCCACCAACTGACGGTGCGGTAACCGGTCGCGTGTCCCCACGTCTCGCGTTCCAACCGCTCTGCGAGTGAGGGCGGCAGCGGCACCGCCAGCGCGCTCATCACGTCCACCTGGCCCAGCCGGTAGCCGTGCGCGCGTGCGAAGCGCACCGCGGGATCGTCGGCGCGCAGCGCCACAGCGCCGGTGGGCGCCGACACCGTCGGTATGCCGTCTTCGGGGACGCCGGCGACGTGCTCCGAGTACATGGTGAGGTGGAGGCGTCCACCTTCGGCGATCAGTTCCTCGCCCCGTGCCAGCAGCGCCGAACCGATTCCTCGCCCTCGGGCGCCGGGAACCACCCGAACGTCGAGCTCCGCAGTCGTCGCATCCGGTTCCAGCGGCAGCACGACGGAGACGCACCCGACGGCCAGACCGTCGAGCCTGGCGAGTTCGATCATCCGCAAGTGGAAGGGGCTCGGCCGATAGGAGGGCAGTTCGTCGATTGCGCTGTAGACGAAGTCGTCGTTGCCCCACAGTTGCACCGCGCAGGCATTGCCCACGTCGACGAAATCGGCGAAGTCCGCGGCGTCGGCGTCGTCGGCGGATCGGATCTCGTCGGGAACCTGCACCGGACGGATCTCGACGCGCACGGCATCCACCTTTCGATCGATAGCCGACCAGCCTATCCGCCTTCCCGGCGCCCGGCCCGGTATCCGGTACCGTAGTGCCTGGCAGAAATGGGGTGTCGGTGTACCTGAAGAGCTTGACGCTCAAGGGCTTCAAGTCCTTCGCTCAGCCGACCACTTTCGCGTTCGAGCGCGGCGTGACGTGCGTGGTGGGCCCCAACGGCTCCGGCAAGTCCAACGTCGTCGACGCGCTCGCCTGGGTGATGGGCGAGCAGGGTGCCAAGACGCTGCGGGGCGGCAAGATGGAAGACGTCATCTTCGCCGGCACGTCGACCCGCGGGCCGCTCGGTCGCGCCGAGGTCACCCTCACGATCGACAATTCGGACGGGGCGCTGCCGATCGACTACACCGAGGTGACGATCAGCAGAACGCTGTTCCGCAACGGCGGCAGCGAGTACGCCATCAACGGCGAAGGATGCCGGTTGCTCGATGTGCAGGAACTGCTCAGCGACTCGGGCCTCGGCCGCGAGATGCACGTGATCGTCGGGCAGGGGCAGCTCGACGCCGTGCTGCATGCCAGCCCGGAGGACCGGCGCGGCTTCATCGAGGAGGCCGCGGGCATCCTCAAGCATCGCCGCCGCAAGGAGAAGACGCTGCGCAAATTGGAGGCGATGCAGACCAATCTCACCCGGCTCAGCGATCTCGCCGGTGAGATCCGGCGTCAGCTGAAACCGCTCAGCCATCAGGCCGAGATCGCGCGCGAGGCGCAGACCATCGCCGCCGTGGTGCGTGACGCGCGCGCCCGCCTGCTTGCCGACGAGGTCGTCGGTCTGCGTGCCGCCCTCGACGATTTCTCGCGCGACGAGAATCAACGGCACAGCGAGCGGATCGTGCTGCAGGAACAGCTGGAGCAGAGCCAGTTGCGCATCGCCCGTCTCGAGCAGCAGCAGGTGTCGGATGCCGTCGACGCGGCACGACGCACCAGCTTCGGTCTGGAGTCGGTGCAGGAGCGCCTACGCGGCCTGTTCACCCTCGCCAACCAGCGGCTCGCCTTGCTGGGCAGCCAGGGCGACGCCTCCGACGCGACGGTGAGCGTGACGCAGGAGGCCATCGATGCGGCAGCCGCGGAGGCCGCTCGTTTGCGTGAGTCGGTGACCGCCGCCGAGGCGGAGCACCTGCGGGCGCAGGCAGCGACCCGGGCCGCACGGGTGCGCCTGGACGCCGTCGACGATGAGATCGCAGCGCAGAGCGAGCTCGTCTCCAAGCACGACCTCGAGTTGAGCAAGCTGACCGGGCAGGCGGATGCCGCGGCACAGCGACTCGCGGCCGTGCGCGGAGAGGTCCTCCGGCAGCAGAACGCCCTGGACGCGGCCCGGGAACGCCACGAGGACGCGCGGGCCCGGTTCGCCGCGGCCGAGGCGGAGGCGGTCGACGCAGATACGGGGGAGAGCGACCTCGACGAGGCCTACGAGTTCGCTCAGGCGAAGGTGTTCGAGGCCGAGGGCGAGATCGAACGGCTGCGCGAGGAACTGCACACGCTCGAGCGGGAGCGCGACGCGCTTGCCGCGCGCACCAGCGCGCTCTCGCTGGCACTGGATCAGCGGGACGGGTCCACCGCGCTTGTCGCCGCGGGACTGACCGGCATCCGCGGGCTCGTCGCCGAGCACGTCCAGGTGCTCCCAGGCTATGAGACGGCCGTCGCTGCGGCTCTCGGCACGCTGGCCGACGCGGTGCTCGCCTCCGACGCAGACGCCGGTGTCGACGCCATCGAGCACGCGCGATCCGACGATCTGGGCCGGGTGGAGGTGGTGATCGGCGATGCCGGCCGGGCCGGCCCCGCACTGCCCGCACTGCCGCCCGGCACCATCGCTGCGGGCGATGTCGTCACCGCGCCCGACGGCATCCTCGCGATCCTCGCGCACTCCGTGATCGCCGACGATCTCGGCGCCGCGCGGGCCGCGTGGCGTGCACTCGCCGCGACCGCGCAGCTCACCGTCATCACCCGCGCCGGCGATGTGCTCACCGAACGCGTGCTGCGGGGCGGGTCGGGAGCTGGTCAGAGCAAGCTCGAGCTCGTGGCCGAACGAGATGCGGCCGGTCATCGGCTCGAGGAGGTCACCTCGCACCTGGAGCGCGCCCGGTTCGCGCTCGCGGAGCAGCGCGGCGCCCTGCAGAGCGCCAAGCAGCAGTCGACGGCGGCGCTCTCCGCGCTGCGCGAGTTCGACTCCCGGCTTGCGGCTCAGGCCGAGAAGCTCAGCCGGCTCAAGGTGCAGGTGGAGACCTCGGCCGCAGAGTCGGAGCGGTTGAGCAGCGCGATCGACGTCGCTGCGGAGCGGGTGGCCGAGGCGCAGGCCGCGGCCGAGAAGGCCAAGAACGCTCTGGAGACCGCCCGTTCGCGGCCGCGGCCGATTCTCGACGTGAGCGCGCGCGACGGTCTGCTGGCCGAGCTCGAAGCGGCCCGCGAGGCGGAGATCGAGGCACGTCTCGCGGTCGAGACCGCCAAGGAGCGCGTGCGGGCCGAGCAGGAACGCGGTCGTTCCCTCGTGGCGCGCAGGGAGGCCGAGCGGGCCGCCGCCGAGCAGGCTGCACGCCGTGCCGTGGTCCGCAGGCATCAGACGGATGCCGCCAACCGCGTCATCGCCGCGCTGCCGGCTGTGCTGGACTCCGCGGCCGCCTCCGCGACCCAGGCTCGCGTCGAGCTCGCGACGGCCGAGGCGGAGAGGGCGAGCCAGAACGAGGAGCTGACCGGGCTTCGCCGCGATGAAAGCGCCCTCCGCGAGCGGCTGCAGGCGATTAGTGAGAACGTGCACGGCCTGGAGCTGCAGATCTATGAGAAGAAGCTGCACCTCTCGGGGCTGCTCGAGCGCGCCGGAAGCGAGCTCGGGCTGGTCGAAGACGTGCTCATCGCCGAGTACGGGCCGCAGGTGCCGGTGCCCGCCGACAGCGGATCGGAGGTCGACGGCGGCTCCGAGGTGCCGACCGTGCCCTTCGACCGTGCCGACCAACGACGTCGGCTCGATCGTGCCGAACGCAAACTCGCGCAACTCGGCCGGGTCAACCCGCTCGCGCTGGAGGAGTTCGCGGCTCTGGAGCAACGGCACAAGTTCCTCACCGAACAACTCAGCGATCTGACGAACACGCGCAAAGATCTGCTCACCATAATCGAGGAGATCGACGGCAAGATGCAGTCGATCTTCTCCGCCGCCTTCGAAGACACGCGTGCCGCGTTCGCCGAGGTCTTCCCGGTGCTGTTCCCGGGCGGAAGCGGCAGCATCCGGTTGACCGATCCGGAGAACCTGCTCACGACGGGCATCGAGGTGTCCGTGAAGCCGGCCGGCAAGAAGATCGAACGGCTCTCCCTGCTCTCTGGCGGAGAACGCTCGCTCGCCGCCGTGGCACTGCTGATCGCGATCTTCAAGGCGCGACCGAGCCCGTTCTACATCATGGACGAGGTGGAGGCCGCGCTGGACGATGCCAACCTCGGGCGTCTGCTCACGGTTCTCGAGGAGCTGCGCGAGTCGAGCCAGCTGATCGTCATCACCCACCAGAAGCGCACGATGGAGATCGCCGACGCCCTCTACGGCGTCTCGATGCGCCAGGACGGCGTCTCGGCGGTCGTCGGGCAGCGGGTCGCGGTCGACGAGGGCGCGGCGTAGGTCGCCGACCCGCGACCCAACCAGCGCACCCCACCCAGTCCGCGTGGCCTGGCCCTCGTACGGCGCAACGGAACCACCTTTGTGCATCGGAACCGGGAACGTTCCTGGTTCGCATGCACAAAGGTGGTTCCGTCGACAGGAAGCTGGTGGCGCGGGCGCGTGGGCGGACCCGGGCGCGGGCAGGCAGGCGGGCGGACCCGGGCGGGCGCAGGCAGGCAGGCGGGCGGCGACCGATCGGGGATGCCTTCCGTCTACGCTTGAGACATGGCTGAACGTTCCTGGTCGCTCACGGGCGCGCTACGCGGCATGTTCGCGAAGAAGACGATCGATGACGACACGTGGGACGATCTTGAGACGGCGCTCATCACCGCGGATTTCGGTCCGGATGTCACCGAGGCGATCGTCGATGATCTGCGCGAGAAGGTCGAGCGTTATCGCACGACCGACCCCGCCGATCTGCAGCGGATGCTTCGCGAGGGCATCGAGGAGCGGCTGGCGAAGCTCGACCCGACCCTCCGGCTGACCGAACGCCCCGCGGTGGTGCTCGTGGTCGGCGTCAACGGCGTCGGCAAGACGACGACGATCGGCAAGTTCGCCAGGTTCTTGCGCAACTACGACCGCACCGTCGTCGTGGGCGCGGCCGATACGTTCCGCGCGGCGGCCGTGGAACAGCTCGCCACCTGGGCCGAACGCGCCGGCGCGCAGATCGTGCGCCCTCAGCAGCAGGGGCAGGATCCGGCATCCGTCGCGTTCCAGACCATCGAGTTCGCCAAGCAGCACGGCACCGAGATCGTGATCATCGACACGGCGGGCCGGCTGCACACCAAGGGCGGGCTGATGGACGAGCTCTCCAAGATCAAGCGCGTCGTCGAGAAGCAGGCGCCGATCGCCGAGGTGCTGCTCGTGCTGGATGCGACGACCGGCCAGAACGGACTCATGCAGGCCCAGGCGTTCATCGAGCACGCCGGTGTGACGGGGCTGGTTCTGACCAAGCTCGACGGGTCGGCCAAGGGCGGATTCGTGCTGGCCGTGCAGGAGAAGACGGGACTGCCCATCAAGCTCGTCGGCCAGGGCGAGAGCATCGGCGACCTGACGGGCTTCACGCCGCACGTGTTCGCGCAGCAACTGGTCGGGTGAGGCATGACGCCGGAGGAGCTGCAGACGCTGACGTACCTGCGGCGGGCCCGTGACCTGATCGACCGCGAGTACGACCGGCCGCTGGATGTTCCGACGATGGCGGCGCACGCCCTGATGTCGCCCGCGCACTTCTCACGCCTCTTCCGCGCCGCATACGGTGAGACGCCGTACAACTACCTCATGACCCGTCGGATCGAACGGGCGATGGCCCTGTTGCGGGCTGGGGTGAGCGTGACGGATGCCTGCACTGCGGTGGGTGCGACGTCACTGGGATCGTTCAGCGCATCCTTCACCCAGATCGTCGGGGAGACGCCGACGGCCTATCGTGCGCGCGAGCACACCGCGGTCGAGGCGATGCCCGAATGCATCGCGCGCTTGCAGACCCGGCCGTTGGGCCGCACATCGAGCAGAATCCGAGAAGCGACGGCCTCGGGCGCGGTCTAGCGTTGTGCGCATGACCATCGCACTGCACTTCACTCACATCACCGTCAACGACGTCGACGAGGCGATCGCGTTCTACCGCGACGCCCTCGGCCTCGAGGTTCGCAATGACGTGGCATCTGGCGGCTTCCGCTGGGTCACCCTCGGCAGCCCCGACCAGCCGGTCGTCGAACTCGTACTCTCGCAACCGCACGCCGGACGCTCGCAGCAAGACGGCGACGCCCTGCAGGAACTTCTCACCAAGGGAGTGCTGTCTCAGTACGTGTTCGTCACCGACGACGTGGACGGCATGTTCGAGCGCATCCGCACGACTGGTGCCGAGGTCTTGCAGGAGCCCGCTGATCAGCCATGGGGGCCACGCGACTGCGCGTTCCGAGACCCGTCCGGCAACACGGTGCGCATCTCAGCACAGGCGTGACCGGTCGGCGGGCCCGTTAGGCTCGTGTCATGGCCATCGAGCACGACTTCTTCGGGATCCTCGACGACGACGCCTCGGGTGGACTCTATTGGGAGGACACGGTCGAGCTCGCTGACCAGGCGGTAGAGGTCGAACTGTTCGCGAACGACGAGACGTCCGTCTCCGAGGCGTCGCTCGACCAGGCCGCGACGGTGATCCGGTCGATGGAGGGCTTGGATGCCCGCGCCCGCGACGCGCTCATCGCGCAGCTCAGCGAGCGAGAGTCGGTCACGACTCGGTACATCGACAACAGTGTCGACCAACTCGGCGAGAGCCTGCTCGACCTTCTGGTGCACAACTCCGGTGACATCCCGATGGACGTGCTGCGCTCATTGCAACTCGTGCACATCGTGCTTTACCCGGAGCGCGACGGGGCCGACGAGGCCTTCGCCACTTTCGACTACTCGATCGACCCCGACGAGACCGACGCCGTGCTGACCGTCGGCTTCGACGACCGCGGCGACGTCGTCGCGATCGACACCGGCGAGTAGGCGCACGAGGCCGCCGCCGGTCGATGCCCGTCGGCCAGGATCGGGCCGGTAGGTCACGTTACGATTGACTCACCATGGCTACCTTCGGAACCCTGTCTGATCGGCTCACCGACACCTTCAAGAACCTTCGCACCAAGGGCAAACTCTCGGCCTCGGACGTCGACGGCACGGTGCGGGAGATCCGGCGTGCTCTGCTCGATGCCGACGTCGCCCTCGACGTCGTCAAGCAGTTCACCGCGACGGTGCGCGAGCGCGCGCTCGGTGACGAGGTCAACAAGGCGCTGAACCCCGCCCAGCAGGTCGTGCAGATCGTCAACGAGGAGCTCGTCGGCATCCTGGGCGGAGCGCAGCGGCGGTTGCAGTTCGCGAAGAACCCGCCCACCGTGATCATGCTCGCCGGCCTGCAGGGCGCCGGCAAGACGACGCTTGCCGGCAAGCTCGCCAAGTGGCTCAAGAAAGACGGGCACACGCCGATGCTCGTCGCGGCCGACCTGCAGCGGCCGAACGCGGTCACCCAGTTGCAGATCGTGGGGGAGCAGGCCGGGGTCCCGGTGTTCGCTCCGGAGCCGGGCAACGGCGTCGGCGATCCCGTGAAGGTCGCCAAGGATGCGCTCCGGCAGGCGGAGCGGCAGCAGTACGACACCGTCATCATCGACACCGCCGGTCGGTTGGGTGTCGACGCCGAGCTGATGAAGCAGGCCGCCGACATCCGCAAGGCGACCGAGCCCGACGAGGTGTTGTTCGTGATCGACGCCATGATCGGTCAGGACGCGGTCGCGACGGCGAAGGCGTTCCAAGACGGCGTCGACTTCACCGGCGTCGTGCTGTCCAAGCTCGATGGCGACGCACGCGGCGGTGCCGCATTGTCGGTGGCATCCATCACGGGGCGGCCGATCATCTTCGCGTCCACCGGGGAGGGCCTCGACGACTTCGAGCCGTTCCACCCGGACCGGATGGCCAGCCGCATCCTCGACCTGGGCGATGTGCTCACCCTCATCGAGCAGGCGCAGGCCGCATTCGACGAGGAGGAGGCGCGTGCGGTCGCGGAGAAGTTCGCGACCGACACGTTCACGCTCGACGACTTCCTCAAGCAGATGCAGCAATTGCGCAACATGGGCTCGATCAAGAAGATGATGGGCATGCTGCCCGGCGCCGGCGCCATGAAACAGCAGCTCGACAACTTCGACGAGAAGGAGATCGTGCGCACCGAAGCGATTATCCAGTCGATGACGAAGGCGGAGCGCACCAATCCGAAGCTGTTGAACGGCTCGCGCCGGCTGCGGATCGCGAAGGGCTCCGGCATGACCGTGACCGACGTCAATCAGCTGGTGATGCGATTCGAGCAGGCCTCGAAGATGATGAAGACCGTCGCCAAGGGCGGCATGCCGAACGTTCCGGGCATGGGACCGGTGCCCGGTGCGGGCTTCGCCGGCGGTCGCGGTAAGAAGAACGTGAAGAAGAAGAGCGGTTCGCGCTCGGGCAATCCGGCGAAGCGCGCTGCCGAGAACGCGGCGCTCGCCGGCGGTGCGAAACCGGGCGGCGCCGACGTGGGCTCGGGAAGCGGGTTCGGCCTCGGCGGCTCCAAGCCCGCCGCACAGGGCACCCCGTCGCCCGAAGAGCTCGAGACCTTGCAGAGGTTCCTCGGCCGCTGATCGAGGCCGCTGATCGAGCGCTCAGCCGGTCTCGAGCCCCTGCCGCAGTTCGCGGGTCAGCGACGAGACGACGGCCTGCAGGCTGCCGCCGTTCTGCTCCGCGACACGCAACTGCCGCTGGTAGCTGGCACCGCGTTCGAGCACGAGATTCACCTGGTCGAGCTCGTTCTCGCAGTGCAGTTGTCGTGCGACCGGTGCAAGCTCGTCGAGGAGTCTTCGCACCTCCTGAACCACGTGGCTCTCGGAGCCGCCGGGATCGACGATGATGTCGGCATCCATGCCATAGCGCGCCGCTCGCCACTTGTTCTCACGCACGAACCAGGGTTGCAGGGTGACCGGCTCCCTGCCTGCATCGAGGTCGGCCGACATGCGTTCGACCAGACAATGGATCAGCGCCGCGACCGCACCGATCTCCTCCGATGTGGAGAGACCGTCGCACGCGCGCATCTCCACGGTGCCCCAGTGCGGTGACGGGCGCACGTCCCAGCGCACCTCGGTGTAGTCGCGGACGATGTTGGTCGTCACGAGGTCCTGAACGTATTCCTCGTAGTTCGCCCACGATCCGAACTGCCAGGGAAGACCCGCCGTGGGCAGTTGCTGGAACATCAGCGCCCGGTTGGAGGCGTAGCCGGTCGCCGCTCCGGCCCAGAACGGACTGGATGCCGATAACGCCTGCAGGTGCGGGTAGTAGGTGAGCAGACCGTTGACGATCGGCAGAACCTTGTCGCGCTCCTCGATTCCGACGTGCACGTGCACGCCCCAGATCATCATCTGCCTGCCCCACCACTGGGTGCGCTCGAGCAGGTGATCGTAGCGTTCCGACTTCGTCGACTTCTGGTCGTACCACTGTGCGAACGGGTGCGTGCCCGCGCACATCAGTTCGACGCCCATCGGGTCGGTCACGCTCTGCGCTTCCTCGATCAGCTCCCGGAGGTCGGCGACGGCGTCCGCGACCCTGGTGTGCACCCGGCTGACGAGTTCGATCGTGTTCAGCAACAGCTCGTGGGTGATCTGCGGATGTTCGCTGCCGTCCGGCTGCGCGAGCGCGCCGAGCACCTCCTCGGCTCGGTGCACGAGATCGCCGGTGTCGCGGCTGACCAGAGCGAGCTCCCATTCGATTCCGACCGTGGATCGTTCGGACTTCGCGAAATCGATCTGCACGGCGCACCTCCCGCCCGGCCGGCTGCGCGGCTTGGCATCACAGTACAGCCGGACGCCTGCCGGGTCACGTGGCCGCGCGAGCGAGGGCGGGTCGCGTCGGTGGGGATATCGTGAGCGCATGGCGACGATGATGACGATCGGCGAGCACGTCGTGGCGATCCGGCGGGCCGCTCAGCTTCTCGGCCGCGAGGTGCAGCAGGCCGGCGAGGAAGCGCCCGTGCCGAGTTGCCCGGGCTGGGACGCCAGGGCGCTGCTCGCACACATCGTGATGGTGCACGACTGGGCGGGCTCGCACGTGCGCGGCGAAGGCGGGACGTACTCGCGCAGCCAGACGGAGTTGCGGTCGAGCGGAGATGACCTGTTCGAGCTATTCGATTACGGGGTCACGCGACTCGTCGACGCCCTGCTCGACGCCCCTGACGACCTCGACGCGATGGTGTTCCTGAAGGATGCCCCGCGCCCGCGCGCGTTCTGGGCGCGCCGGCAGGCCCACGAGACCACGATCCACTCGATCGACGCGCTCGCGGCCCGCCTTGGACGGCTTCCCTCGACGGCGGAGGCCCAACTGCCGCGCGAACTGGCGCTCGACGGAATCGACGAACTGCTGATGGGCTTCGTCCCGAGGGGGAAGTCGCGTTGGCACGTCGAGCGGCCCTTCACCTTGTCGGTGTGCCCGAGCGACAGCGATCGGCGCTGGCGGCTGCAGATCGACGCGGAGCGCGTTTCGTCGTCCGAGATGGATTCGGCGGACTCGGACGCACGGTTCAGCGGCACGGCCGCGGCGCTCTATCTCGGGCTGTGGAACCGAGGCGCCGAGCTCGTCGAAGAAGGATCGGTGCCCGCTCTCGAAATGTGGCGTACTGAGCAGCGCGTGCGTTGGTCGTGACAGGCGTCGCCCGCCCCGCGTCGCTACAGACGCACGTGAGCGGCGGTGAGCGCCTCGTCGATCGCCTCGGCGAGCGCCTGCTGACCGACGGCAGTGGGATGCACGTCGTCGGCCTGCAGCAGTTGGCGTCGATCGGCGAACGGCTGGCCGATGTCGAGGTAGACGGCGTGCACGCGCGGCGCCGCCTTGCGCACCTGCTCGCTGATCATGCCGAGCTTCGCCGGCGCCGCGTGATCGTTCCAGATGGCGCTGATGGCGACGATGACCGCGTGCGGGGCGCTGGCGCGTAGCTTCAGCAGTTCCGCGGGTACGGCGGCGGCGAGCGCTTCGTCGGGCTGACGAAGATCGTTGCGGCTGCCGGAGATCAGGATCAGTTTCGGGTCCAATGCGGCGACCCGCCCGATCTCGGTGTCGAAGGTTCCGCCGTCGTGGCCCTTGGTGATGAAGCCGGCGCCGTTGATGCCGAGATCGGTCATCGCCCAGCCGCGCTTATGCGCGACCAGCCGAGGCCACGCCTGCGCGGCCGTGACACCGCGCCCGTGTGTGATCGAATCGCCGATCGCGACGACAACCGGTGCCGGTGAGCGCACCTCGGCGTTCGCCGGTACGGCACGGGCGGGCGGCGCGTTGGGGGAGATCACCGAGCATCCGGCGAGCGCCGAGGCGGCGACCGCGAGCACGAGCGCGGCGGCGATGCGTACGGAGGGGCAGAATCGGGTCATGGCGTACCGAGGATAACTCGCGATATCGCGAGAATCGGCACCCACCATCCCCCCAAAACGCGCGCCGCGTCGAGCGCGGCATCGTTTCGCAAGGTCGGCAACTCGCGCGATTAGCAGAATGCAGGGTGGATCTGACAAAATGGTCAGTCGAGTTCCGTTTCGCCCGACCCTCTATCAGGCCGACGGATCCCCATCAGACCTCCTGCCACGTGCACCCAACGCCGATGGCAGTCAGTTCGCTCACATCACCGCATACACCCTGGAGAATTGTGTCCGTCAAGATCCGTTTGAAGCGCCTGGGCAAGATCCGCGCACCGTACTACCGCATCGTCGTCGCCGACTCGCGCACCAAGCGCGACGGCCGCGTGATCGAGGAGATCGGCAAGTACCACCCGACCGAGGAGCCGTCGTTCATCGAGGTCGATTCGGCGCGTGCGCAGTACTGGCTGTCGGTCGGCGCACAGCCGACCGAGCAGGTGCGTGCGATCCTCAAGCTCACCGGCGACTGGGGAACGTTCAAGGGCGAGAAGGATGCCGTGAGCACCGTCAGGACCGCGGAGCAGAAGCCCGCCTTCGTCGCCGACGAGAAGAAGAAGCCGGTGCTGAAGCCGAAGACCGAAGCTCCGGCCGCCGCTGCGGTCAAGGATGAGACTCCCGCCGAGAAGCCGGCAGAGGCATCCGAAGCCGACGCGACGACCGAGGCGTAGCCTTGCTCGCTCCCGCCCTCGCCCATCTCGTGAAGGGCATCGTCGAGAATCCCGACGATGTTCACGTCGTGGCGAAGAACTCTCCGCGCGGCGAGGTCCTCGAGGTTCGCGTGAACCCCGAGGACCTCGGTCGCGTGATCGGGCGCTCCGGCCGCACGGCCAAGGCGCTGCGCACACTGGTGAATGCCCTTGCCGATGGTCGTCGCGTCCGCGTCGACGTCATCGACACCGATTCGTAAGGTGACAGGCAAGAAGACCCAGCTGCGAGTCGGGCGTCTCACGAAGCCGCATGGCCTCAAGGGCGCCCTCAAGCTCGAGTTGTTCACCGACGACCCGGAACGACGATTCGTTCCGGGCGCCGTGTTCTCATTGCAGGTCCCGACCGGCTCCAAATGGCACGGAAAGACCATCGAACTCGCCGAGTTGCGTTGGTACAACGGGCATCCGGTCGGCTTCTTCATCGGCGTAGCCGACCGCAGCGCAGCGGAGACCCTCGCCAAGGCCATCCTCTGGGTCGATCAGGATCTCACCGAGCTGCCGGCTGAGGACGACGCCTGGTACGATCACCAGTTGGTCGGATTGCGTGCTTTGCGCGACGGCGTCGAGGCCGGCATCGTCGCTCGGGTGGACCATCTGCCCGCCCAGGATCTGCTGGCCATCAAGACGCCGACCGGCGAGGTGCTGGTGCCGTTCGTGAAGGCCATCGTGCCCGAGGTCGACGTGAAGGCCGGAACGGTCATCCTCACACCCCCCGTGGGCTTGTTCGAGGAACTGCCGGAAGAGGATGCCTCAGACGACGCCGGGAGCGAGACGCCCCCGGCGTGAGGCTCAGCCCGGCAGAGGGGCGATGGCCCGGATCGTGACCACGGCACGCTTGAACTCGGGCATCTGCGAGATCGGGTCGGTCGCGTCGCTGGTGAGCAGGTTCGCGCTGTGCACACCGGCGAAGTGGAACGGCAGGAACACCGTGTCGCGCCGGATGCCACGGGTGAGTTGGAGGGTTGCGACCACGCGCCCGCGTGCTCCGGTCAGTTCGACGGAGTCGCCGTCGGCCAGGCCCCGATCGGCTGCGGTCGCCGGGTGCAGCTGTGCGCGAAGCACAGGCTGAGCCGCCGCGAGTTCGGGCACCCGGCGGGTCTGGCTGCCCGACTGATAGTGCTCCAGCAGACGTCCGGTGATCAGCAGGAGTTCGTCGTCGCGCGGGTCGGGCTCAGCCGGGGGTCGCACCGCGACCGGCACGATCGCCGCCCGGCCGTCGTCGTGCGCGAAGCGCTCGGTGAACAGGCGGGGCGTGCCTCGGCTTCCCGCCGGGTATGGCCAGTATGCCGGCGCTCCCTCGTCGAGCACCTCGTGGCTGAGTCCGGAATAGTCGGCGATGCCGCCCGCCGACGCCCTGGCGAGCTCGTCGAAGACAGCCGCCGGGTCGGTGTCGTAGCGGCCTGGCGCGTTCAGGCGCCTGGCGAGTTCGGCCATGATCCAGAGTTCGCTGCGCGAGCCCGGCGGCGGATCGATCGCGCGGCGACGACGGATGACGCGTCCCTCCAGGTTCGTCATCGTGCCCTCTTCCTCCGCCCACTGGGTGACCGGCAGCACGACGTCGGCCAGTTCTGCGGTCTCGGAGAGGAAGAAGTCGCAGACCACGAGCAGGTCGAGACGGTGCAGGGCCTCGCGCACGACCGATGAGTTCGGCGCCGAGACGACGACGTTCGCGCCGTGCACGAGCAGCGCCCGTACGCCGCCGGTGCGGCCCAGAGAGGCGAGTAACTGGACGGCGGGAAGGCCGGCGCCCGGGATGGCCGTCGCATCGACTCCCCAGACGCCTGCGACGTGCGCACGGGCATCCGGGTCTGTGATCGACCGATAGCCGGGGAGCTGATCGCACTTCTGCCCGTGCTCGCGGCCGCCTTGACCGTTGCCCTGCCCCGTCATGGTGCCGTACCCGGAATCGGTCGAGCCGGGCAGGCCGAGAATGAGCGCGAGGTTGATCGCGGCGGTGGCGGTGTCGGTGCCGTCGATGTGCTGCTCCACACCGCGCCCGGTGAGGATGTATCTGCCGCCCGGCGCCGCGAGGCGACGCGCGAGTTCGAGCAGCCGGGGAACGGGCACGCCGGTGACCTGGGCTGTGCGCTGCGGCCACCAGCCTGCGACGCTGCGGCGCAAGGCCGCGAAACCGGTGGTGCGGGTCGCGATGTAGTCCGCGTCGCACAGCCGTTCGGAGATCACGATGTGCGTCAGCCCGAGCAGAAGGGCCAGATCGGTGCCGGGCACCGGTTGCACGTGCATCCCCGCGCCGTCGGCCGTGAGCTTGGCCGTAGAGCTGAGCCGGGGGTCGACCACGATGAGGCCGCCGGAAGCACGCGCTCCTTCGAGGTGCGAGAGCAGTGGCGGCATGGTGTCGGCCATGTTCGATCCCAGGATCAGAATCGTGTCGGCGGAGTCGAGATCGGCGACGGGGAACGGCAGCCCGCGATCGAGCCCGAATGCGCGTTTGGCCGCGGCCGCCGCCGACGACATGCAGAACCTGCCGTTGTAGTCGATGCGACTCGTGCCCAGCGCGATGCGCGCGAATTTGCCCAGCTGGTAGGCCTTCTCGTTGGTCAGTCCACCTCCGCCGAAGACGCCGACAGCATCAGCACCGTGCTCGGCTCGCGTGGCTCGCAGCCGGTCGGCGATCAGATCCAGCGCATCGCCCCAGCTCGCGGCCGCGAGAACGCCGTTCGCGCCCCGGATCAGCGGCGCAGCGATCCGCTGCGGCGAGTTCAGCAGCGCCGCGCTCGACCATCCCTTGCGGCACAGGCCGCCGCGGTTCGTGGGGAAGAACCGTCCGTCGACGGTGACGGGTTCGGCGCCCGCCGGCGCCCGGTCGACCGGTGTCAACGTCATCGCGCACTGCAGAGCGCAGTACGGGCAGTGCGTGTCTGTCATGGTTCCTCCGCTCGCGCTCGACGGTAGCGCCACGATGTTTCGCGGCCGAGGTCGGCTTGTACCGGGCACGTCACCGGCGCCTCACAGGCTGCGGAAGCGGGTGTGAGGGGTGATAGTGGATGCCATGAGCCATCCGCAGGACCACAGCACGCACATCGTGGCGAACCAGCCGCCGGCCCGCACGCAGATCGACGAGTTCACCGAGAACGTGCCGTTGGCCGAGGGGGTGCTCCGGCACGATGCGGCATGGGCGATGGAGCAATTGAGCGAGATCGGACGCCTGGTGGGCGGCGCAGGCTTCCAGCGAGCGGCGCAGCTCGCGAACGCACACGAGCCTGTGCTGCGCAGCCATGACAAATGGGGCAACCGCATCGACGAGGTCGACTACGACGCGGGATACCACGAGGTGATCGCCAGCGCCGTGGCGCACGGCGCGCACACCGCCGCCTGGGCGAATCCCCGACCGGGGGCGAACGTCGCGCGAGCCGCGGTGTTCATGCTGCACGCCCAGATCGAGGCGGGGCACGCGTGCCCGGTGTCGATGACGCACGCCGTCGTGCCCGCGTTGCGTCAGCAGCCCGAGCTCGCCGCGATCTGGCTGCCGCGCGTTTACTCGCGCGGATACGATGGCGCCCTCGCGGCCCCCGCGAGCAAGCCCGGTGCCCTGTTCGGAATGGCGATGACCGAGAAGCAGGGTGGCAGCGATGTGCGGGCCAACACGACCCGTGCGCAGCCCGCCGGGGACGGCACGTTCCTGATCACGGGCCACAAGTGGTTCTGCTCCGCGCCGATGTCCGACGCGTTCCTGGTGCTCGCGCAGACCGCGAAGGGTCTTGGATGCTTTCTGGTTCCGCGTGTGCTCGACGACGGCACGCGCAACGTGTTCCGCATCCAGCGTCTGAAGGACAAGCTCGGCAATCGCTCGAACGCGTCAGCCGAGGTCGAGTTCGACGGCACGTTCGGGTTCGCGGTCGGCGACCTGGACCGCGGGGTTCGCACGATCATCGAGATGGTGGCGCGCACCCGCCTGGACTGCGTGCTCGGAACCGCCGCCGGCATGCGGCAGTGCGTCGCGGAAGCGGCCTGGCATGTGCGGCATCGCGCGGCATTCGGTCGCACCCTGGTCGATCAGCCGGCGATGCGCAACGTCGTCGCTGACCTCGCCCTGGAATCCGAGGCGGCGACGGCGACCGCCCTGCGACTCGCCCGTGCGCACGACGACGACGTGTCCGAGCAGGAGGCTGCGTTTCGCCGTCTTGCGACGGCGGTGGAGAAGTACTGGGTCTGCAAGCGCGGACCCGGCCACGCGTATGAGGCGCTCGAGTGCCTCGGCGGCAACGGGTACACCGAGGACTTCCCGCTCGCCAGACGGTATCGGGAGCAGCCCGTGATGGCCGTGTGGGAGGGCTCAGGCAACGTGATCGCGCTCGACACCGTTCGTGCGATCACCCGGGAGGCAGGGGCGTTCGACGCATTCGACGCCGAGGTTTCACTCGCCGCCGGCGGCGACGCGGTGCTTGACGGGCATCTGGAGCGCACCCGCCACGCTGTGCTGTCGCTGGGCCGGTTGGATGCCGACGCCGCGGCTCTGCAGGCTCGGCGCCTCACCGAGGACCTGGCCCTGGCGCTTCAGGCGTCGCTCCTGGTGCGGTACGCGCCGTCAGCGGTGGCGGACGCGTTCATCCGTTCGCGTCTGGCCCCCTCGCGTTCTTGGCAGTACGGCAACCTGTCGGTCTCCGCCGACCTCGGCGGCATCCTGGAGCGCGCCTAGATCGCCGGCTCGGCAGCCGGCGACGACCTCTCGATCAGCTCGGCGATGCGCGAGCGGCAGCCGCCGCATCCGGTTCCCGCGCGGGTCGCCTTTCCGACGCATGCGACCGTGTCGTTGCCGTCGGCGACCGCGGTCTCGATCTGTGCAACCGAAACCCCGTTGCACAGACACACCGTGCTGTCCGGGGCGAACAGGTCGACGGACGACCCGAACTCGTCGTCCGGCCCGTCGAAGCGCAGCAGCAGCGAGCGGTCGCTGGGCAGTTCGCCGCCGCGCTCGAACAGCACGGTCAACTCGGCGCCGGTGCGCGGCATCCCGACGCTCGCGAATGCCTCGAGCACGCCGTCCCTGGTGACCATCTTCACGTATCTGCCGTGCTGAGGGTCGGCCCATTGAGCGACGGCAGGCGGCGGCGCGGTGCCCGTGGGAGCGGGATCCCACGGCTCGGCGGACACGTCCCCGGCGGCCACCACATCGATGTCTCCGCCCTTGAGCATCACGACGGCCGCCCGCTCGAGCGGAGGTCCGCCCGGGTGCGGCCCGGCGCCGGCGTCCGCGGCGAAGCGTGCGGCCAGCCAGTCGGCCTGCCGCCACCCGGGCCCGATCAGCCCGGACGGCGCATGATCCTCCACCTGGGCGCAGTCGCCGATCGCGAAGACGACCGGGTCGTCGCAGGAGGCGAGTTCGGGCGTGACGACCACGCCGGCGGACGTGCGCAGCCCGCACTCCGCGGCGAGCTCGGTGCGCGCGCCCACGCCGCAGGACAGCACGAGCAGATCACCGGGGATCGTCTTGCCGTCGGCCGTCGCAAGCGCGCCGAAACGCGGTTCGCCGTCGGCGTCGTGAGCGAAGACGACGGCCTCCGCCCGGCTGTGCGCGATGATCTCGACCCCCGCCGCACGCAACGCGTTGGCCAGCACCGTTCCGGCACCGCGGTCGAGGTTACGCGGCATCGGAACCGGTCCGTGGTGCACCACGGTGACCCGCATCCCGTCCTGCGCGGCGAGCAGCGCGAACTCGAGTCCGAGTACACCGGCGCCGAGCACGACCACCCGGCAGCCCGGCTGGGCCGCCGCGATGAGCTCGGCGTCACCGCGGTCACGCAACACCGTGATGCCACCTGGCAGTTCATGGTCCAGGCCCGCACCACGGGATGCGTCGCGCCGGTTCACGCCGTCGAGGGTCGGCACGTTCGACCGGGCTCCGGTGGCGAGCACGAGGCGGTCGTATGGCAGGCTCTCACCGTCGTACAGCCGCACCGTGCGAGCGGGCCGATCGATCGCCACCACGCGCGCGCCGGTCAGCACCCGGGCACCGGCGGCCCGGGCATCCGCGGCGTCGTGCAATTCGAGGTCGTCCCAGTGCAGCCGGCCGAGCGCGTACTCGGCGACGAGCACCCGGTTGTACGGATTCACGGGTTCGGCGCCGACGACGGTCAGGTCGACGAGCCCGGCGCGCACCGCGGGCAGCAGTTCGTCGACGAACCGCGCGCCGACCGGGCCGTAACCGATGACGACGACGCGCATCAGATGCGGCGTCCGGCCAGGGCCCCGCGGGGGCGCAGGTAGATTCCTGCGGTGATGAGCAGCAGCACGGCGTACGCACCGACGAATCCATAGAACGCGCTCGTGTATGAGCCGGTCGCACCGAGAGACGCGCCGAGCACCTGCGGGATCACGAAGCCGCCGTAGGCGCCGATCGCGGAGATGATGCCCAGAGCGGCTGCGGCCGTGCGCTGCGGCGCGATGACCGCCGGGATCATCCGATACGTCGATCCGTTGCCGACGCCGGAGGCGACGAAGAGCACCAGGAAGAACGCGAGGAACACCCAGAAGTTGTGCAGGGGCAGCGTCCATACCACCGCGAGCGCACCCGATGCCATCACGGCGAATGCCCACACGGTGATCACGGCGCCCCCGAATCGGTCGGCGAGCCGGCCGCCGTAGGGACGGGCGAGGGATCCGACCAAGGCGCCGAGGAACGCGAGCGAGACGGATGCCGAACCGACGGCGAACGTGGAGAACTGGGGGAACTGGTCGGCGATCAGCTTCGGGAACACGCCGGCGAATCCGATGAACGAGCCGAAGGTGCCCACGTACAGCAGAGCGAGCAGCCACAGGTGCGGCTGGCGCAGGGCCGCCGCCGATGCCGCCAGATCGGCCCGAGCGTTCGAGAGGTTGTCCATGTAGCGGGATGCCCCGAAGATCGCAACGAGGATGAGCGGGATCCAGATCCAGCCAGCCAGGGGCAGGGCGAGGGTGGCGCCTGCGGCGACGGTCACGACGATCGGAACGACGAATTGAGCGACGGAGGCGCCGACGTTTCCGCCCGCCGCGTTCAGGCCCAGAGCCCAGCCCTTCTCGCGTTGCGGAAAGAAGAACGTGATGTTCGACATCGAGCTGGCGAAGTTGCCGCCGCCGAGCCCGGCCAGCCCGGCGACGACGAGCATCACCCAGAACGGCGTGGACGGGTTGCCGACGACGAGGGCCAGCAGCACGGTGGGGATCAGCAGCAACGACGCGGAGACGATGGTCCAGTTGCGGCCGCCGAACCGGGGGACCATGAACGAATAGGGGAACCGAAGCGTCGCGCCGACCAGGCTCGGCAGCGAGATCAGCCAGAACGTCTGCGAGGTGGTGAAGTGGAACCCGGCGGCCGGAAGCATGACGATGACGATGCTCCACAGCTGCCATACGACGAAGCCGAGGAATTCAGCGAACACCGACCAGCCGAGGTTGCGTCGTGCGATCCCGCGTCCGACGCTCTGCCATTGGTCGGCGTCCTCGGGATCCCACCCGTCGATCCAGCGACCGGGGCGGACGGTGAGACGGGCGCCGGTGGTCGAAGTGGTCTCCGGCGCTGACGAGATGCTGGTCATGATGGCTCCAGTCGGTTGTCGATCGGTAGTCCACACGCTACGGATGCGGTGTTTCACCCGATCGTGTGCACCGTTACCGTCGAATCACGGTGTGCTCACTCCGGCGGCGGCGGCGCGTGAGGCGCAGCTTCAGACGTCGAGCCGGTAGCCGCGCTTGACGACCGTGCGCACCAGCGCGGGGTCGGTCAGCGACTGTCGAAGCCGGCTGAGGGCGACCTCCATGGCATGGTCGTCGGCGCCGGGGGGCAGAGCCGCGGTCAACTCCCGACGGGGCACGACGGCTCCGCCCGCGCGCACCAGGGCGCGGAACAATCCGAGCGCACCCGGTGCCAGACGAACGCGTTCACCGTCGATCATGACGGCGGAGCCGCGCAGCTCCACCATGCCGTGCCGGGTCAGCAGTCGCTCGACCCGATGATTCTCCAGGTGCTCGCAGACCAATCGGATCAAGGCGCCCATCCGATGCCGATCGGGTTGGATCGGCTGCACGCCTGCCGCGCGCAGCGGCGCGGCGGTCACCGGACCGACCGCTGCGGCCAGCACGTCGGAGGCGAACGCGCCCATCAGATCGTCCACCCGTCCCAGCGCATCCGCGGCGGCGAGCAGCGCATCCACGGCCGGAGCGCTGGTGAAGGTGACGCAGTCCAATTGTCGAGCGCACACCGCTTCGACCAGTCGGCCGACCCGGTCGTCGCCGGCGTCGGGGGAGACCCAGCGGTACGGCGCGACGGTGAGCACACGGTGACCGGCGTCGCGCATGCGGTCCAGCTGTTCGGGATCCGGGTAGCCGTGCAACTGCACCGCAACCGTGAACGGCCCGTCGGCGCGCGCCAACGCGGCGTCGACGAGCGATGCGGTCGTCTCGGTCTCGCTCATTCCGGCGTCCTCCAGGCCCGCGGCACGGATGCCGCCGCGCGCTTTGGGACCGCGCACCAGGATGCTGGAGCGCTCCAGCGTGTCCACGAGCAGATGGCCGAGCCCGGCCGCGTCGGCGACCTCGAACCAACGACGGATTCCGTAGCTCGTCGTCGCGAGCAGAACGTCGGGCCCCGCTTCGATGACGGCCCTGGTGTCGGCGATGATGGCGTCGTCGTGCTCGGCGCCGGCGATGCGCAGTGTCGGCGCATGCATCACCTGAGCTCCGCGGCGTACGAAGGCGTCGATCAGATCGGAGCTGCGACGGTCGCTGGTGACGCCGATGCGGAATCCGTCGAGCTGCGTGGGCGCGAACGCGGGGGTCGACGGCCGGAGGGCGCGCGGCGTGGCGTCCTGCGAGGTGTCCGTCATGATCGATCGCCCAACGGCACGACCTCGCCGATCACGATCACGGCCGGTGATGCGACTGCCGCCCGCGCAGCATCGACGATCACCTCGCCGAGCGTGGACATCGTCGTGCGCTGCTGCGGCGAGAAGCCCCGCTCGATGATCGCGACGGGAGTCTCGGCCGGCATCCCGTTGGCCTGCAGCCCCTGCACGAGCGAGGGCAGGGTGCCCACTCCCATCAGCACGACGATCGTGCCGCCCAGTGCGGCGAGATGCTGCAGTTCGTGATCGTCCAGCTGAGCATGACCGGAGACGACGGTGAACTTGGTGCTGATGCCGCGATGGGTGAGGGGGATGCCCGCGACCGCCGGCACGGAGAGAGCGCTGGAGACACCCGGTACCACCTCGACCGGGATGCCCGCCCGCCGGCACGCGAGCACCTCCTCGCCGCCGCGTCCGAACACGAAGGGGTCGCCGCCCTTCAGCCGTACCACTGTTGCGCCCGCCTGGGCGTGCTGAAGCATGATCGCGTTGATGCCGTCCTGATCGATCGGGTGGTGTCCAGGCCGTTTTCCGACGTCGATCAGAAGCGCCTCAGGGGCAAGGGTTCCCAGCTCCTGATGCGGGGCGAGACGGTCGTAGAGCACGACATCCGCCTCGTGAAGGGCGCGAACCGCCGCAACGGTGAGGAGATCGGCCGAGCCGGGGCCGCCGCCGACCAACACGACGCGCCCGCCATCGGTCACCTCGCGCCCGGTCACCTCGCGGTCGATCACACCAGGCCCGATCGCAGCGGGATGCGGGTGCCGGCCAGCACGGTCGTGCCGGATTCCCGCTCTTCAGCAGTGGCCGGCCGCGCCTGGCCGCGTTCGGTCACCTGGGCGAACTCCGGGTCGGGTTCGGACGGCGCGTTGACGAACGAGCGGAATCGGCGCAGCCGCTCGGGATCGGCGAGCGTGGCCGCCCATTCGTCCTCGTAGTTCTCCACGTGCGCGGCCATGGCCGCCTCCAACTCGTCGGCCAGGCCGAGCACGTCCTCCACGACGACACCTCGAACATGCTCGAGCCCGCCTTCGAGGTCGTCCATCCAGCGCGCGGTGCGCTGCAGACGATCGGCGGTGCGGATGTAATACATGAAGTAGCGGTCGATGTACCGGATGAGCGTCTCATCGTCCAGGTCGCTCGCCAGCAGCTGCGCGTGTGCGGGCTGCAGGCCGCCGTTGCCGCCGACGTAGAGGTTCCAGCCTTCGGCCGTTGCGATCACCCCGACATCCTTCCCGCGCGCCTCGGCGCACTCCCGCGCGCAGCCGGAGACCCCGACCTTGAGCTTGTGGGGAGCGCGCAGCCCGCGGTAGCGCAACTCGAGGCGGATGGCCATCCCGACGGCATCCTGAACGCCGAACCGGCACCAGGTCGACCCGACGCAGCTCTTCACGGTCCGCAACGACTTGCCGTACGCGTGTCCCGATTCGAAGCCCGCGTCGATGAGCTGCTGCCAGATCAGCGGCAACTGCTCGAGGCGGGCGCCGAACAGGTCGATCCGCTGCCCGCCGGTGATCTTCGTGTACAGGCCGAAGTCGGTCGCGACCTGCGCGATCACGGCGAGCTTCTGCGGGGTGATCTCCCCTCCCGGGATGCGGGGGACGACCGAGTACGTGCCGTCCTTCTGCATGTTCGCCAGCGCGCGGTCATTGGTGTCCTGCAGGGTGCCACGACCCGCGTCCAGGATGTATCCGTCGGCATGGCTGGCCAGAATGGATGCGACCGCCGGCTTGCACACGTCGCAGCCGCGACCGGAGCCGAACCGGCCGATGATCTCGTCGAAGCTCGTCAACTCGAGCACCCGGATCGACTCGAACAGTTCCTGCCTGCTCATCGCGAAGTGCTCGCACAGCGCGCGTGACACGGTCACGCCGGCCTTCGTCAGCTCGGTCTCCAGCAGCTTCTTGACCAGCGGGACGCAGGAGCCGCACTGCGTGCCGGCGCGCGTGCACGCTTTGAGCTCGCCGAGGTCGGTGCACAGTCCGCCGTCGCCGTGCACCGCGGCCCTGATGGTTCCCGCGCCCACGTTGTTGCACGAGCAGACCAAGGCGTCGTCGGGCAGCTCGAGCTGCGCCGGCGGCTGCGCACCGGCCGCCGAGAGGAAGGCGGCCGGTTCGGCCCCCAGTTCGCGCCCGAGAAGGGGACGAAGCCCCGGGTACGGCGTCGCGTCGCCGACGAACACGCCGCCGAGCAGCGTCTTCGCGTCGTCCGTCACGACGAGCTTCTGGTACAGGCCGCGGGCCGGGTCGGCGTACACGATCTCGAGCGCGCCGTCCAGCGTGCCGAGCGCGTCGCCGAAGCTCGCCACATCGACGCCGGAGAGCTTCAGCTTCGTCGCGTCGTCGACCGTCGTGAACATCGCGTCGCCGCCGGTGAGACGGTCGGCGACGACCTCGGCCATCGCGTTGGCCGGAGCGACCAGGCCGATGCAGCGTCCGTCGATGCTGGCTACTTCGCCGATCGCCCAGACGTGCGGGTCGGAGGTGCGACAGTCGGATCCGATGACGACACCGCCGCGCTCGGCGATCTCGAGGCCGCAGTCACGTGCCAGTTCGTCGCGGGCCCGGATGCCGATGGCGAACACGACGACGTCGGCGTCGACGGCACGGCCGTCGCTGAATGCCACCGACTCGACGACACCGTGTTGCGCATGCACGGCGCGCGGCCTCGTGCCGAGGTGCAGCCCGATTCCCTGGGCGGCGATCAGCCGTCCGAGCGACTGGCCGGCGCCTTCGTCGAGTTGCGCCGACATCAGCCACGATCCGGAGTGCACGATGGACGCGTCGGCGCCGAGACGCTGCAGCCCGCCGGCCGCTTCCAACCCGAGAAGTCCGCCGCCGGCGACGAGCACCCGCGCCGGCCTGCCCCGGTCGACGCCGATGCGCGCGACTTCGTCGACCAGGTCGTCGACATCGTCGATCGTGCGATAGACCCTGGCGTGCTCGGCTCCCGGAATATCGGGAACGGGCGCGCTCGATCCGGTTGCGAGCACGAGCTCGTCGTACGACAGCTGCCGGCCGGTGTCGGTGAAGACGGTTCGAGCGGTCCGATCGATGCGCGTAGCTCGCTCGCCACGCAGCAGGGTGACGGCATCCGCATTCCACACCTCCGGCGTCAGGCTGAGGTCACCGGCCTCGGTGAGGCGATGGCTCAACGAGACTCGGTCGTATGGCAGGTGGGGCTCGTCGGCGACGACGGTGACGCGCAGAGAACCTTCGCCGTCGCGCTCCAGAACTGAGGAGGCGAACCGGTGTGCCGCGGGTCCGCCGCCGATCACGACGACGTGGCGGATCGTGTCGATGCTGGTCATGGTGCTCCCTCTGCTGCCGTGTGCCGAGCCTATGAAGGGGTGGTTTCGATCGGGTTTCCCCGGTGTAACCCCGCATTAACACCGACCGCACTGCACGCGGTGCGCGCTGTGAGCAGGGATTCACCGGGGCGAAACATCGGTCGCCGGTGTACGAAACACATCGCGCATAGGTTGGCCGACATCCACGCAGGAGGAGCAGGCGATGACGATGACGATGACCCAGACGGCGCAGCAGCCGACGCAGGCCCGCGACAACGGCGCCGGCGCGGTGCGGTGGGAGCGGGTCTGCCGCCCGACCGACCTGGAACCGTCCTGGGGGGAGGCCGCGCTCGTGCGTGCCAAGCAGATCGCCTTGTTCCTCATCTCACCGGGCGAGGTCTACGCGGTCTCGCACCGCGACCCCGACACGAAGGCCAACGTGATGGCGCGCGGGATCGTCGGCTCGCGCGGCGACCGGCCGACCATCTCGTCGCCGCTGCACAAGCAGGTGTACGACCTGGGCACCGGTGATTGCTTCAGTGACCCCGACCTCTTTCTGCAGACCTTCCGCACGCGTGTGGTCGGCGGATTCATCGAGGTGGAGGTACCGGCGTGAGCGTTGCCAGCCCGGTGCGCCGCGCGGGACCGGTGCGCGCCGAGCGGCCGGCTCTGCTCGCGCTGTCGCACGGCACGAGCTCGCCCACCGGTCAGGCCGCCATCTCCGCCTTGTTGCAGGCGGTGCGCGCGAAATCGGGCGGCGTGCCGGTGGCGGGCGGATTCGTCGACGTTCAGCAGCCGGATGTCGCCAAGTCGTTCGCACTGTTGGAACCCGGTCAAGACGTGGTCGTGGTCCCGCTGCTTCTGTCGGCCGGGTATCACGTGCATGTGGACATTGCTCGCGAACTGGCCGAACAGGGCGGACGGGATGCGCGACTGGCGGAGGCGCTGGGGCCGGACGACGCCCTGGTGCAAGTGCTCGCCTCCCGGCTCGCCGAACGCGGCTTGGGGCCCGGCGACGCCGTCGTGCTCGCCGCGGCGGGCTCGAGCGATCATCGCGCCGTGCGCGACTGCCTGGAGATGGGCAGACGGCTGGCCGGCACGCTGGCGCGTCCGGTCACCGTCGGTTTCATCTCCGCCGCCGTGCCCCGGCTGGCATCCGCCATCGAGACCACCAGGCGGTTGCACCCCGGCGCGCGTGTGGTGGTCTCCAGCTACCTGCTGGCATCCGGATCGTTCGCCGACCTCGCGGCGGCGGCCGGCGGCGACCTGACGACCGAGCCGCTGCTGGCGCCGGGACGTCGACCGCCGTCGCAGCTCGTCGACCTCGTGCTGGAGCGTTACCACACGGCCTAAACTCGTGCGCATGCGCATCGACGTCGTCACGATCTTTCCCACGTTCTTCGACGTGCTCGACCTCTCGTTGCTGGGCAGAGCGAGGCAGACCGGACTGATCGATCTGCACGTACACGATCTGCGGGCGTTCACCCATGACCGGCACCGCACCGTGGACGACACGCCATACGGCGGCGGCGCGGGCATGGTGATGAAGCCGGAGCCGTGGGGCGAGGCGCTGGACGACGTGCTGACGGCATCCGAGGACCCGCTGGTCGTCTTCCCTTCGCCGGCCGGCGAGGTCTTCACCCAGGCGACGGCCCGCGAATTCAGCGCCGAAGGGCACCTCGTGTTCGGCTGCGGACGCTACGAGGGCATCGACCAGCGCGTCTTCGACGACACCGCCGCACGCGCCCGCGTGCGCCTGGTCAGCATCGGCGACTATGTGCTGAACGGGGGAGAGGTCGCCGTGATGGCGATGATCGAGGCGCTCGGCCGGCTGATTCCCGGCGTGGTCGGCAACCCGGAGAGCCTCGTCGAGGAATCGCATCAGGACGGCTTGCTGGAATACCCGAGTTACACCAAACCGGCGAGCTGGCGCGGCCTTCAGGTTCCCGCCGTGTTGCTCAGCGGCAACCACGGCGCGATCACCGCTTGGCGACGCGAACAGCAACTCGAGCGCACCGCCCGGGTGCGCCCTGACCTCGTCCCGCCGCAGGGCTGAGCGGCGCAGCCAGGGGGCGGGCTAAAGCTCTGAGCGAATTCGCCGCCCGCTTCCAGCCGGCCGAGCCTAGCCTGGATGCATGTTCATCCGCCGGTTCCTCTACAACTGGATGCTCCCCGCCGCCGCCGTGCTGCCCGTCTGGCTGCTGGTGGGTTGGGGCGTGTTCGGCGGCAGCGGCTGGGCCTTCCTGTTCTTGGTCGTCGCGTGCCTCGCTCTCGCCGGGTTCCTGGCCGCCGTAGCCGCGATCATGCGCGCGCGGCGCAGTGTCCGCCAGGCTCGAGCGGTCTCCTGGTGGGACGCGGCCGTATTGATCGCCTGGCACGGCAGCCTGGTGGGGCTGGGCTTCTTCGGCCCGGCAACGCCGCTCTTCGTTTTGCTGGGCGTGGTGTTCGCGCTCGTCGCCTTCTGGTACTCGCTGGGCGCGTTGTTCAGCGAGACCCGTCGCCGTGTGCGTGCGGCGCTCGACGGATACCTCGAGCAGGTGCAGCGCGCCGCACCGCGGTTGCCGAACGACGCGCGTGGTGGCGAGGTCATCGTCGTGCGCGAGCACGACTAGCGCAACCGCTCCCGCTTTGCGGCGGCATGCCGCCGCATGGCACAATGGATGTTTGTGCCGCCGCCGACCCTGCCACAGGGGAGCCGGCATCTTCTACGGCATCCTCTTCACGACAACATCGGCCTGCGCGTGCGTGGGCCTCGAACACGTAACCGACCTGTGGCGGATACAGAGAGCGAAGAACAATGCGAATTCTCGATCAGGTGGACGCTGCGTCCCTGCGCCAGGACATCCCGGACTTCCGGGCCGGTGACACGGTCAAGGTGCACGTCAACATCGTCGAGGGCAACCGCTCTCGTATCCAGGTCTTCCAGGGCGTCGTGATCGGCCGTTCCGGCGACGGCGTGCGCGAGACCTTCACTGTGCGCAAGGTCAGCTTCCAGGTCGGCGTCGAGCGCACCTTCCCGGTGCACTCGCCGGTCATCGACCACATCGAACTGGTCACCCGCGGCGACGTGCGCCGCGCCAAGCTGTACTACTTGCGCGCCCTGCGCGGCAAGAAGGCGAAGATCCGCGAGAAGCGCGACGCGTGAGGCGTCCGCCGGCCATGACGAATCGCACGGCGCGCCGAGCGTGAATCGATCGGAGCTCCCGATCCCATAAACTGGGTCGGGAGCTCAGGCGGTTAAATGACAGAAGAAACTCTGCCCACTCGGTCGGACCGCGTGGCCTCGAACAGACGTCGACGCGGGCGGAGTGTGAAGCTCTTCCTGCGCGATCTGCTGATCATCTTCGTGGTCGCCGTTCTTGTCTCCTTTCTGATCAAGACCTTCTTGGTCCGGTCGTTCTACATTCCGTCGGCTTCGATGGAGACCACCCTGATGGTCAACGACCGCATCATCGTCAACGAACTCGAACCCGGCCTGATCGGCGTGCAGCACGGCGATGTGGTCGTCTTCAGGGACCCGGGGGGCTGGTTGCCCCCGGTGGCACCGCCGAAGAGCCAGAACGGCTTCCTCGCCGGCATCGACTGGGCGTTGTCGATCGTCGGCCTCTCCGCTCCCGATAGCGACGACCACCTGGTGAAACGGGTCATCGGGCTTCCCGGCGACCACGTCTCCTGCTGCAACGCGCTGGGCCAGTTGAGCGTGAACGGCGTTCCGCTCAAGGAGCCGTACATCACCTTGGAGCCCGGCGAAGTCGATGCCGCGACGTTGCATTTCGACGTGACCGTGCCCAAGGGCGACCTATGGGTGATGGGCGACAACCGCGACAACTCGCAGGACTCGTCGCGAAACCAGAATCTGCCCGGCAAGGGCTTCGTGCCGATCAAGGACGTCGTGGGACGCGCCGTGGTGATCAGCTGGCCGATCGACCGGTGGACCTGGCTCGACAACTACCCGAACGTGTTCCGTGGCGTGGAGGACGACCAGAAGTGATCGTGGAGCCGACCCTGCGCATCGAGTCCGAGTTGTGCCGTGCCGGCTCGACTCTGGTGATCGGTTGCGATGAGGTCGGCCGCGGTGCGATCGCCGGCCCGGTCGCTGTCGGCATGGTCGTGTTGGATGCCGCGCTGGTGCGGCTCGGCCGTCGACGGATGCCCGTGGGGCTCCGGGACTCCAAACTGCTGGCAGAGCCACGACGAGAAGAACTCGCCCCGCTCTGCCGGGCGTGGGCGGTGCGGCACGCCGTCGGACTCGCTTCAGCCGCGGAGGTCGACGAGTTCGGCATCATCGCCGCACTGGGCATGGCCGGCGCACGCGCGCTGGATCAACTGGCCGCGCTCGGTGTCGGGCTCGACGGCGCCACGCTTGTGTTGGACGGCAACCACGACTACCTCAGCGTCGCCGCACCGGGTTGTCCCACCGTGCTGACCAGGATCAAGGCCGACCAGACCTGCGGATCCGTCGCCGCGGCATCCGTGATCGCCAAGGTGCACCGCGACCGGATGATGATCGACCGCGATGTCGTGACGCCGGGCTACGGCTGGGTGCGCAACAAGGGCTACGCCAGCCCGGAACACCTCGAGGCACTGGGCCGACTCGGCATCAGCGACTTCCACCGGCGCACCTGGATCGGCGAAGAACGCCTCCAGGCGTCGGCGTAGACTGGACGCAAATGGATGAAGACGAGTTCGACGACTACGACCGCGAAATCGAGTTGGCGCTGTACCGCGAATATCGTGACGTCGTCTCCCAGTTCACGTACGTCATCGAGACCGAGCGCCGGTTCTACCTCGCGAACGAGGTCGAGTTCGTTCGCCGCGATACCGCCAATGACTTCTACTTCGAGTTGACGATGCATGATGTCTGGGTGTGGGACGTGTATCGATCCGACCGCTTCGTGAAATCGGTGCGGGTGCTCACGTTCAAAGACGTCAACATCGAAGAGCTTTCGAGCAAGGAGTTCGAGTTGCCCAAGGAACTCGCGCTCGACGAGTAGGCTCCGCGAACGGGTGCCGGTTGGCTACTGGTCCGCCTCATCCTTCCTGTCGCCGATGTGCAAGGTGCCCTTCACCCGCTGGATGCCCTCGGAGATCAGCGCCTCCGCCGAATCGCGAATCGTGTCCTTGCCGTACGGGTCGCCCTTCAGCAGAGCCTCGGCCGTCTTCTTGGCGAACTCCTTCGTGATGTGCGGCGGCAGCGGAGGCACGTTCTTGCTCGTATAGGCGTCGATGACCGTCACCCCTTGGTGGGCGAACGCGGACTCGAATGCGGCCGCGACCTCGTCATCGCTCTTGACTCGGATGCCGCTGAATCCGAGCAGTTCGGCCCAGCCCGCATAGTCGACTGATTCCACCTCTTGCGACGTCGTCCAGACCGGGTTGGCGTCTTCGGTGCGCATCTCCCATGACACCTGGGTCAAGTCGTCGTTGTGCAGAATCACCACGATCAGCTGCGGAGTCTTCCAGCGCTTGAGGTACTTCTTCACGGTGATGAGCTCGTTCATGCCGAGCATCTGGAAGGCCCCGTCGCCGATGGTGCAGATCACGGGACGGTCGGAGTACGCGAATTTCGCGGCGACCGCGTAGGGCATCGCCGCGAGCATGGTCGCCAGACGGCCGGAGAGGTCGCCGAGCATGCCGCGGCGCAGCCGGATGTGATGCCCGTACCAGTCGGCGGTCGAGCCGGCATCCGCGGTGACGATGGCGTCGGCGGGCAGGCGCTTGTTCAGCTCGTGGTACACGCGACGCGGGTTCACGCCGTCCTCGTACTCGAGCATGGCCTGCGCCTCCATCTCGTTCTCCCACCCGGCCATCTCATCGGCGACCTTGTTCTGCCAATCACGGTCGGTCTTGCGCTCCAAGTGCGGAATGAGCGCGGTGAGGGTCGCCTTCACATCCCCCCAGATGTTGAGCTCGGTGGGGTAGCGCAGACCCATCTGCTCGGGCTTGAGGTCGACCTGGATGCCGCGGGCCTGACCGGTCTTCGGCAGGAACTCGCTGTATGGATAGTTGGTGCCGAGCATCACCAGGGTGTCGCAGTCGCTCATCTGATGAACGCTGGGCAGGGAACCCAGCAGGCCCAGCTGCTGGCTGTGGTACGGCACGTCGGAAGGCACCACCTGCTTGCCGCGCAGCGCGGTGATGATTCCGGCACCGGCGAGCTCGGCAGCCTTGAGCACCTCGTCGGTGGCGCCGTTCGCGCCGTGCCCGACGATGAAGGTGACCTTGTTGCCGGCGTTGATGATCTCCGCGGCCTTCGCGATCTCCGACTCCGGAGGGGCGATCGCGGTCGAAGGCGCCACCGCGCTGGTGCGTGACACCCAGTGCTCGGCGGCGGGTGTCACCATCTTCATGGCCTGAACGTCGTGCGGAAAGACGATGACGGCCGGACCGCGGCGCACGATGGCCGTGCGGAACGCGGTGTCGACAACCGTCTGTGCCTGTTCCGGAGCGACGATCGTCTTCACGTAGACCGACACGTCCGACAGGGTGCGCTCCAGGTTGGACTCCTGCTGCGCGAAACTGCCGAACGCGTTCAGCCCCTGCTGGCCGACGATGGCGACGACAGGTTGATTGTCCATCTGCGCGTCGTACAGCCCGTTCAGCATGTGGAAGGCGCCGGGACTCGAGGTGGCGACGCACACGCCTACCTCGCCGCTGAACTTGGCGTGCGCCGTCGCCATCAGGGCGCAGATCTCCTCGTGCGTCGGCCGGATGTACTCCAGACCCTCGCCGGCACGCTCGGCCGCGCCCAGCGCTCCGTCGAACTCCCCGATGCCGTCACCGGGGAATCCGAACACGCGGCTGACACCCCACTGCCGCACTCGCTGGATGACGAATTCGCTGACGGTTGCCATGTCATTTACCTTCCGCTGGTGTTCTTCGGTTGCGCGAGATCGCCCTGCGCGACCAATCGGTCTGCGGCGCGGGCGGCGATCGCCATGATCGTCAGGGCCGGGTTCGCGCTGCCCTGAGTGGGCAGAACGCTGCCGTCGACGATGAGCAGATTGGGCACGGCGAAGGCCCGGCAGTCGCGATCCACGACCCCGTCCTGCTCCTTCGCGGCCATCCTGGCGCCGCCGACGAGGTGCGCGTACCGGTCGATGGTGATGACCTCGGTGGCACCCGCCGCCTTCAAGATGTCCTCCATCACGCTGGTCGCCGCCTTCACGAGCGCCCTGTCGTTGTCGCACTGGGAGTACTCGAAACGCGCGATCGGCATGCCGTGCCGGTCTTTCTCGTCGGCGAGCGTGACCCTGTTGTGCGGCAGCGGCAGGAACTCGCACAGCGCGCCGAGGCATGCCCAATGCACGTAGTCGCTCATGTAATTGCGCAGATCGGCGCCCCAATACCCCTGAGCCATGACGTGTTCGGCCCAGGTGATCGGCAACGGCGAAACGGTCTGGATCGAGAACCCGCGTTTATAGGGCTTGGCCGGGTCGGTCTCGTAGAAGTCTTCGGTGCTGACCTCCGGCGGGGGAGCCTTCCACATCCGCACCTCCGCCTCGAACCGGCCGGCGGTCTGCGGCGCGCCCTGAACCATCAGATACCTGCCGACCTGGTCGAAGTCGTTGCACAGCCCGTTCGGAAAGCGATCGGAGGTGGAGTTCAAGAGCAGTCGCGGAGTCTCGATCGAGTAGCCGGCGACCGCGACCATCCGAGCCCGCTGAAAGCGCTGCACCCCGCCGTGCACGTAGTGCACCCCGGTCGCCCTGCCGCTGCGCTCGTCGATCTCGATCCGGGTCACCATGGAGTCCGGCCGTACCTCGGCACCGTGCGCGAGGGCATCCGGAACATGGGTGATCAGCGGGGAGGCCTTCGCGTTGACCTTGCAGCCCTGAAGACAGAAGCCCCGATAGATGCAGTGCGGCCGGTTGCCGAATCGGCCGTTGGCGATCGCGACGGGACCGACCTTCGCGGTGATGCCGCACTTCAGTGCACCGCGCTGGAAGAGCTCGCCGTTGCCGGAGACCGGATGCGGTGAATGCGGATAGCCGTGCGGATCGCCCCACGGCCAGTGCTCTCCGGCCACCGGCAGTTCGTTCTCGATGGCCGTGTAGTAGGGTCTCAGCTCGGCGTAGTCGACCGGCCAGTCGGCGCCCACCCCGTCTGCGGAATGCGTGTGGAAGTCGCTGGGATGGAAACGCGGGGTGTATCCGGCGTAGTGCACCATCGAACCGCCTACCCCGCGGCCGGAGTTGTTGGAGCCGAGCGGCACGGGATCGCTGCCGCCGATCTCCCGGGGTTCGGTCCAGTAGAGGTGGTGCGAGCCGGCCTCGTCGCTCACCCAGTCGGATTCGGGCTCCCAGAACGGACCGGCATCCAGGGCCACGACGCGAGCGCCGTGCCTGGCCATGCGCTGCAGAAGCGTCGAACCTCCGGCGCCGCAACCCACGATCACCAGGTCGACCTCGTCCTCGTCTTCGAAGTGCCGCATCTGCTGACGCAAGTGCGGTCTCATCCTGCTGCCGTCGTCGGTCAGCAGCCAGGCCGACTCGTTGCGCTGCTGCACTGCGCTCATCGAGGTCCGCCCGCGACGGGGTCGTCGGTGGGATGCGCGTCGCGCACCTCGAAGCCCTCCAGCTTGCCGACACCGAGGTTCTTGTAGCCGCGCGGATATGCCGGCCCGTCGAAGCCGATCTCGTTCCACGCCCAGGGGTGCGAGTAGAACGCGGTGCATGCGTACCGGGTCCAGAGACCCCAGAGGTGGGCGGCGATCATGCCGTGCCAGCGGTCGGTTCCGGCGTCCTGTACGGCGCTCAGCAGGGCGCTCTGCTGGTCCCAGTCGCATTCGGCGAACGTCTTCGCATGCGCTGCCTCGGCGTCCTCGTCCAGTGCGGCAAGAGACAGCCGCCATGCCTCGCCGTCGACGGGCATGTCGGCGAAATGCCAGCCGTCGGTCTGCCCCTCGGCCAGGCGCGTATCGACGAGTTGCACGATCGGCACGCGGGGCTCGGCCCGCTGATACAGCAGCTGATCGAACAGCGCCGTCGCCGTGGCCTCCTCCGGCTCGGTGAAGAACCGCACCGCGGGGAGAAGGCCGAGGCGGCCGAGGACCACCGAGCGCGTGGCGGCATCCCAGTCGTCGGCGTGCGCATCGACGTCGAATCCCGGAAAGCGGCGCCCGCCGTGCTCGGTCTCCAGCGGCAACATGTCCTCGCGCTCGTTCACCGCCTGCTCGGCGCTCGTGGATCGTGACCGGTTCACTTCTCACGCCTCAGGACCGCGGCGAGCAGGCCCATACCGCCCACCAGCGTGACCAGCAGCGGGGCCAGCAGCGGCGGGCCCATCTCCATGTTGTACCGGAAGTTGCCCCAGCCGCCGGGCTTCTGCCGGATACCGCGGGCATGCAAGTACACGCCCTGCAAACCGTTGGCGACGATCGTCGCAGACGCCAACGGGAGCAACGTCTTGGCGGCCCGGTGGCTGAGTGCGCCGGCCACCCCGGCGGCCGCACCCACCGGTCCGAGCGCCACCGGGACCCACATCCACTTGTCGCCGAAGCTGGCCTTGTCGTGTTCGAAATAGATCTCGGCGGCCGTCACGACCGCCCCCGCCGCCGTCAGCGCGGCGAGGCTGCGTTCGAAGCGTCCCGTACGCACGTTACGGACCATTCGGTCGATTCCGTATGCGGCTTCGGCCGCGGTGCGGCGCACGGGTGCTCGTGACATTTGGTTCCTCGCAATCGGGCGGTCCTCGCAACCGGGACGCGTTCTCAACGATCTGGCGCGTTCCTCCAGCCTGCCCGCGCACCGCTTGCGAAGACAAGGGGCTTGCGCGCCGATCGTCTCTGCCCCAACAATCACGCGACCCGACGGTTGTGCCAGTTCGGCGGTCAGGGCGCGCAGCCGTCGCGCGCGGTGGGCCAGCATCGTTGCGGGAGGCGACGATGGCGGCGAAAGACGATCTCGGCAGACTCGGCGAGGAGCTCGCCGTGCGATACCTGACCCTGCACGGATTCCAGGTGATCGATCGCAACTGGCGGTGTGCACAGGGTGAGATCGACGTCATCGCCGAACGCGATGGCGCGACCGTGTTCGTGGAGGTGAAGACGCGCAGCTCCACGGCGTACGGGCACCCCTTCGAAGCGATCACCTTCAGCAAACTGGCACGCATGCGCCGTCTGGCGGCGGCCTGGTGCGAGCAGGCCCGGCCCCGTCCCTCGATCATCCGGCTCGATGCGATCGCGGTCATCGCGCCGTCCGGCGACGCCGCGAGCATCGAGCACCTGGAGGGGGTCTTCCGGTGACCATCGCGAGAACGAGTTGCGTCGCGCTGCAGGGACTCGACGGTGCTCTCGTCGACGTCGAGGCGGACATCGCATCCGGTCTGCCGTCGTTCACGATCATCGGCCTGCCGGATGCGGCGCTGGCCGAGGCGCGCGACCGGGTGCGCGCGGCGGCGGCGAATTCGGGCTGCCCGTTGACCACGCACAAGCTCACGATCAACCTGTCGCCGGCATCGCTGCCGAAGCACGGTTCGGCGTTCGATCTCGCCATCGCGCTCGCCAGCCTGGCGGCCGCCGGCGCCGTGTCCGCCGGGTCGGTGGCATCCGCCGTGCATCTGGGCGAACTGGCTCTGGACGGTCGGCTGCGTCCGATGGCAGGCGTGCTGCCCGCCGTGCTCGGCGCCGCGCGAGCCGGTGCAGAACGCGTGATGGTGCCCGCCGGCAACGCGGACGAGGCACGGCTGGTGCCGCACATCGAGGTCATCCCGGTCGCGTCGTTGCGCGAAGCGGCGATCCGGCACGGTGGCGACTACCTGCCGGAGGATGTCGAAGCGTGGCCGGCGCCCGCGATCGACGACTCGGCGGATGAGACACCCGATCTGGCCGATGTGATCGGCAACGAAGAGGCGGTGCAGGCGTTGCTCGTCGCCGCCGCCGGCGGGCATCACGTCTTTCTGCTCGGACCGCCGGGCGCAGGCAAGACCATGCTGGCGGAACGGCTGCCGGGTCTGCTGCCGGATCTCGATCGTGGGGCATCGCTGGAGGCGACCTCGATCCGGTCTCTGACCGGACTGCCCGTCGGTGGCCGGCTGGTGACTCGTCCGCCGTTCGAGGCGCCGCATCACACGGCGACGGCTGCGGCCATCGTGGGCGGTGGCAGTGGCCGGATCCGCCCCGGGGCCGCGGTTCGCGCGGCGCACGGCGTTCTCTTCCTCGACGAGGCGCCTGAGTTCCCGTCGTCGGTGCTCGACGTGCTGCGTCAGCCGCTCGAGTCCGGATGCATCCGCATCCACCGGGCGTCGGGATCGGCCGTGTTCCCCGGACGATTCCAGCTCGTGCTCGCCGCCAATCCGTGCCCGTGCGGTCAGTACGGCGCTCCCGACTCGGAGTGCGCGTGCGCTCCGTTCGCCCGCAGACGATATCTCTCCCGCATCTCGGGCCCGCTGATGGACCGCATCGACGTGCGCCTCACGCTGCGACGCATCACCGCGGTGCAACTGCGACTGAACGATGACGGCCATGCGCTGCCGAGCGCCGCGGCACGGCAGCGCGTCGCCCAGGCGCGCCGCGCGGCGGCGGAGCGGCTGAGCGGAACTCCGTGGCGGATGAACGGCGAGGTGCCGGGCAGTTGGTTGCGCGACCGGCGCAACGGGTTGGGTCGAACAGCGACGAGCGCTCTCGATCGTGCCCTGGAGCACGGAGCGATAACGATGCGCGGCTACGACCGTGCACTGCGGATGGCGTGGTCGGTCGCCGACATCGCGGGTGCGACGCATCCATCGGCGGAGCACGTCGGCACCGCGCTGCTGTTGAGGAAGGGGTGAGGGCATGAGCATGTTCGGACTCGACGACGCCTCGGTCACGACGGCGATCGCGGCGGTGCGCGGGGAACAGGAGGGCGGCAGTGCGGAGGTCCGCGAGTGCTTCGCCCGCGTCGCCTGGCACGTGATGGCCGAGCCGGGCGACAGGGCCGCCGGTCGCCTGATCGGAGCTCTCGGCGCGGCACACGCGCTCTCGACCGTGCTCGCCGGTCGCGGTGCCCAGGATGTCGCAGCGGAGGTGCGCGACGCACTCGGCGACCCGGAGGCGATGTCACCCGGGCTCATCGAGGAGGCAATGGCTCGATGGAGGCCACGCATGCTCTCCCGCGACGTGCTGCGGTCCGTGACCCTCGCCGCACGGGTAGGCGCCGCCCTGCTCATGCCCGGCGACGGACGATGGCCCTCGCGTCTGGACGATCTCGGGGAGCACGCTCCCGTCCTGCTGTGGTGGCGAGGGCCGCTCGATCCGGCCGTCGCGAGCGAACGGGCCATCGCGATCGTCGGTTCGCGAGCGGCGACCGGGTACGGCGAGCACGTTGCTGCCGAACTCGCCGGCGGCCTCGTCGAACGAGGCATCACCGTCGTATCCGGTGCCGCATACGGCATCGACGGCATGGCCCATCGGGCTGCCTTGGCGACCGGCGGCGGTACCGCGGCCTACCTGGCCGGTGGGATCGACCGGTTCTACCCCGCCGGTCACGACGATCTGCTGCAGCAGATCGTCCAGCGCGGGGCGGTCGCATCGGAGGTTCCGTGCGGCACGGCACCCGCACGATGGAGGTTCCTTGCTCGCAACCGGCTCATCGCCGCAGGCAGCGGTGCGACCATCGTGGTCGAGGCGGGGCGCCGCTCGGGTTCGAACAACACCGCGGCGCACGCGGCGGAACTCGGCCGTCCGCTGGGTGCTGTGCCGGGCCCGGTGACCTCGGCGTCGTCGGTCGGATGCCATCGGTTGCTGCGCGAGTTCGACGCCGTCTGCGTGACGAGCGCGGCGGAGGCAGCCGAACTGATCGACGGACCGGCCGAAGAGGAACCCGGACGCCTCGGACCGCGCGATGACGTTCAGATCAGGGTGCTCGACGCCCTCAGCACCCGTTCGCAACGCGACACCCTCGACATCGCCCGCCGCGCCGGTCTTGCCACCGGCAGCGTGCTCGGGGCTCTCGGTGTGCTGCAGCTCGAAGGCGCGGTGCGCGAGGCCGAGAGGGGCTGGCTGGCCGTGCCGCGCAGGCGGTGACACCGTCACCCGACGCCGACGCCGACGCCGACGCCGACGCCGACGGAATCGTGCGTGGCGCGCACCCGGATCGACTCGTCGTGGGCATGCTTGAGACATGCGGTTGGATTCGGCGGTCGACGAGTTCGCGCTCGCGATGCGCGCAGAGCGCGGGCTGTCTGCGCACACGATCCGGGCATACGGTTCCGATCTGCGTTCGCTGGCCGAGTTCGCTCGCCAGAGGGGCATCCAGGACGCCGAGCAGGTGGATCTCGCCGCCTTGCGCGACTGGCTGTGGCGGGATACGCAACTGGGCCGGGCGAAGTCGACCATCGCGCGCCGGGCGGCCACCGCCCGAGCCTTCACCGCCTGGCTCACGCGCACCGGGCAGACCGGGGCCGACGCCGGCGCGCGACTGCGCAGCCCGAAGCCCGACCGCAAGCTGCCCCGCGTCATCGCGGCGCAGCCGTTGGCGCAGTTGCTGCAGGGGATGCAGGAGCGGGCGAGAACCGGCGACCCGAGAGCGATCCGCGATCTGGCTGTCGTTGAATTGTTGTACGCGTCGGGACTGCGGGTGTCAGAACTGGTGGGGCTCGATCCGGACGACGTCGATCTCGACCGGCTCACCGTCCGCGTGCTCGGCAAGGGATCGAAGGAACGCGTCGTCCCGTTCGGGGTGCCGGCCTTGAACGCCGTGGTCGACTATCTGCGTCAGGCCCGGCCGATACTTCTCGCGGCCGCCTCGGCAGAACCCGTCTCTTCCGGTCGTGGCACCCGCGAAACATCCGCGTTGTTCATCTCATCGACGGGTCGCAGGCTGGGCGTGCGAAGCGTGTATTCGCTGGTGGCGCGATTGCTTTCGGACGTACCGGGCTCCGGGCCATCGGGTCCGCACGCATTGCGGCACACCGCCGCGACGCACCTGCTCGATGGCGGCGCCGACTTGCGCGCCGTGCAGGAGCTGCTCGGGCACGCGAGCCTGGGTACCACCCAGATCTACACGCAGGTCTCGGCGGAGCGCCTCAAGGAGACCTATCGCCGGGCGCACCCCCGGGCCTGAACGCGCGCGACCATCCCCGCAGGGCTGGTAGGAACCAGGCTGCCGACGGTCTTGCCGCGGTGCCGGTGCGCGTCAACGCAGTGGTAGCAGCACCGCCCGCGGCACGCTGCCGAGATAGAGCATCGGGGAGACGTAGTCGCCGTGCAGTCGAACGCCCAGGTGCAGGCAGGATCCGTCGCAATGACCACCCGCGGCGACGGTGCCGATGCGTTCCCCGCGTCGTACCAACCTGCCCGGTTCGAGCGAACCCGACACCGGTTCCATGCTGCTGAGCAGGTCGCCGGCGTGTTCGAGCGTGAGCACGGGCCGGTCGACCACACGCCCCGAGAACCGAACAATGCCGTCTGCCGGTGCGTAGACCGGGGCACCCCGGCTGGCCGCGATGTCGATCCCGCGATGTCCGGCCGCGTAGCGTGTCGCAGGCGCTTCGAACTGCCGCAGGAGCGTCCACGGCGCGTCCACCGGCCAGTGCCATGCGGGTTCACCGACATCGTCGCGACCGGGCGCCGAGCCGCTCGTGCCTGCTGCGCCCGTGGTCTGCGCTGCGCCCGGCGCGCCGAGACCCGCCACCAAGAACGCGCTCAGCGCCGCGACACCGAAGACCCTGACCGGCCAATGCGTCATCATGCGGCAAGTGTGCCCCCGACGGCCTGCGCGTGCGGCTCAGATGGCCGTGAAACGGCACAACCGAGCGATGACCGGCCTGTTGAGGCGGAGCGGCGGATCCGCGCGAAACGACGGCCAGCGCCCGGGCAACCTCTTGCGACACCGTGCGAGCGGGGGAGTAGCTTGTCGGCAAAGGGGAGGAGAGACCATGTCGCAGAAGCAGGGTTCGAAGGCGAGCGATTCGCACCGGCGCAGTTCGTCCGCTGGAGCGGCCGAAGAGGCGGCCGAGGAGAACGCGGGGTCCGCGAACAGAGCCAAGATCCTCGGAATCACGATCTCGGCGGCGCTGGGGGGCCTCCTGTTCGGATTCGACACCTCGGTGATCAACGGCGCCGTCGATTCCATCAAGAGCACGTTCCACCTCGGCTCGGCCGCGATCGGCTTCACCGTGGCGATCACACTGATCGGCTGCGCGATCGGCGCCTGGTTCGCAGGGCAGCTCGCCGACGTGTGGGGGCGCAAGTGGGTCATGCTGCTGGCAGCGATCCTGTTCGTGGCGAGCTCGATCGGTTCCGGGCTCGCGTTCGCCGACTGGTTCCTGATGGCATGGCGATTGATCGGCGGTCTCGCGATCGGCATCGCGTCGGTGATCGCGCCCGCCTACATCGGCGAGATCGCGCCGGCCAGGCTGCGCGGCGGGCTCAGTTCCCTGCAGCAACTGGCGATCACGCTCGGCATCTTCGTCGCGCTGCTCTCGGACGCAGCACTGGCGGGATCGAACGGAGACGCCGCCCGCCCGCTCTGGTTCGGCGTCGAAGCCTGGCGTTGGATGCTGCTGGTCGGCGTGGTCCCAGCGGTGGTCTACGGACTGCTCTCCCTGTCGATCCCGGAATCGCCGCAGTACCTGCTGCGCCGAGGACGCCGGGATGAGGCCGGTCACGTCGTGCGTGATGTCACCGGCGCGATCGACGTCTCCAAACGGCTCGACGAGATCCAGGAAAGCCTTGAGAACGAGCGTCGCACGAGCTATCGCGACCTGCGCGGCCCGGCGCTCGGGCTGCAGCCGATCCTCTGGGTCGGCATCGGCATGGCCGCCTTCCAGCAACTCGTGGGCATCAACGCGATCTTCTACTACTCGACGACCCTGTGGAAATCCGTCGGCTTCAGCTCGGCCGACTCGTTCGTCACCTCGGTCATCACCTCGGTCATCAACGTGGTTCTCACCTTCGTGGCGATCCTGTTCGTCGACCGGGTCGGGCGCAAGTCGCTTCTGCTGTGGGGTTCCGCAGGCATGTTCGTCGGCCTCGTGCTCGCGTCGATCTCGTTCTCCCAGGCACACGGCAGCGGCAACGACATCACCCTCCCTCAGCCCTGGGGAGTCATCGCGCTGATCGGCGCGAACCTGTTCGTGATCTTCTTCGCCGCGACCTGGGGCCCGGTCATGTGGGTGGTCCTCGGAGAGGTGTTCCCGAACAAGATCCGCGGTCTCGGTCTCGGCATCGCTGCCGCCTTCAACTGGGTGTTCAATTTCCTCGTCACGCTGCTCTTCCCGATCATGAGCCAGGCGGTGGGCCTCGGCTTCGTGTACGCGGGCTTCGCCCTGTTCGCCGCCATCTCGTTCTGGTTCGTCTACGCAGCGCTGCCCGAGGTGACCGGTCTCGAACTGGAGGACAAGACGAAGCTGGATCGCCTGCACAGGCAGCGCGCCGCCTCCTGATCGGCGGCACCGCCCGGATGCTATGATTCTGGGAGCACCCCGTTCGTCGGGGTGACTACGCGCGCCCACCTGAGGTGGGGCATCCATCGGTCTTCGACGGCAACGTCGTGAGCGGATGCCTGCCGGGGCGCCAGGAGCGCGGGACCGACCGGTCCCGGCGAAGAACCGAGTGGCATCCGCATCGCACGCCGTGCGTCGCGCACGGATGCCGGAATGGAGAACGGCCATGGCCGTTGTAACGATGCGCCAGCTGTTGGACAGCGGCGTGCACTTCGGGCACCAGACCCGACGGTGGAACCCGAAGATGAAGCGCTTCATCCTGACGGAGCGAAGCGGCAGCTACATCATCGACCTGCAGCAGTCGCTCACGTACATCGACAAGACTTTCGAGTTCGTCAAGGAGACGGTCGCCCACGGCGGCACGATCCTCTTCGTCGGTACGAAGAAGCAGGCGCAGAACGCGATCTCGGAGCAGGCCACCCGCGTCGGCCAGCCCTACGTCAACCAGCGCTGGCTCGGTGGTCTGCTGACCAACTTCCAGACCGTTTCCAAGCGACTCGCCCGCATGAAAGAGCTCGAAGAGCTCGACTTCGAGGGCACCACGAGCGGCTTCACCAAGAAGGAGCTGCTCATCAAGAAGCGTGAGCTCGACAAGCTGCACAAGTCGCTGGGCGGCATCCGCAACCTGACGAAGACGCCGAGCGCGCTCTGGGTGGTGGACACCAAGAAGGAGCACCTGGCGATCGACGAGGCCAAGAAGCTGGGCATCCCGGTGATCGGCATCCTCGACACCAACTGCGACCCCGACGAGGTGCAGTACCCGATCCCGGGCAACGATGACGCGATCCGTTCGGTGAGCCTGCTCACCCGCATCGTCGCCGACGCCGCAGCCGAGGGCCTCATCCAGCGTCACCAGAAGCCCGAAGAGGGCCAGGAGCCGGCAGAACCGCTGGCCGAGTGGGAGCGCGAGCTGCTCGAGACCTCATCGGAGGCGACGCCCGAGCAGTCCAGCGCCGAGACGGAGAAGGTCGCCGATCTCGACGAGGCCAAGAGCGAAGCCGACACCGTGATCGCCACCGAGCAGGCGGCCGAGGGCCAGGCAGCGACCGAGTCGCAGGATGACGCGACGGCTGCGGCCGAGGTCGCACCCGAGGTCGCCGCGGCAGACGAGGCGGCGCGCGCCGAAGAAGCCGAAGAAGCGGCGACCGAGTCGGTCCCCGAGCCCAAGTAAGACGTCACTACCCACTAGGAGTTCATGCGATGGCGAACATCAGCATTGCCGACATCAAGGCGCTGCGCGAGCAGCTCGGCACCGGCATGGTCGACACGAAGAAGGCGCTCGAAGAGGCCGACGGAGACGTCGAGAAGGCGACCGAGATCCTGCGTCTGAAGGGGGCGAAGGGCAACGCGAAGCGTGCCGACCGCTCCACCAGCGAGGGCCTGGTCGCCGCACGCGACGAAGACGGCCGCGCCTACATGATCGAACTCGCCTGCGAGACCGACTTCGTGGCCAAGAGTGACAAGTTCGTCGCGCTCGCCGACGGCGTGCTGCACGCCGTCGTCTCGGCCAAGGCGCCCACCCTGGGTGAGGCGCTCGCGGCACCGGCGGCCACCAAGACGGTCGGCGACGTGATCGACGACGAGGCCGCGATCCTCGGTGAGAAGGTCGAGTTGCGCCGCGTGGCGACCGTCGAGGGCGAGCATTTCGCGATCTACCTGCACAAGACCTCCAAAGACCTGCCTCCGCAGGTCGGCGTCATCCTCGGTTACACCGGCGACGACGCGGAGACCGCGCGCAGCATCGCGCAGCACATCTCGTTCGCCAACCCGTCGTATCTGACGCGTGAGGACGTGCCGGAGGCCGACGTCGAGAACGAGCGGCGCATCGTCGAGGAGATATCGCGCAACGAGGGCAAGCCGGAGGCCGCGCTGCCGAAGATCATCGAGGGCCGGCTCGGAGCCTACTTCAAGCAGGTCGCGCTGCTCGAGCAGGACTACGCCAAGGACAACAAACTGTCCGTCGGCAAGGTCGCAGCCGAGGCAGGGCTGACCGTCACCGGGTTCGCCCGGTTCAAGGTCGGCGCGTAACACTGCGGATGAGGAGTCCGGATCGCCAGCAAGCGATCCGGGCTCCTTTTTGCGCGCTAGTTTAGACACGGTCGGTCAACGGAAGGACCTGGAGCAGATGACGGAAACAGGCAGGCGACGGGTTCTTCTGAAACTGTCGGGCGAAGCGTTCGGCGGCGGCGCACTCGGCGTCAATCCCGACATCGTGAGCTCGCTGGCACGGGAGATCGCTCGTGCGGCCGAAGACGTCGAGGTCGCCATCGTCGTCGGCGGCGGTAACTTCTTCCGCGGTGCCGAACTGAGCCAGCGGGGGATGGACCGGGGGCGCGCCGACTACATGGGCATGCTGGGCACCGTCATGAACGCACTGGCATTGCAGGATTTCCTCGAGCAGGCCGGTGCCGAGACGCGCGTGCAGTCGGCGATCTCGATGACCCAGGTCGCCGAACCGTACATCCCGCGGCGAGCGGAGCGCCACCTGGAGAAGGGACGCGTGGTGATCTTCGGCGCCGGCGCCGGTTTGCCGTATTTCTCCACCGACACGGTCGCCGCGCAGCGGGCCCTCGAGATCGGCGCCGACGCGGTACTGATGGCCAAGAACGGCGTCGACGGACTCTACGACGACGACCCGCGCAAGAATCCGCAGGCGATCAAGCTGCAGCAGATCAGCTACCAGGAGGCCCTGGTGCAGAATCTCAAGGCCATCGACTCGACGGCGCTGAGCTTGTGCAAAGACAACGGGATGCCGATGGTCATCTTCGGCATCGAACCGGCCGGTAGCGTGACCGATGCGATCCTCGGCCGTCCGCTCGGCACCCTGGTCGGCAGTTGACCTGAGGTTCCCGGCCGCACAGCGGCACCGGTCGGCCCGGTGCCCGCTACCTCTAAGCTTGACTCAATCGACACCGAAGGAGTGACCGTGATCGCGGATGTACTGGCGGCGGCAGCCGAACGCATGGACAAGGCCGTCGAGGTGGCGAAGGACGACTTCTCGACCGTACGCACCGGGCGGGCGAATCCGCAGCTGTTCCAGAAGATCCTCGTGGACTACTACGGTTCGCCGACGCCGCTGGCCCAGTTGGCCTCGCTGCAGAACCCCGAGGCGCGCACGCTGCTGATCACGCCGTACGACAAGTCGGCGTTGAAGGACATCGAGAAGGCCATCGTCGCAACGCCCAACCTCGGCGCGACGCCGAACAACGACGGCACCATCATCCGAGTCACCATGCCCGAACTCACCGAGGAGCGCAGGCGCGAGTTCGTGAAGATCGTGCGGGGCAAGGCGGAGGACGCCAAGGTCTCGATCCGCAACGTGCGTCGCAAGGCGAAGGACGACCTCGACGCTCAGAAATCCGAGGTGGGCGACGATGAGGTCACGCGCGCCGAGAAGGAACTCGAGCTGATCACCAAGCGCCACACCGACGCCATCGACGAGGCTCTCGTGCGCAAGGAAGCAGAACTGCTCGAGGTATAGCCCGACATGACGAACGGACGAACGTCCGAACCGGAGCCGCCCCCGGAGCCGCAGCGGGGAGCGCACGGGCCGGGCAGGCCTGATGCAGCGGCTTTCCGCGCCCAGGTGAGGGCGCGCCGGGCCGATATCGAGCGCCAGGTGCAGGAGACGAGGGCGCAGTTCGATCAGGCGAACGAGAAGATCCGCGCGCGTACCGGACGCAACTTGATCCTGGCGATCGCCATCGGCCTCGCTTTCGGCGCGCTCGTGCTCGTCAGCCTGATCTTCGTCAAAGAGATCTTCATGCTGCTCGCCGTCGCGCTCTCCGCGTTCGCCGCACTGGAGATCGCCGACGCGTTCCGCGGCTCCGGTAGACGCATCTCTCGCACCCCTACCGTCATCGCGGCCGTCGGGATGATTCCGGCATCCTTCTACCTGGGCTCGAACGGTCTCTGGTACTCGGCGGTCGCCGGGGTCGTGCTCGTGCTGGTGTGGCGGCTCGCCGAGTCAGTGCCCCCGGCGGGGCGCATACCGGGCCGTGCGCTTGTTCGCGACCTGTCCTCCGCGGTGCTGATCCAGATCTATGTCGGGTTCCTCGCGGCGTTCGCGGTGCTGCTCGTGGCTCAGCCGAACGGTCAATGGTGGACTCTCGCATTCGTCATCCTGGTGATCGCCGTCGACACCGGCGCCTACGCCAGCGGCCTCGCCTTCGGTAAGCACCCGATGGCGCCGACGATCAGCCCCAAGAAGACGTGGGAGGGATTCGCCGGTGCCGCGGCCGCGAGCATCGTCGCCGGCGTGCTGCTCGCCGTTTTCATGTTGAACGTCGCGTGGTGGTTCGGATTGGTGCTCGGGCCGGTGCTGCTGCTGACGGCGACCTTCGGCGACCTCGCTGAGTCGCTGATCAAGCGGGATATCGGAATCAAAGACATGAGCTCCTGGCTGCCCGGGCACGGTGGCTTTCTCGATCGCCTCGACTCGATTCTGCCCTCGGCGGCTGCAGCGTACGGGCTCTACGTGGTGTTCATGCCGCTGATCGGTTGAGCGGATTCCGTGGCCGCGTTTGGCACAATGGGGCGGTGACGACTTTTCCGACAGTTGGCCGAACCCGCCGCGGCTACGACACCGCCGAGGTGGATGCCTTCCTGGCTCGCGCTCGGCTGGCATACGACGGCGGCCTTGACGAGTCGGGGCAGCCCGCGAGGCTTGATGCCGCGGAGATCAGGAGGACGGCCTTCGCCCTGCAGCGCGGCGGCTATCGCACCGACGCGGTCGACGCCGCCCTGGAGCGGCTGGAGGACGTCTTCGCGGAACGCGAGCGACTTCAGGCGCGCGCACGGGTGGGGGATTCCGCCTGGTTCGCGCAGAGCCGCGAAACGGCACAGGTCATCCTGAACCGGCTGAGTAGGGAGCCCGGGCACCGTTTCGCGCGGGCCAATCCGCTTTCATACGGCTACAGCCGTCGGGAGGTGGACCGTTTCGCCGGGCGCTTGACCCGTTATTTCCGGGATGGAAAGCCGATGAGTGTGGACGAGGTGCGCACCACGGTGTTCCGCCCGCAACGGGGCGGATACCGGGAGACCCAGGTCGACATGGTGCTCGACGCGGTCGTCGATGTGATGCTGGCTGTTCGCTGAACGGTCGCCCTCGGAATTGGCGTCCCTTCGCCATCTACGTTATCGTTTTGTGATCGTGGGTAGACGAACAGCGGTGCATACGCCTCCCGAGCCGACACAGACGGCAGAGGCAGCCGATCGGAGACCCCGAACCAAGGGCCGTCCCATCGTCGTCGGCATCGCGTTCCTCGCCGCGATCGGGTTCTTCATGGTCAACATCGTCGACCCGTATTCCGGCGCGACGGCCTCGCCCGACTTCGCGCTCGCGGCGCACACCGATCGGTTCGAGGGCCAACCGGTGCAACACCTCGCCGTCGACGACGGCATCTCGGCGCCCACCATCACGCGCGACTCGTTCACGGTCAAATTGAAGCCGAAGCCGGTACCCAAACCGCAGCCCGTCGTCACGGTCGCCGGCGCCTCCTCCAGCGACTCCGGCGCGTCCGCGCCCGCGGTCGGCACGCCGGATCCGGGCAGTGCGCAGGCCTATGCGAAAAGCGCTCTCGCCGCCCGCGGCATGGGCCAGGATCAGTTCTCCTGCCTGGTCGCGCTGTGGAACCGCGAGTCCGGCTGGAACGTCTACGCCTCCAACCCCTCGGGCGCCTACGGCATCCCCCAAGCGCTGCCGGGCAGCAAGATGGGCGCGGGCTGGCAGACGAGCGCGACGGTTCAGATCAACTGGGGCCTCGGTTACATCAGCGGCCGGTACGGCACGCCGTGCGGCGCGTGGGCGCATTCCCAGAGCACAGGCTGGTATTGAGCCGAGCGGCTGAACCACCGCGCTTACGCGCCGGTGGACCGCTTCAGTAACCTGAGCACATGGGCTTCGCGCTGATCGGTGCGGCGGCGCTCGTGATCATCGTCGGCGTCGCTGCATTCTCGCGTCGGCTCGGCGTCGCGATGCCGCTTGTCCTCGTCGTGGTGGGCCTCGGCGTCTCGTATCTGCCCGGAGTCCCGGCGATCGTCGTGCCACCGTGGCTCATCCTGGAGGCGCTGCTGCCGCCGTTGCTCTACGCGGCCGCCGTGCAGGTGCCGGTGATGGATTTCCGCCGCAACTTCGGCGCGATCTCCACCCTCTCGGTGGGACTCGTGGCGGCCACCATGCTCGGCGTCGGGCTCGTGCTCTACGGCATCCTGCCCGGTCTTGATGCCGCTGCGGCGTTGGCTCTGGGGGCGGTGGTCGCTCCGACGGACGCCGTCGCAGCCACTGCGGTGGCCAAGCGGATGGGCCTTCCCGGTCGTCTTGTAACGTTGCTGGAGGGTGAATCGCTGGTCAACGACGCGTCCGCACTCGTGCTGCTGAAGTCGGCGGTCGGGGCCATGGCGGCGACGGTGAGCATGCTGCAGGTCGCGGGCGCGTTCGCCTTCTCCGTCGTCGTGGCGGTCGGGATCGGACTCGTCGTCGGGTATGTGACGGTCTTCGTGCGGTCGAAGCTGCATGACCCGGTGCTCGTGACGACGGTCTCGTTCGTGGTGCCGTTCGTCGCGTACATCCCCGTCGAGGCGCTCGGCGCCTCCGGGGTCCTGTCGGTTGTCGTCGCCGGCATCTACTCAGGCCACGCCGGGGCGAAGCACTTCTCCGCGCAGTCCAGGATCAGCGAACGACTGAACTGGCGCACCGTGCAGTTCGTGCTCGAAAACGGCGTGTTCCTGCTGATCGGACTTCAGCTGAAGGCGATCGTGGCGCACGTGCCGCACGATCAGATCGGCATCATCGGCTCGGTCGCGCTCGGCGTGCTGATCGTCTGCCTGCTGCTGGTGATCCGGTCGTTGTTCGTGGGCGGTCTGCTGCTGCGGATGCGACTGCAGGGCAGGCGCGCGCGGCGGGTGGCCCCCCAGGTGGCGAACGAACTGGAGCGCGAGCGACGGCATCCGGCGCGCAACGAGCGCAGCCGACGGCGTCGCGGCCGCGCGCTCGAACGCCGCTCCGCGGATCTGCACGACCGGCAGAACGACGTGGTCGGTGTGCGCGGCGGCGCCGTGCTCACCTGGGCGGGAATGCGGGGTGTCGTCACGCTCGCCGCCGCGCAGTCGCTGCCGAGCGACACCCCGTACCGTGCGCAACTCATCCTGATGGCCGTGACGGTCACGATCCTCACGCTGCTGTTGCAGGGCGGCACGCTGCCCTGGTTGATGCGGCTGACCGGCGTGCGTGGCACCGACCTGGTGGCCGATCGTCGGGAACTGGCGCAATTGATCGAGGAGATCGGCTCTGCCGGTGAATCCGTGCTGCAGAGCCCGCAGGATCACCTGCCGGACGGGGAAGAGGTCGGAGACGGGGTGATCGAACGGCTGCGGCACGACGTCGGTCGACGGCGGGAGTCCGCATGGGAACGGGTCGAGAACATCGAGAACGAAGGCCCGTCCGGACCGCATGCGCAGTATCGCTCCTTGCGTGCCGAATTGCTCGCCGCCGAGCGCGAGGCGTTGCTCGAAGCGCGCAGCCGGGGCAGCTACTCATCGCGCATCCTCGCTCAGGCGGAGCGGATGCTGGACCTCGAGGAGTCCCGTCTGCAGCAGGACGACGACCCCGGTTGACGCCGAGCCCCGGCCGGCACGGTCCTCGCGAATACAATGGTGCAATGCCGCGCAGCAACCGACCTCGGGGACGGCGACAGAGCGATGCCGAACCGGTCCAGCCGCGCTTCGATGCGCTGCTGACGGGGTGGCGCCGCACCGAGCACAGACGCGGTGCGATCTGGAACGTGCAGCCGGTCTCGGCGGTGCAGGCCGTGAAGCCATACACCTGCCCGGGTTGCGAGCAGACGATCCAGCCCGGCACCGCTCACCTCGTGACCTGGCGTGCCGACGGCGTGCTCGGCGACGAGGCCGATCTTGCCGCACGGCGGCATTGGCACACGCACTGCTGGAAGCTGAATTGATCTGAATTGAACCGGGCTGAGCCGAGCTACCGTCGACGCCTCTACCGCACACGGAATGCATCAGAGTTCGTTCTGGTGCGGGATCACGACCTGCTTGATGATGAGCAGGATCGAGGCGGCGAACGGAATCGCGATCAGCGCGCCCAGCACGCCCAGCAGCGAACCCCCGGCCAGCGCCGCGATGACCACAACCGCACCGGGCACCGACACGGCGCGATTCATGATGTTCGGACTGAGGAAGTAAGCCTCGACCTGCATGTAGATGACGTAGTAGATCGCGGCGACGAGCGCGGTCAGCGGCGAGGCGAGCAGCAGCGACAGCAGCACGATGATCACCGAACCGGAGAGCGTGCCGACCAGCGGGATGAGGGAGAACAAGAAGGCGATCACGGCCAGCAGCACCGGGAACGGGGCACCGATGATGGTGAGGAAGATCGCGCTCAGCACGCCGTTGATCAGCGCGAGAGCGACCTGGCCCATCACGTATTTGCCCACAGAGTCGGTGATCTGCTCGGCGATGTCGGCGAACCGTGCACGCTTGGATGCCGGCACCAGCTGATAGGTGGCGCGCTTCATGCCGTTCAGCGACGCCGTGAAGTACAGCGTGAGGATCAGCACGACGATCACTCCGAAGAAGCCGCTGACGATGCCGATGCCGGCTTTCAGCAGCCCGCCCCCGATGTTGCCGAGGTTCTTCTGGATGCTCTCCCACATCTGGGCGAAGGTCTGGTCGAAGTTGATGGCCGGGAACTGATGCTTCAACGAGGCGTACCAGTCTTGCGCAGTGCCCTCGTTCACGAATTTGGTGATCGTCTCGACCAGACCGGAGGCCTGATCGATGATCACCGGGATCATCGCCCAGATGATGCCGCCGAGCACGATCAGGATGCCGACCAGCACGATCAGTATCGCCGACCATCTGGGCAGCTTGCGGCGCTCCAGGAACGCGATGATCGGCTCGAGACCGAGCGCGATGAACAACGCGGCTCCGATGTAGGTGAGGATCGTCGACAGCGAGACGATCGAGGTGAGGATCAGGATGCCTACCCCGACGCCCAGCGTTCCCACCAGCCCGACGCGGAACGCGTTCTGGATCCTCACGTGTGCTCCCTCCGCCGCGAACCGGTGCCGGAAGCGGTCACGCGGTCTCTGCAGCCACCTGTTCCGCTTGGCTCAACACGCCGCGCAGACTCTCGAAGTAGCCGGCAACGGCCTCGCGTTCGATCCTAATCTGCGCCAGTCGCTCTTCCGCGTCAGCGATGAGCCGGCGTGTGCGGTCCTCCGCGTCCTCGGCGATCATCCGTGCGCGGTCTTCGGCGTCGAGCACGATCTGGCGTGCCGCCTCCTGCGCCTGCTTGCGCGCTTCCTTGACCTCGAGCCGGGTGTCGGCCTCGATCGCGTCGGCGTCGGCGCGTGCCTCTTTCGCGCGCCGAGTGGCTGCAGCCAGTTGCTGGGCGGCGTCGTCGACGTACTGCTGGGTCTCCGCGACGGCATCCTGATGCAACGCAAGGTGTTCCTGTTCGGCCTCGTCGCGACGCTGAGCCAGTTCCGCTTCGAGCTCGATCCGTGCCCGCTCCGCCTCGGAGCGCTGCGCGTCGACCTCGTCGAGGACTCGGCTGCGCAGGTCGGCGAGCTCCGCCTCGAGGTCGACGCGTGCCTGCTCGGCCTCCCGGTCGGCGGTGGCGATCGCCGAGGCGAGTTGCGCGTCGAAATCGGCGGTGCGCTGCGCGAGTTCGCGGTCGACGTTGGCGCGGGCCTGCTCGGTCTCGTTCTGCAGGTCGATGCGTGACTGGTGCAGGTCGGCGGCCAGATCGCGCTTGGCCTGCTCGACCTCGGCGGTCAGCGCAAGCCGGGTCTGCTGCGTCTCATCGGCGAACGCGGCGCGCTGCGCCTCGAGCTCGCGGGCCAATGCGGATCGGCGTTCCTCGACTTCACGCGACAGCCCCGCCGAGGCCTCCCGCGCGGCTTGGGCATCGGCGGCGGCCGAGGCGCGCAGTTCGGCGGCCTCACGCTCGGCCTCGGCACGCAGTGCGGCAGCCTCGCGCTTGCTCGTCGAGCGGAGCTCCGCTGCCTCAGTTGCCACCGCGCCACGGATGGCGGCCGCCTCCCGCAGCGCGTCTTGAGTGAGTTGCTCCTGCGTCGACCGTGCCTTGGCGACGATCTCATTCGCTTCGATCTGGGCGTCCTGCAGCGCTGTGGTGGAACGCACGTGCGCCTCGGCCAGAATCCGCTCCGCCTGTTCGAGGGCGGATCGACGAACCTTGTCGACCTCGGCTGCGACGGATGCGCGCAGCTTCTCGGCGTCGATGTCGGCCTGGGCGATCATGCGCGTCGACTGCTCCTCGGCGACGCGAAGGGTGTTTTCCAGCTTCGTGCCGAGGCCTGAGAAGGTCGGGCTGCCCACCTCTTCGATCTCCGCGTTGAGCTCGTCGATCTGTGCGTTCAGTCGCTTGATCTCCTTGGACGCGTCCGCGCTCTGCGCGTTCGCCTGGATGAGCTCACGACGCAGGTCGTTGATCGCGCCCTCGACCTCGTCCTTGTCGTAGCCGCGGAACACCTGCGTGAATTCTGCTTCGTCGGTTGCCACTGGAGTACTTTCGTCGTAGGGAAGCGCTGCGGACGGGGGAGAGCCGCAAACGCCTCCGAGTTTAGCCGGGGCCCGGCCGCCGGGCGCACACCCGCGTGCAGCCCCCGTCAGGCGCGCTCCCAGCCGCGTCCGCTATCGTTGGGTGTCTTTGCTGCCGGCGGCAACCCGACGCCCGCGGAGCTGGAGGATACCTGACGTGCGATTCGTTCTCGCCATCGTGACCTTTGTCGTCGCCGCAGTCCTGATCGGTCTGGGCTTCGCGCAACGCACGATCTGGGCACCGGAGGCCGACGTCGTCGCGCAGACGACCGTCGCAGGCGATGCGCCGTACATCGTCATTCCGGGAAACGTCCTGAACGCGAACCCCGGACAGCAGACCCTGAGCGTCGCCGGAAGCGACAAGCCGTTCGTCGCTTACGGCCGCACCGCCGATGTGCTGTCGTGGATCGGCGATCAGCCGTACGCACGGGTCTCGTACACGCCGGGCGGCGCGATGAAGTCGAAGATCGTGAAGCCGAACAGCGCATCAGACGGATCCGGCGGCACCTCGACGCCTGCTCCGACGGCCAGTGGCACACCGACCGCCAGCGGGACCCCGACGCTGACTCCGACGCCGACCGCAGGCACGACGACCGGCGCATCCTCCGGCGCAGCGACGACGGGTGCGGGCCCGGCGAACCCGGTCGGGTCCGATCTGTGGCTGCAGCAATTCGTCGGAGCCGACGCGGTCACCACGCGCATGAACGTACCGGACAGCGTGAGCGTGATCATCGCCAGCGACGGCATCAAGCCTGCGCCGCGGAACATCTCGGTCGTGTGGCCTCTGGATACCCGCACCCCGTGGTCGGGACCGCTGATCGTAGGCGGCGGCGCGTTGCTCGTGATCGGCCTCGTCCTCTACCTCTTCGCGTTGCGCCACCTGCGCCGTTCGCGCGGCCCGCGTCGCTCCAGCGGGTCCGGAGTGGGCCCGAAGATGCCGAAACCACCGAAGCCGGTCGCATACAAGCCCACGAAGGCGATGGAGTCGGGGCGACGACGCAGGCGATCGCTCGGGCGCGGTCTGGTGGCGGTGCCCGTCGTGCTGAGCGGAGCGTTGATCCTCACCGGATGCTCCTCGGACTACTGGCCGACGTTCGGTTCCACCACTCCACCGGCGCACACGGCGACCCCGCTGGCGACCGACCTGCCCGGTCAGGGCAAGGACACGCCTCCGCCGGCGGTGACGGCTCCGCAACTGGCTCAGATCGTCGGACGCATCTCGGCCGTCGCCACTGAGGCGGACGCCAAGCTCAGCACCGACCTGATCCGAACCCGGTTCGCCGGGCCCGCCCTTCAGGAACGGACCATGAACTACCGGATCCGCTCGAAGAAGGCGAAGGCCGATGCTCCGCAGGCGATCCCGTCGGGCCCCGTCGTCGTCGGACTGCCGCAGGCGACCGATTCCTGGCCGCGCGTCGTTTCGGCCGTCGTGCAGGACGCGAAGAACGCGAAGGCCGCACCGATCGACCTGGTGATGGTGCAGAACTCTCCGCGGGAGAACTACCAGGTGCAGTACGCCGTCATCCTGCAGGCCAAGGCGAAGGTGCCCGATCTGCCCCCGACGAACATCGGCGCATCGCTCGTGCCGCCGAACTCGCAGTTGCTGATGATGGAACCGGACAAGCTCGCATCGGCCTACGCCGACGTGCTGACCAAGGGCGATAAGAGCCAGTACTACGCACTATTCGACTCCGCCAGCGACCAACTGCGCAAGCAGGTGGGCTCGATCAACGCCGCGGCCCAGAACAAGCAGTTCAACAAGGACACCCAGAAGGCGGCCTTCTCGTTCGCCGACCAACCAGGCATCGGCGATCCGATCGCGCTCGCCACCAACAAGTCGGGAGCGCTGGTCTCGACCAGCCTGAACGAGGTGAACACCGTCAAACCGACAGCCTCCGGTGCGAAGGTCACAGTGAAGGGTGACAGCGCGGCGAGCGCGTTGACCGGCAGCACCTCGACGCTGAAGGGCTTGCAGACCACGTACGGCATGCAGTTATTGTTTTATGTGCCGCCGGCCGATTCGAAAGAGCAGATCCGCCTGCTCGGGTACACGGTTTCCGTGGTCGGCGCGAAGGATCTGGCTAAGTAAATGACCGATGTGACGCCTCCCGCCGCCCACCTGCGCGGCGCAGTAGACCTTTCCTCCCTGGTGAACCGCCCGTCGAATACGGCGGCATCCACCGGCGACGGCGCACCCGGCGCTGCCCAGACCGGCGGCCAACCGGGTCTCGTGTTCGACGGAACCGACTCGAACTTCGCCCAGTTCCTGGATCTGTCCGCGAACGTGCCGGTCATCGTCGACCTCTGGGCGGAGTGGTGCGCTCCATGCAAGCAGCTCTCACCGGTGCTTGAGAAGCTGGTGGGCGAGTATGCCGGCCGGTTCGTGCTCGTCAAGGTCGACGTCGACGCGAATCCCCAGTTGACCCAGGCGTTCCAGGCGCAGTCCATCCCCACCGTCGCAGCGATCATCGCCGGCCGCCCGATGGCGTTGTTCCAGGGCGCACTACCGGAAGCGCAGGTGCGCGACGTGTTCGAGCAGGTGCTGCAGATCGCGGAGCAGAACGGTGTCACGGGACGTGCCCAACCGGCAGAGGATGCGGGCGACGGGCAGCCCGGCGAGCCCGACGAGGGTGAGCCGCAACCCGAGCCGCTGCCTCCGCACCACCAGGAGGCGTACGACGCGATCGAGCGCGGCGATTTTCCGGCGGCGATCGCCGCATACCGGAAGGCGATCGCGCAGAACCCTCGCGATGACCTCGCCGTGGCCGGCCTGGCCCAGGTCAGCCTGCTCGACAGGTTGCAGGGCAAGGATCCGGATGCGATCCGTGCCGCGGCGGCGGCCGACCCGACCGCACTCGACGCGCAGCTGGATGTCGCCGACCTGGACCTCTCCGGCGGCCACGTCGAAGACGCCTTCGGCCGGCTGCTCGACCTGTTCGCCCGCCTCGGTGCGGCGGATCGCGACCCGGTGCGTCAGCGACTGCTCGAGCTGTTCGAGGTCGTCGGAAGCGACGACCCTCGCGTGAACGCCGCCCGAGCGCGCCTCGCCGCGCTGCTGTACTGAGCCTCCGCTCCTCGAGCGCCGTTGCGGGGCAGCGGCGCTAGGAGCCCGGTCGCAGCCAGAGCGCGCCGAGCGGCGGCACCGTCAGCTGGGCAGAGGCCGGCCGGCCGGACCACGGTTCGTCCGTCGCGACGACGGTGCCGAAGTTGCCTGACCCGGATCCGCCGAACTCGACGGCATCCGTGTTCAGCACCTCCTGCCACTGGCCGGCGAACGGAAGTCCCAGCCGGTAGCCGGAATGCGGCGTACCGGAGAAGTTGACCGCCACCGCCAGAAGATCGTCGCCGTCGGGATCGCGACGCAGGAACGAGACGACGTTGCCGCGCGCGTCGCCGCCGTCGATCCATTCGAAACCGCGGGCGTCGTTGTCGGCGCGCCACAGGGCGGGATGCTCCCGGTACAGCGCGTTCAGCCGCCCGACCAGGTCGAACAGGCCGCGGTGCGTCGGCTGGTCCAGGATCCACCAGTCGAGGCCGCGTTCCTCGCTCCACTCGCTGGGCTGACCGAATTCCTGACCCATGAACAGCAACTGCTTGCCGGGATGCGACCACATGAACGCCAGGTACGCGCGTACGTTCGCCAGCTGCTGCCAATGATCGCCGGGCATCTTGGACAACAGCGATCCCTTGCCGTGCACGACCTCGTCGTGGCTGATCGGCAACAGGAAGTTCTCGCTGAACGCGTAGACGAACGAGAAGGTGATCTCGTTGTGGTGGTACGAACGGTAGAGCGGATCCTCGCTCATGTACTGCAGCGAGTCGTGCATCCAGCCCATGTTCCACTTCAGCCCGAACCCGAGTCCGCCGCTGGAGGTCGGCGCGGTCACACCGCTGAACGCGGTGGACTCCTCGGCGATCATCACGGTGCCGGGGTTGCGCTTGTACGCCGTCGCCGTGGCCTCCTGAAGGAAGGCGATGGCCTCCAGATTCTCGCGGCCGCCGTGGATGTTCGGTTCCCACTCGCCGTCGTTGCGGGAGTAGTCCAGGTAGAGCATGGATGCCACCGCGTCGACCCGCAGGCCGTCGACGTGGAACTCCTCCAACCAGAACAGCGCGTTGGCGACCAGGAAGTTGCGCACCTCCCGCCGGCCGAAGTCGAACACCAGGGTGCCCCAGTCCTTCTGCTCCCCGCGCCGGGGATCGCCGTGCTCGTAGAGCGGGGCTCCGTCGAATCGGGCGAGGGCCCACTCGTCTTTCGGGAAGTGACCCGGCACCCAGTCCATCAGCACGCCGATGCCCGCTTGGTGCAACCGGTCGATCAGATACTTCAGGTCGTCCGGATGCCCGAAGCGGGAGGTGGGCGCGTAGTAACCGGTGACCTGATAGCCCCACGAGCCGCCGAACGGATGCTCGGCCAGCGGCATGAACTCGATGTGGCTGAACCCGGCCTCGGTGACGTACTCGATCAGCTGGTCGGCGGCATCCCGATAGCCCAGACCTGGCCGCCACGAGCCGAAGTGCACCTCGTACACGCTCATCGGCGAGTTGTGCGGGTCGCGTGCCGCCCGAGCGGCCATCCAGGCGTCGTCGTTCCACTCGTGCTCGCTGACGTCGACGACCGACGCGGTCGCCGGCGGCACCTCGGCCCGGCTCGCCATCGGGTCGGCCTTGCGGTTCCATGAGCCGTCGGGGCCGAGCAGTTCGAACTTGTACAGCGCGCCCGGTTCTACGCCGGGCAGGAACAGCTCCCAGACGCCGCTGCCGCCCATGCTGCGCATCGCCGACCGGGTCCCGTCCCAGTCGTTGAAGTCGCCGATCACGCGCACCGCCCGGGCGTTCGGCGCCCAGACCGTGAACCCCGTGCCGCGCACCGTTCCCCGCACGCCGCCGTGGTCGAGGAAGTGCGCACCGAGCGCATCCCACAGCCGTTCATGGCGTCCCTCCGAGATCAGGTGCAGATCGAGCTCACCGATCGTGGGGGCGTACCGGTACGGGTCGTCGGCCACCCACGCCGGGGCATCCGGGTATCGCGCCTCGATCAGGTAGTCGGTGAGACCGAGCGTCTGAGTGCCCTGCCAGATGCCGTGGCCGACGTGCGCGAGCTCGACTCGCGCGCCGGTGTCGAGCACTGCGGTGACCTCGGTGGCGAGGGGTCGGAGCGCACGGATCACGGTCAGCGGGTCGGTGACCTCGGGGGCGAAGCGGTGCTGCCCGAGCACCGTATGCGGGTTGTGGTGCACGCCGGATGCGACGGCCGCCAGCTCTTCGTCGGACGGGGTGGGAACGGTTAGCGTCATGCTGCGGTCTCCTGCTCGGGTTCGACGGGCCTTTCGACCATCAGGATGTGCACGGGCTCGGTGAAGGCATCCAGCCGCACATAGTCGTCGGCGCCCCACCTCCACCGCTGCCCGGTGACGAGGTCGACGACGTCGAACAGGGCACCGGGTGCAATGCCGAGTTGCGTCACGTCGAGGTGCACGATCGTCTCGCGCACCGAGTGCGGGTCGACGTTCGCGACGACGATCACCGTGTCCGGGCGGCCGTCGGCGGTGAAGTCGCCCGGCAGATGCTTGCTGTAGACGAGGATGGCATCGTCTTCGCTGGAATGCATGCGAAGGTTGCGCAGCTGGCGCAGCGCGGGATGCGCGCGCCGAGCCGCGTTGAGCATCGTCAGGTAGGGCGCGAGCGAACGGCCTGCGGCCTCCGCCGCGGCGAAGTCGCGTGGCCGGTACTCGTACTTCTCGTTGTCGATGTACTCCTCGGCGCCGCTGCGCGCGACGTTCTCGAACAGTTCGAAACCCGCGTAGACGCCCCACAGAGGTGCCGCCGTCGCGGCGATCGCGGCCCGGATCTTGAACGCGGCGGGGCCGCCGAACTGCAGATACTCGGTGAGGATGTCCGGGGTGTTCACGAACAGGTTCGGCCTCAGATAGTGCGCGGTCTCCTGGCTGATCGAGGTGAGGAACTCCTCGAGCTCCTCCCGCGTGTTGCGCCAGGTGAAATAGCTGTATGACTGCTGGAACCCGGCCTTGGCCAGGGTGCGCATCACGGCCGGGCGCGTGAACGCCTCGGCCAGGAACACCACGTCCGGGTGGGAAGCGTTGACGGTGTGGATGAGCCACTCCCAGAACGCGATCGGCTTGGTGTGCGGGTTGTCCACCCGGAAGGTCCTGATTCCCGCGGCGATCCACAGCTCGACGATGCGCATCACCTCGGCGCGCAGCCCCGACGGGTCGTTGTCGAAGTTGATCGGGTAGATGTCCTGGTACTTCTTCGGCGGGTTCTCCGCGTAGGCGATCGAGCCGTCCGGCAGCGTCGTGAACCATTCCGGGTGCTGCGTCACCCAGGGGTGGTCGGGTGCGGCCTGCAACGCGAGGTCCAAGGCCACCTCGAGCCCGTGCTGCTTCGCCTTGCCGATGAAGTATTTCAGGTCCTTCACGGTGCCGAGATCCGGATGGATCGCGTCGTGTCCGCCTTCGGCGGCCCCGATCGCCCAGGGCGATCCCGGGTCGTCGGCCCCGGCATCCAGCGTGTTGTTGCGTCCCTTGCGGAACGCGCGTCCGATCGGGTGGATCGGCGGCAGGTAGATGATGTCGAAGTCCATCGCCGCCACGGCAGGCAGGCGCTTCGCGGCCGTGCGCAGAGTTCCCGAGGTGAATGTGCCGTCGGGGCGTCGCACGGCGCCCTCGGAGCGTGGGAAGAACTGGTACCAGGCGGCCAGTCCGGCACGCTCCCGCTCGACGAGCAGTTCCCGCTCGTCCGACTCGGTGATCAGGCTGCGCACGGGCCGGGCGGCGAACTCGGCTGCGATCCGATCGCCGGTGATCAGCCGCAGACGGTCGGCCGGTTCCGCTGCGCCGTCCAGCAGGCGAGCAGCAGTCGACTTCAGCAGCCGGCGAATCGGCTGCGGCCGGGCTTTCTCGCGCGCGGCTCGCTCGAACAGTTCTGCTCCCATCGCGAAGACGAGTTCGACGTCGACTCCGGCCGGGATCTTCACCTGGGCGATATGCGACCAGGTCGCCACATCGTCACCCCAGGCGCGCACTCGGTACCGCCACGAGCCCTGTCGGCTCAGCAGTGCACTCACGCCCCACCTGTCCGTGCCGGGAGCGAGCAGCGACATCCGGTGCTCCGTCAGCGCTCCGTCGGGATCGGTGAGCATCAGATCGGCGCCGATCAGGTCGTGTCCCTCGCGGAAGGCGGTTGCGGCGAAGGGAACGACCTCGCCGGCGAACGCCTTCGCGGGCCACAGACCGCCGTCGACTTCGGGGGAGAGCTCGAGAATGGGGATCCGTCCGAGCCGCGGTCGGTATTCATCAGTCGCAGTGGCCACATCCCGACGCTAGCGTCATCCGACGCGCCTGTCTGCCACCGACGTCGGATATCGTGTGCCGAGTGAAGGCGATTCGACGTTTGACCGTACGCTCAGTGATCCCAGCCGAACTGTCGGCATTGACCGAACTGGCAGGCAACCTGCGCTGGTCCTGGCATGAGCCGACCCGGCAACTCTTCCGGCATGTCGCTCCGGAGATCTGGGATGCCGGCGCCGGGCCGGGCCAGGCCGCCAACGACCCGATCGCACTGCTCGGTGCGGTGGACCCACAACGGCTGCGAACGCTTGCGGATGATGCCGCGTACGTCGGCTGGGCCGACGGTGTGCGGGAGGATCTGCGCCGGTACCTGACCGAACCCCGTTGGTACCAGTCGCTCGACGACGCTCCGGCGAGCATCGCGTATTTCTCGCCCGAGTTCGGTATCGCGGCGGCCTTGCCGCAGTACTCGGGCGGCCTGGGGATTCTGGCCGGCGACCATCTGAAGAGCGCCTCCGATCTCGGCGTGCCGCTGATCGCGGTCGGGTTGTTCTACCGGTCGGGTTATTTCAGCCAGTCCATCTCGCCGGACGGCTGGCAGCAGGAGTCCTACCCGCTGCTCGACCCGGACGCTCTTCCGCTGACCGTGCTGCGCGATTCGGCCGGCGACACGGTTACCGTCGCGCTCGCGCTGCCGGAGGGACGCACTCTGACGGCCCGGATCTGGGTCGCGCTGGTCGGACGCGTGCCCCTGCTTCTGCTGGACACCGACATTCCGCAGAACCCCGACGACCTCCGGGTGGTGACCGACCGGCTGTACGGCGGCGCAGGGGAGCACCGGCTGTTGCAGGAACTGCTGCTGGGCATCGGCGGGGTGCGGGCGTTGCGCGCCTTCGAAGCCGTCAGCGGTGGACCGTCGCCCGAGGTCTTCCACACCAACGAGGGTCACGCAGGATTCCTCGGTTTGGAGCGGATCCGTGAGCTCATGGACGTCGGACTGGGCGTCGACGACGCCCTGCAATGCGTTCGCGCGGGAACGGTCTTCACGACGCACACGCCCGTGCCGGCCGGAATCGACCGCTTCGATCGACAGCTCATCGCCCGATACTTCGGGGCGTCCGATCTGCTGCCCGGCGTGCCCGTGGAGCGCGTCATGGAGTTGGGCGCCGAAGACGGCACCGACGACGTCTTCAACATGGCCATCATGGGGCTGCGTCTCGCGCAGCGCGCGAACGGCGTCTCCCGGTTGCACGGCGCCGTCTCGCGGCGCATGTTCTCTTCGCTGTGGCCTGCATTCGACCCGGACGACGTGCCGATCACCTCGGTCACCAACGGCGTGCATCCGGCGACCTGGACGGATCCTGCGCTGGTCTCGCTCGCCGAGGAACGCCTCGGCACGACCGACACCGCGCACGCCGACTGGGCATCGCCCGACATCGACGACGAGTCCTTGTGGAGCGCGCGCCGGCGCATGCGTGACTCGCTCGTGCGCGACGCGCGTGAGCGAGTGACCAACGCCTTCCTCCGGCAGCAGCCGGGCGGCATCCCACCGGCGTGGCTCGGCCGGGTCCTCGACCCGGACGTTCTCACGATCGGCTTCGCCCGCCGGGTGCCCACCTACAAGCGGCTGACGCTGATGCTGCACGACCGGGACAGGCTGCGGCGCATCCTGCTGGATTCCGAGCATCCCGTGCAACTCGTGATCGCCGGCAAGTCCCATCCCGCCGACGATGAGGGCAAGCGGCTGATTCAGGAGCTCGTGCATTTCGCTTCCGAGCCGGAAGTGCGCGAACGCATCGTGTTCCTGCCCGATTACGACATGGGGATGGCGCGCACCCTGTACCCGGGCTGCGACGTCTGGCTGAACAATCCGCTGCGGCCCCTCGAGGCGTGCGGCACGAGTGGCATGAAGGCGGCGCTGAACGGGGCACTCAACCTGTCGATCCTCGACGGGTGGTGGGACGAGTTCTACGACGGAGACAACGGCTGGGCAATCCCGTCGGCCGACTCGGCGGCTGATGGGGCCGAACGCGACGCGCTGGAGGCCACGGCGCTGTACGACCTGATCGAGCACCAGATGGCGCCGCGCTTCTACGATCGGGGCGGGGACGGACTGCCGGAACGGTGGCTGGCGTCGATCAGGCACACCCTGGCCACCCTCTCACCGCAACTGAGCGCCGACCGGATGGTCACCGAATACGTGCAGCGTCTCTACCGGCCGGCTGCCGCATCGGCCCACGCACTCGCGGCGCACGAGTACGCCGCGGCCCGCACTCTCGCCGAGTGGAAGCAACGGGTGACCGCGGCGTGGCCTCGGGTCTCGGTGCAGCACGTCGAATCCACCGGGCTAGAGGCTCCGCCCCAGGTCGGCGATGCCCTGCGCGTCACGGCGCGGGTCGGCCTGGACGGACTGCAGGTCGGCGACGTCGCGGTTGAGGCCGTCTACGGGCGCAGCGGCGCCGACGACACCCTGACCGACGTGCGCCGGGTCCCGCTCGCACCGGACGGCGAGTCGGGCGGGGTTCGCACCTTCACCGGCGTCGTTCCGTTGGAGGCGTCCGGCCCGTTCGGGTACACCGTGCGCGTGGTGCCGTACCACGAGCTGCTGAGCAGCCCGGCCGAACTCGGGCTCGTCGCCGTCGCCGGCTGATCGCGCCCCACGTCACCGGCCGCACGCGATGCCGAGCAGGGCGGTTCGTGCCGGTGGCTCAAACGGCGGCGATCGGGGCGAGGATGCCGCCGGTGACGGCGAGCAGATCGGCCGGGGACAGCTCAAGGTCCAGTCCGCGCCGACCGCCCGAGACGAAGATCGTCGTAAACAGTTGCGCCGTCTCGTCGAGCACGGTCTGCGATCTCGTCTTCTGCCCGATCGGTGAAATACCGCCCACCACGTAGCCCGTCTTGCGTTCTGCGACGGCGGCCTCTGCCATCGTGGCGCGCTTGACACCCGCCGCCGACGCCAGCGCCTTGAGGTCGAGCTGACCGGTCACCGGCACGATGCCGACCAGGAGCCGTCCGCCGGCATCCGCGAGCAGGGTCTTGAACACCCGGGCCGGTTCCACAGCGAGTGCGACTGCCGCCTCGGCGCCGAACGCGGTCACCGTCGGGTCGTGCTGGTAGGCGTGTGCGGTGAACGCGATTCCGACCCGCTGAAGTGCCACGATCGCCGGCGTGGAGCCGGCGCAGCTTGCTGGGCCGTCAGCGCGACGTGCCACGGTCGCTCTCCATCGGTCGTCTCACGGCTCGGGCGCCTTCGGGGTCGGTCGTCTCAGGATCAGCCGTGCGCGCGGTACAACTGCATCGACGTGCCGTGCACCGACACGGTCGAGCCGGGTGCGTGCTCGTCGGCCGAGCCGGAACGGGACGACTCGTCGACGTCGGGGGCCTCCTCCAGCGCGCTGTCCCAGAGCCGGGTGTAGCCGGTCACGCCCTGGTGCGCGGGAAGCGTCACCTCGACGTCCGTCTCCAGCCCGTGCACCACCAGCAGGATGCGGTTCAACGGCTCGAATTCGTGCGTCGTGGCCGCGAGGTACTGCAGAGTGCGGCTGGTGGGGGACTGCCAGTCGTCCTGGCTCATCGTCGCACCGCTGCCGTCATACCAGTCCATTTGCGTGGCGCTGGGGATCGTCTCGCCGAACTTGCCGTACCGAACCGGGCGCAGGGCCGCGTTCTCCGCCCTCAGCCGCAGCAGCCGCTGGGTGGTGCGGTGCAGGTCGGCCTGCCAGTCCTGCCAATCCCAGTGCAGCCAGGTCACGTCGTCGTCGTGGCAGTACGCGTTGTTGTTGCCGTTCTGCGTTCGGCCGAACTCATCGCCTGCGGTGATCATCGGCATGCCGGCTGACAGCAGCAGCGTGGCGATCAGGTTGCGGGATGCCCGGCGGCGCGTCTTCAGGATCGCTTCATCGTCGGTCGGGCCCTCGACCCCGTGGTTGAACGAACGGTTGTCGTCGGTGCCGTCCCGGTTGTCTTCGCCGTTGTCGAGGTTGTGCTTGGAGTCGTAGGAGACGAGGTCGTGCAGCGTGAATCCGTCGTGGGCGGTGACGAAGTTGACCGAGGCGACAGGGCCGCGGTCGGGTGAGAACCGATTCGCCGAGCCGGCCAGCCGAGTCGCGAGCTGTCCGATGCCCACCGGAGGGTGGCCGTTGGTGCGGGCGTCGGCGATGTCGCGCAGCCAGAAGGTGCGCACGCCGTCACGGTACCGGTCGTTCCACTCCGACCATCCGTTCGGAAAGTTGCCGGTCTGCCACCCGTTCGGCCCGACGTCCCACGGTTCGGCGATGAGCTTGACGTCGTGCAGCCTCCGGTCGTCCAGCGCCGCGTAGAGCAACGGATGATCCGCCGTGTAGTCGCCGTCGGCATTGCGGGCCAGACTGACAGCGAGATCGAATCGGAAGCCGTCGATCTGCAGGTCGCTGGCCCAGTACCGCAGCGAGTCGAGAGCGAGTCGGCAGGCGGCGGGATGTCCGAAATCGACGGTGTTGCCGCAGCCGGTGTAGTCGATGTACGTGCCGTCCGCGTTCTGACGGTAGTAGGCGGCATTGTCGATCCCGCGCAGGCTGGTGGTCGGGCCCTGCCTGCCCTCCTCGGCCGTGTGGTTGTAGACCACGTCGAGGATGACCTCCAGGCCCGCCTCGTGCAGCAAGCGCACCATGCCCTTGAACTCCCGAAGCACGGCATCCGGGCCCTGCTGCTGCGCCGCCGCCGTCGCGTACGGCGCGTGCGGGGCGAAGAAGTCGAGGGTGTTGTATCCCCAGTAATTGGCGCGTCCCGTCGAGGTCAGCCGCTGCTCGGAGGCGAAGGCCTGCACCGGCAGAAGCTCCAGCGCGGTGACGCCGAGCGAGAGCAGATATTCGATGGTGGCGGGGTGCGCCGCGCCGGCGTAGGTGCCGCGCAACTCCGGCGGTACGGCAGGGTTGAGCGCGGTCAGCCCCTTCACGTGCGCCTCGTACAGCACCGTCGCATCGCGTGGCGTCTGCGGTTTGCGCGAGTTGCCCCAGTCGAAGCCGGTGTCGACGACGACCGAGCGCCAGCCGCCGTCCGGCGCCTGCACCACGCCCCGAGCGTACGGGTCGATCAGCAGCAGGTGGGGATCGAAGGCGTTCTGCGGATCATCCGGGCCGTCCACGCGCAAGGCGTAACGCGTTCCGTTGCGCAGGTCGGGATGCGTTCCACCCCAGACGTTTCGGTCGCCTCGGGTGAGCGGCACGGTTGCGGTCGGGGTCGAGAGGTCGTTGTCGAACAGGCACAGCTCGATCGCGTCGGCCGCATGCGACCACACGCCGATGGTGCCTCCTTCGACGCCGGTGTGCACGCCGAGCCCATTCATCGGGTCGGCGGTCGGGGAAGCACTCGGGTTCATGCGTTCTACAGTAGTGAGCATGGCGGTGTACCTTGACCACGCCGCGACGACCCCCGTTTCGCCCGGCGCCATCGACGCTTTCACCCGCACGATGGCCGTCGTCGGCAACCCCTCATCGATTCACAGTGCCGGGCAGCAGGCGAAACGCCTGCTCGAGGAAGCGCGGGAACGCGTCGCGTCGACGCTCGGATGCGACCCGATCGAGGTGGTCTTCACCTCCGGAGGAACGGAAGCGATCAACCTCGCGGTCAAGGGACTGTTCTGGAGCCGCAATCCCAGTGCCCGCGGCGCGACTGGGGCGAGCGTCAGCATCCCGGCGCGGCCGCGCATCCTCGTTCCCGGCGGTGAGCACCACGCGACGATCGACACCGTCGAGTGGCTGCAGCAGCACGAAGGCGCCGTCGTCGAGTGGATTCCTCTCGACGCCGAAGGCGTCGTCCGGCTGGATGCCGTGCAGGCGGCGCTGAACCGGGACCCCGAGTCGATCGCCCTGCTCACGCTGCTCTGGGCGAACAACGAGGTCGGAGCCGTGCAGCCGGTGGAACGGATCGCGGCGCTCGCCGCGGAGGTAGGGGTCCCGACGCACGTGGACGCCGTGTCGGCGTACGGGCATCTGCCGCTCTCCTTGCACCGGTTGCCGGGAGTCTCGGCACTCAGCGTGTCGGCCCACAAGATCGGGGGACCGGTCGGCGTCGGCGCACTCGCGCTGGCACGTGGGGCGTCGGTGACGCCGTTGATCCACGGCGGCGGGCAGCAACGACAGGTGCGCAGCGGCACCCAGGACGTCGCCTCGGCGGTCGCATTCGCTGCTGCAGCGATCGACGCGGCCGGCGACCCCCGCAGCATCGCCGCCGAGCAGCAGCGGCTTTCCGGTCTGCGCGACGCGCTGATCGCGGGCGTGCGCGCTGCGGTGTCCGGCGCCGTGCTCAACGGGCCGGATCCGGCAGTGCCGGGGTCGGCCCCACGACTCGCCTCCAACGCGCACTTCTCCTTTCCCGGCTGCGAGGGCGACTCTCTGTTGTTCCTTCTGGATGCCGCCGGAATCGCGGTCTCGACCGGCTCGGCGTGCCAGGCGGGCATCCCGGAGCCGTCGCACGTGTTGCGCGCGATGGGGCGCGACGACGTCGCGGCCCGCGGCGCCCTTCGTGTCACACTCGGACGCACCTCGACGCGCGACGACGTCGACGCCTTCCTCGCGGCTCTGCCCGCTGCGTACGCGCAGGCTCGGCGTGCCGGCCTCGCCGATCGCGCCACCACGCTCGGCGCCCGCTGAGCCTGGAAAGGGACACAGGCGGCGGCCGACGGGGGCCGCGTAGACTTCTCGGGTGAAAGTTCTGGCTGCGATGAGCGGAGGCGTCGACTCCGCGGTGGCGGCGGCGCGTGCCGTCGACGCCGGTCATGAGGTCGTCGGCGTGCACCTGGCGTTGAGTCGGATGCCGGGCACCCTGCGCACCGGCAGCCGTGGGTGCTGCACCGTCGAGGACTCGATGGATGCGCAGCGGGCGGCGAATCTGATCGGCATCCCCTATTACGTGTGGGACTTCTCGGAGCGGTTCAAACTCGATGTCGTCGACGATTTCATCGCCGAATACTCCGCGGGACGCACCCCGAACCCGTGCATGCGCTGCAACGAGAAGATCAAGTTCGCTGCGCTGCTCGAGAAGGCGCTCGCCCTCGGTTTCGACGCCGTCGCCACCGGGCATTACGCCAGCATCGTGATGGATGCTTCAGGGCGTCGCGAACTGCACCGCGCCGCCGACTGGGCCAAAGACCAGAGCTACGTGCTCGGCGTGCTCACCGCCGAGCAGCTGGCGCACGCGATGTTCCCGCTCGGCGCCACGCCGTCGAAGGCCGAGGTGCGGGCCGAAGCGGCGGCACGCGGCCTGACCGTCGCGCAGAAGCCCGACAGCCACGACATCTGCTTCATCCCCGATGGCGACACCCGCGGCTTCCTGGCCGGTCGCGTCGGCGCCGAAGACGGCCCGATCCTCGATCGGTCGGGCCGCGTTCTCGGCACCCACACCGGAGCCGCCGCCTTCACGGTCGGTCAGCGCAAGGGGCTGAACATCGGGTTCCCGACCGACGACGGCCGGCCGCGGTTCGTGCTCGAGGTGCGTCCGGTCAGCAACGAGGTGATCGTCGGGCCGCGCGAGGCGCTCGCCGTCACCGAGGTGGCCGGATCCCGGTTCAGCTGGGCGGGGGAGCCCCCGGTCGACGCCGCCACGCCCTTCGCCTGCCAGGTGCAGGTGCGCGCCCACGCCGATCCGGTTGCGGCCACCGCGGTGGTGCGGGCAGGCGAACTGGTCGTCGAGCCCGAGCAGCCCATCATGGGCGTCGCGCCGGGGCAGACGGCGGTGGTCTACCTCGGCACGCGCGTGCTCGGCCAGTGCACGATCGATCGCACCGTGAGTGCGGTGCCGGCGACCGCCGGCCAGGCCGTGGGTGAGGTCGCGGGCTAGTCGGCCCCGTCGGCCGCCGCGTCGATCGCTTCGAGACACTCCTCGACCGCTTCGCGCGCCCAGCCCCGCTGCTCCTCAGTGCCGTACCGCTCCGCATCCCGCAGCGCCTGCTCGAACTCCTGCAGCGCCGCCGTGAGCTCGCCCGCGTCGAACAGCGCCCATCCCCGGTTGTTGTGCAGCGCGACGCGCCAGCGCTGGGCGCGCGGCTCGGGCGTGGGATCCGCGTCGAGCACCGCCAGCGCCGCCGCGACATGCGCCTCGCCCCGCTC
>DATMTS010000116.1:0-17370 GCA_035564555.1 Humibacter sp.
GCCGCATCGACGTCCTCTACGCCATGCTCCGCGACGGCACCGAATACGACCCCCACCACGCCATCGCCGCTTGACAACGACATAAGGACACACAAGAATTTGAGAATGTACGCGATCACCGTGATCACAATGTGCTCAAAACCCGCGGAATTCCGCCGGTTTCGAACGAATCCCGCGCTTCATAAGGGTCTCGAGTAGGGTTCGAATCCCTCACTCGCCACCGAGCGCAGTACCCGAGATCCCGGTCAAGGGTTCCGGGGTTTCAACGCCTTGTCCGTCCTCACGTGCCCAGAACTGCGACCACCTCGCACCGGGCAGGACTTGCCGCCGTATCGCGCGGATCGTGAAGTCTGAGATCGGAATCACCTTCGTCGCGTCGCCGACCAGTGCAATGGGGTGGCTGATGACGCCGGCACCGGACAGGTCGAGGGCGCCGTCGACCGCGGGTGCTCCTCGCGTCGTTGACCGATGCCGGCAATGCTTCAGAGGCGCCGGTCATTCGGTGTGGGAGAACTGTGTCGCCACGTCCTGCCGGCGCCGAGCAACGGTATCGGGCGGCATCGTTTGCGACACCGGTCTTATCCGGGTCGAGTGAGGGGTTCAAGCGTGCCGCAGGCTTCGGCGCGGCTGCGCCGGGAGGCCGGGAGCAGACCCACTATGCTCAACATCACGGTCAATCGACGGGTGTTTCGGCAAGCAGGACTGCGGCACGGAATACCGGGATGCTTCGCCCCTCGGTCGGGGCTCGGCAAGTCGCTGAGGAGGCGGAGTATGACGGACGGGTCCCCGGAGCCTGATCAGGATGCGGAGACGCGCCGGGTGGCATCCCTGATGTCATTGGGGCTTCTCGGTACCGCCCCCGAAGAACGATTCGACAGGATCACGCGTGCCGCGTCCGAGCTGTTCCAGGTGCCCCTCGCGGCGGTGAACCTGCTCGACGACCAGCACCTGTTCGCGAAGTCGCCGCAGGTGGTCGGCGCCACCGTATGGGACCGGAAGTCGACGTTCTGCGATGTCACGATCCGCGAGGACGAGCTCATCGTGGTGCCCGACGCCACCGCGGACGAGCGGTTCTCGTGGAAGCCGGATGTCGCAGGCGGCAGGGGAGTTCGGTTCTACGCCGGGCGGCCGCTGCGCGTGGATGGTCAACCGGTGGGGACGCTGTGCCTGTACGACACTGAGCCGCGGGAGCTGAACGAGGATGATCGCGCCCGGCTGGACGCGATGGGAGCCTGGGCGGAGCGCGAGCTACTCGACTCGCGGGACGTCGAGCGCGCGGTGCAGGTGCAACATGCACTGCTGCCCACGCACAATCCTGCGGCGCCCTTTTACGCGGTTGCCGGGTTCAACCTGCCGCTGAAGGGGTTGGGCGGCGACTTCTACACCTGGCGCTTGAGCCCGGACGGCCTCGACCTCACGCTGGCGGACGTGATGGGCAAAGGCCTGGCGGCGGCCTTGATGGCGGCGACGATTCGCGCGGCGATCAACTCCGTTCCGGCGGCCGGGCCCGCCCAGCGGCTGGACGCGACGGCTGAGACCCTCCGGGCCGATCTGGACGCGACCGGCATCTTCGCCACCGTCTTCCACGCCAGGCTCGACCTCACCACGGGGGAGCTGGTCTACAGCGACGCAGGCCACGGGTTGACCCTCGTGATCCGGGCCGACGGCTCCCACGAGCGTCTGAGCGGCTCCGGTCTGCCGCTCGGCCTGGAGTTCGCCCTCGGGCGAGAGGACCGCCAGGCGGTATTGGCCCCGGGCGACACTTTGGTGTCCTTCACCGACGGTCTCCTCGACCTCTACGGGGGAACGCATAGTGCCCTCGAGGCCATCGCGTCAGTGATCGCCGCGCACCGGGAGCCGCAGTCGATCCTGCTGGCTGTTCAAGCGCTCGTCGACGCAGCCGCCCCGGACGACGACATCACCGTCGTCGCCGTGTACCGTCCACCGGTCTGATGATGGCCGCGCTGGGATGTCGCCGGGCTTCGGCACAGGAAAGGAAAGCGTGATCTTCGAACTGGACGAATGCGTCGGCTACATCGCCCTCGCAGCCAAGGGCAGGCTGAACATGGTCGCCGCCCCCGAGCTCAGGGCGGCGGTGGATGCGGCGATCGGTGCAGGTCATCGGCGCATCGTGCTGGACTTCACGCATACCGATTTCATGGATTCCTCCGGGCTCGGCGCCCTCGTCGGCTGCCTCAAGGTCGCACGGCAGGCCGGTGGTGACGTCAGGATCGCCAATGTCGGAGCGCAGGTACGGATGGTCCTCGAACTGACGGGCCTGGATCGGGTGCTCGCTCCATACTCCAGCGTCGAGGAGGCCTTCCGCGATGCCTGAGCCATTGGCTCGGGAGCGTGTGCGGGGCCCGGCGGTGCCCGCCTTCATCAACACCGCCCAGGACCTGCTCTCCCGGGTCCTGCCCGAGGCGCCCGAGGTCGGACCTGCAGACAGCATGCGGTTCGAGCTGGCCGTCGTCGAGGTCGTCGGCAACGCCGTCGAGCACGCGCAAAGCGGTGATGAGACCGGGGTGGAACTGGACTTCGAGATCGAGGTCCATTCCGGCCTGCTCCTGGCGCGCCTGTACGAGATCGGCGCAGAGCCGTTCCACTTGCCTGCTGAACCGAATCAGATGCCCGCCGACGCGGCCGAATCGGGGCGAGGCCTGGCTCTTGCCCGCCAGTTGCTGTCCACGATCTCCTGCGAACGACGTAACGAGTCCAACCTGTGGACCCTCACACGGCGTCTGGGCGACGCGGAGATCTAACCGTCTTGACGGTGACGGGCAGAGCTAGCCGTCGAGGCGGTGGCGCGCGGGAGGACGTCGGCCGCTCTGCCGCAGGCGGATGTCAGGAGCGGGCTGCGTCGGGCGGCCGAAGCCGCGATAACGCGCGGCAGCGACGAGGACACTGAGAGCAAGCAGGTTGTAGATCGCCCAGGCGACGTTCACGAGCGTGCCGAGCCCTTCTCCCAGGCCGAGGGCCCACCGCAGAAGGCCGAGGGCGCACGCCAGCGCGAGCAGGAGCGCCACGATCGCCTGGAACCTGAGGAGCCGCAGCGGCTTCGCGCCGGCCTGCCGCGTCTTCGGGGTGACGGCGAAGCCGAGCGGGCGACCGAACCAGACGTTCGCCGCCGCGGTCGTGCACGCCCGGATCCACGTCGGGAACAGAGCGAGACTGTACTGCTGGCCGCGCCAGGTGGGGGCGCCGTTCGCCGCGACGAGGAAAAGGGTCTGGTTCAGAGCCATGAACGGCACGAAGCGGGCGAAGAAATCCAGGCTCAAGGCGTGCACGGGCAGGATCCCGGTGAACAGGTAGACCAAGGGCCCGGCGAAGTAGATGAGGGCGGCGAAGCCGGTCAGGTAACTCCACATCGTGCCGAAGTACATCAGGCGTTGCGCGAGCGAGAGTCCGCGCATGGTCAGAGGGTTCTCGCGGAGCATGACCTGGATGGTGCCCTGCGCCCAGCGCAGGCGCTGGCTGAGCATCGAGGGAAGGTCTTCCGGGGCGAGCCCGACGGCGAGCACTTCGTGGTGATAGACGCTGGACCATCCGGCGGCATGCAGCCGCATCGACGTCGACATGTCCTCGGTGACCGAGATCGTCGAGAGCGGCATGACCGGTTGGGCTTCATGCTCCCGGTCGACATTCGCAGCCTCGAGCACGGCTTTGACCGACTCCAACGCGCGCAGGGGAGAGAGGTCACGCTCTGCGAGACGGTCGACCGCGGCATCGAAAGCCGAAGCATCCAACAGGAGCGCCTCAGTATCGCCCGACTCGGCCGTCAGCTGCGCGAGGTCGGCAGTGACCGCGGCGAGGTCCCCGGCGACCAGTTCACGTACGGCCGCATCTGTCTGGCTCTGCACCCGGTAGGTCGCCTCCGCGATCGAACGTCCCTGCGCCAGATCACGCTTGCCCTCCGCCAGAGCCTCCTCGACCCGGGCCAGGAGCCCCTCTACGCGCTCGCCTCGCGCCTCGGGCCGGCGCCGAGAGCGACGGATGACCCGCCGACCGACGGCGAAGGCGCGGTGCACCCTGCGCTCGGTGTCGCTCACGTAGCCGGCGATTCCGAGTTGCATGAGCGCCTCCCGGCGCATCACCGCGTTCGAGCCGCAGAAGAACGCCGCATTCCAACCGTTCTTGCCCTGCATGATCGGGCCGTAGAACAGCGGTGCCTGGCTCCCCAGCGGGTCGTCGCGCGTCACATTGCCGAACCACTGCGGCGACTGGACGAAGGCGATGCGCGGGTCGTCGAAGTACCCCAGGATCCGGTGCAGGATCTCGGGGTGCGGCACCTGGTCGGCGTCCAGGACGAGGAAGAACTCCCCTTGGGTCTGCTGCAGGGCGTTGTTGAGGTTGCCGGCCTTCGCGTGCCGGGGCTTGCCATCCCACTCCGTCCCGCGGGAGATGTAGCCCGCCCCGAGCCGCTCGGCCGCTTCGCGAAGATGGGGACGGGCACCGTCGTCCAACACCCAGGTCCGGTGCCGATACCGGATGCCGAGGGCCGCGTCGACGGTCGCCAGTACCAGCTCGGGCTCCTCGTTGTACGTGGTGATGAACACGTCCACCGTCAGGTCCGGGTCGGCCGCCGGTGGCACCGTCCGCCGATCCAGGGAGCGCCACGCGGCGAGGGAGAAGAGGGTGACGTCGATGAGCGAGAACGTTTCCGCCGCCACGAGGGGCACCGCGATCCACCACGCGCCCCAGTTCAGGGAGAACAGCCACCGCCACGCCACATAGTTCACGCCGAGAACCAGTGTCAGCACGATGACGATCCGCAGCAGCAACCGTCTCATGCGGTTTACAGTATCCACCCCGCACGCGAGTGGCTAATTGCCGCGGCCGGAAGACCGCCGTGTCCGCGTCCTCGGGTCGTGCGACCTGTCGATCAGTGCTCGGCGGTTCGCGTGCGCTACTGCGCGTGCGCCGTTGCGGAGCGCCAGCGGGCGGTCGCCGCGTCGAGATAGGCGCGGAAGGTGCCGACCAGATCCATGTCGGGCTCGAGCAGCCATTGCAGCTCTAGGCCGTCCATGACGGCGATCAGTGACCGCGCCTCGATCTCGATCTGGCCCTCCGACATGGGCGCGACCTCGCCGTCGCTGACGGCTTCAGCCAGCTGGCGCCTGAACCGGGCCAGGACGCTCGCGTACCGCGCCGTCACGAACTCGTGCGCCGGGTGGGAACGATCGGATGCCTCGGTGCTGAGCGTGAGGAAGAGTTCGAGAAAGCCACGATGTTGCAGGTGAGCGGCCATCAATCTCGTGTTGCCTTCGATGGCGGTCAGGCCCCGTGCATCCAGATCGGGTTCGAAGCGCCGGTTTCCCTCCTCCCAGAACCGCAGCACCTCGACGAGCAGGCCTTCCTTGCTGCCGAAGTGCCTGGCCAGTGCGGCCGGCGTCACCCCCACCTCCTGCGCGATCCGGCGCAACGACCCACCCGTGTAGCCGTAGGCGCCGAAAACCTCGATGGCCTTCTCCAGGATCTGGCGTCGTCGTTCGATGCCCGTTCGATAAGGTCCCCGCGCGCCCTCGGTCTTCGTCATCGTGCCCCAATCCCGTGCCGCCTCGTGCCCGTCTTGCCGCTCGCCGTCTCGGGTGCGCCCGCCAGGCAGACCCTTGCCTAAAAGTAAACAAGCAGATACTTTTAGCGAAAGGCTATCGCACACAAGCATTTCGCGATCGGCCCACGAACGCGACCACCAATACCTCGAGGGAGACTCCGGTGACAGGTCACGCCACAGCTCAACGTCCCGCAGGGGTCGGATTCCTCGGCGCGGGCCCGGTGACACAGGCCATCCATCTGCCGACTCTGGCGCGGCTGGGCGACGAGTTCCGCGTCGAGACCGTTATGGATGTGGATGCCGGCCTGGCGGCATCGGTCGCAGATCGCGTCGGCGCTCGGTCGACCACGAGCATGGCCGAACTGCTTGACGATGACCGGGTCGAGGTCGTCGTGGTGTGCAGCCCACACGTCTTCCACGCCGAGCAGGTCGTGGCGGCATGCCGCGCAGGCAAGCGCGCGATCCTGTGCGAGAAGCCATTCGCGTTCGACGCGCAGCAGGCATCCGGGATCGCTGCCGTCTCCCGCCAGACGGGTGTGCCGATCGTCGTCGGCGCCATGCACACCTTCGATGCCGGGTGGCTTGCGGGATTCGAGGCGTGGGGCGATCGGACGGTGACCGGCATCCGATCCTCCATCGCGTTGCCGCCCAACCCCCGCTTCGAAGACTTCGCAACCGAATTGACGGGTCGGCCTTCCGGCTCGCCACCGGCCGCGGCCGCGGCCGATGCGATCCGCGGAGGAGTGCTCGGGCTCGCGATCCACGACCTCCCGCTAGTGCGGCAACTGTTGCCGGCCGGAGCCCGTCCCCAGGTCGTGGATGCTCGTGTGTTGCAGCCGGGCGGTTACCTGATCATCTTGGAGGCAGCGGGCGTTCCGGTGGAATTGCACGCGGTCACTTCGCACAACTGGCGCGCGGACTGGGTACTCGAGGCGATCGCACCGGATGCCGTACTTCGGGTGGACTTCACGCCTTCGTACGTGCAGGCCGGCTCCGCGATCGCGCAGTTGATCACCGCGGAGGGCGCGCGCCGCTTCGGTCCGTTCGAGTACAGCGGCTACGAGTCGGAATGGCGATCACTGGCGGGAATCCTGCGCGGCACCGCGGCCCCACCCGAGTTGCAGACGTTGATCGACGATCTGAGCTTCGCCCTGCAGATCGCCGACAGCGCCGTCGAGCGCGTGACAGACGCGCGGGCCATGACGGCTGCCACCGACGACCGTGGGGGGCGCCGATGAACGGCCTGACCGTCGCGGCCGACAGCGACGCCCTGCAGCCCGGCGCGATCGCGGCCGCGCTCGCGTCCCTGCCGATGACACTGAGGGCGACCTCGGGCCCGCATGCCGCACTGCGCGCCATCGGTGGTGGCGCGGGCTGGTGCGAACGCGCGGCCGCCGCGCTGTCGGAGGGCGCACGCGGGGTGCTGGTCGCCCGGCCCACCGCGGTCGATGTCGCGCAACTGAGCGCGCTCGCCGAACACGATGCGCCGATCGTGCTCGACACTCGCTGGCGCCACAATCCTGCGGTCGCTCGCGTGCCGGAACTGCTGGCGGCACTCGACGGCGGTGTCTCGTTGTTCGAAGCGCACGCATACGTTGCCGATGAGGGGAGCCTGGATGACGCGATGCGCGATCTCGCGCTGCTCGCGCAGGCCGCCGGCGGGCAGATGCGGCACGTCAGCACCGTGCAGCGCTCGGTCGGTCGGCTCGTCGTTCATGGGCAGGTGGGCGGTGACGCGCTGCACGCCGTGGTCGACGTCACGAGTGTCGGGTCAGGAACCGCGTGGCTGCGCGCCTTGGGAGCGAGCGGCGGCGTGCAACTGATGGTTCCGGATGCCGGCACCGCCCGCGCCGCGCGGGTCACGGTCACCGATCCCGGCGGTCATACCCTGTTGCCGCTGCTTCACGAGTCGGCGCACCGCAACGCGTGGCGCCGGCTGGCCGCAGACGTGCAGCAGGGGTCGCCAGCGAGCGATATCGACGATCTGCGCATCGTGACCGCCGCGTTCGCGGGCGAGGTCTGACCGCTCCGACCTGCGTCCGCCGTTGTTGCGCGGCTTTCGGGCTTGCGGATGTCATCATTGACGCATGGAATGGGCCGAGCGGCTCACCCCGGACGAGTTCTGGGAGCGTATCGACGCCGGTGAGAGGTCGCTGCGCGACTCCGCTGCGGCATGGCCCAGCTATACCGTGGCGGGCTGGCAGGGGCCGGCGATGGTCGGGGAGTGGGCGTTCGGCGACGGGGTGCACGCGATCGTGCACGGCGATCCGCTGGCGACCAGGCGCGATGCAGACGACCTGGTGCTCGCCGGACTCGAGGAGCCGCACGTGCTGGTGCGGACGGGCGATGATGACGCGCGCCGCACCGTTCACCTGTTGCGCCGTGCCGCTTCGCGCCCGGGTGAGGCGTTCGACGTCGCGAGCGTCGCGCATGCGGCACCGGATGAGATTGCGGAGATCGTCGTCGAATCGACCCCCGTGCTGTTCGAGGTGTGGCGCGATCCCGATTGCTGGTGGGCGGCGGGTTCGTACCGCGACGACGTGATCGTGATCGAGGCCCGCGGGCTGCAGCCCGCGTCCCTTCGACTGGTGCGGGTGGCCGACATCGAACGGTTCATCGCTCAGCGCCGCGAGTGGATCATCAGGCTGCGCCGTGAAGCCGCGACGGAGTGTGCGCCGAGCCGCGGACGTGTTGTTCCGCGCGATGCCCCAGACGATGAGCCGGATGAGCCGGATGAGCCGGACGAGCAGGATGACGGCTCCGCCGCCCACGGGGCCGGCTAGAGCGGGGCGGACGTTCGAATACACGAACCATACTCGGTCAGTCGATGACGCGGAAGAGCTGCCAATCGCCGGAGGAAGCGGACCGTCGCACGTCGAAGATGTGCGACTCGCCGTCGGCCGAGGTTCCTTGGAAGCGCCAGCCGATCAACGAGCGGGGCGGATGCGTGATCGCAGAACTGAGCGGGAGTTCGGGGTCCGGGCCCAGTCTCGTCGGAGTGTCGCTGACGCGGAAGCGCCTGCCTGCCCAGACCATGCGTGCCGGGGCGCCGAGGGAGTCAAGCCAGATGGCGACGGAATCGGTCGTGTGCGTGATGCTCATGTCGAGCCTCCAATAGAACATCAATTCGATTATTCGTCAGAATACGTCGCTCTGCGGCGACACGCCAAACACGCCGAGACGCGTTGAGCAGACTCGATGGCCTGGCCGATCGAGCGCGGCCGCTGCTCGTCCGTGCCCACCGTTCCCCTCCCTTCTGTTCACCTGGGGCGACGATCGGGAACGTTCGGGGCATGATGGTCATCGTGTGCGAGGTGACCGAGGACCGCGGGCGGGCCGCGACGCTCGGCGTCGGCGGATGAGTTCGCATCCGCCCGTTCGATCGAACCAACGCCGCAGGCTCTCGATCGTGCTCACGCTGAACCTGGCGTTGGTCGGGGGACTCGTCGCCGTCGGGGTCATCGCCGGTTCGGTGAGCGTGCTCGGCGCGGCAGGCGACACACTCGCCGACTCGGTCGCACTCGTTCTCGGGCTGATCGCGGTCGCCGCGCGCGACCACGATCCCGGCCGCCCTCGAGCCAACCGCCCGATCGCGATCGTCGCTCTCGTGAACGCCGTCATTCTGATCGCCGTCACGGTCGGCGTCGCCATTGAAGCGATCGCAAGGCTGCAGGAGGGAGCACCAGCCGTGCTGGGCATGCCGATGGCGGTGGTCAGCCTGGTCACGCTCGCCATGATGATCACCGGGGCGCTGGTGCTCGGCCTGTCGGCGCATCGCGAGGATGTGCATATGAAATCGGTTCTCATCGACACCCTGGCTGACGCGGCAGCAGCGGCCGGGGTGCTGGTGGCCGGCGCGATCATCTGGCTCACCGGCGGTAACTACTGGCTCGATCCCGTGATCGCCCTGGTCGTCGCCGCGATGATCGGGTATGCAGGAGCCCGGTTGGCGGTGCAGGCGGTCTCGGCGCTGCGCGGTGCGGAAGTCGACTTCGACGACGACTGATACCGGGATGCTCGCAACCTAGGATTGAGCCATGACGGCACCGCGACACCAGACCGGCATCAATGAGCTGCTGGTCCTGGCCAAGCGCACCGCGCTCGCCGCCGGCGCGCTGGTGCACGAACGCCGCATCGAGGGCGTCGAGATCACCGACCGCAAGTCGACGCCGACCGACATCGTCACGGCCGCCGACCGGGAGTCCGAGCGGCTCATCCGCTCGCTCATCGCCGACGCCCGGCCCGACGACGGGTTCTACGGCGAAGAGAGCGGATCGGCGTCAGGGACGAGCGGGCTCACCTGGGTGGTCGACCCGATCGACGGCACGGTGAACTACCTCTACGACATCCCGGCATACGCCGTGTCCGTGGCCGTCGTCGAGGGCGAGCCCGACCCCGCGAGCTGGCGCGCTCTGGCCGGCGTCGTCGTCGGCCCGGTGGGCGGCGAGCTCTACACCGCGTCGGCGGGGGGTGGCGCCTTCCTCGGCAATCGGCGTCTGCAACTGGCGCCGGGCACACGCCTCGCGCAGGCGCTCGTGGGAACCGGGTTCGGATATGACGCCGGCCGGCGCACCCGTCAGGCTCAGCTGCTCGCCCGTCTGATCGCGCACGTTCGCGACATCCGGCGCATCGGATCGGCGGCCCTCGACCTGTGCGCGGTAGCATCCGGCAGGCTGGACGCCTACTACGAGATGGGCCTGCAGCCCTGGGACCACGCGGCCGGGGCCCTCGTGGCGGCGGAAGCCGGAGCGCGTGTTGCCGGTCTGAACGGTACACCGGCCACCGAGACGCTCACGATAGCCGCGGAGCCGGGACTCTTCGACGAGCTCGTGCCGCTGCTCGAAGAATTCGACGTGCTGAGCGTGCTCGACGGCTGAGTGGCGCGATGACCGGCTCGCCCGGCGTCAGCTCAGCCAGACAGCAGTGTCGGGCGGCAGTTGTGTTCCCGCGACAGCATCGCTCGCGATCAGAATCTGGCCTGCGGGCAGTTCGAGGGCTTTTCCGCTCATGTTGGCGATGACCGTCACCGACCCGTTGCGCATCGCGATCACGTCATCACCGAATCCGTCGAGCCACTCGAGTGAGCCGTTGCCGAGCGCACGCGAAGCCCGTTCGGCGAGCAACCGGCGATACAGGGACAACGTGGAGTGCGGGTCGCCCTGCTGGCGGTCACGGGCGAACCGAGCCCAATCCACGGGCTGCGGCAGCCAGCTGGCACCCGTCGTGTTGAAGCCGTATGCGGGCGCATCGGCCTGCCACGGGATGGGCACCCGGCATCCATCCCGGCCGTAACGCGCGCCGTCGGTGCGGAACCAGGTGGGGTCCTCGCGTGCCGAGTTCGGCAGCTCCATGTCCTCCGGCAGGCCCAATTCCTCGCCCTGGTACAGGTAGCTCGACCCGGGCAGCGCCAGCATCAACGTCGTGGCCGCCCGGGCTCGACGCAACCCCAGTACCGGGTCGGGCTTGTTCGGGGTATCGGGGCCGATGCCGTCGCCGTGCGGATTGTTCCAGTTCAGGGCCAGGCGCGTCGCGTGCCGCACGACGTCGTGGTTCGACAGCACCCACGTGCTGGGCGCGCCGACCGCGGAGAACTCTTCGAGCGACTCGTGGATGACCGCGCGCAACGCGGGCGCCGACCAGGGGGTCTGCAGATACGAGAAGTTGAACGTCTGCTGCATCTCGTTCGGCCGCACGTAGCGAGCGAGGCGCTTGAGGGATGCCACCCAGGCCTCACCGCACAGAGCCCGCTCGCCGTCGTATCGGCTCAGCAGTGCGTGCCATTGTCGGTAGATCTCGTGCACGGCGTCCTGGTCCCAGTACGGCGGGGCGGCGCGGCGACGTTGATTCAGGCGGCGTTCGTTCGTGGATGCTGCCTGCTCCATCGTCGACTCCTCGCGCGGCGGTGAGTAGTCCGGCAGCCCGGGAGCCTTGATCAGACCGTGCGCGACGTCGATGCGAAAGCCGTCGACGCCCCGGTCGAGCCAGAAACGAAGGATGTCGAGGAACTGTTGCCGCACCCATGCGTTGCGCCAGTTCAGGTCGGGCTGGGAGGTGTCGAACAGATGCAGGTACCACTGACCGGGGCTGCCGTCCGGGCGGTTCACCCGAGTCCACGCGGAGCCGCCGAACACCGAGTTCCAGTTGTTCGGCGGTTGATCGCCGTTGTCGCCTTTGCCGTCTCGGAAGATGTAGGTGTCGCGTGCCTCGCTGCCTTCGCCGGCGGCCAGCGCCGCGCGGAACCACGGATGATCGCTCGAGGTGTGGTTGGGCACCAGGTCGATGATCAGGCGCAGCCCGAGACGGTGTGCTTCGGCCAGCAGCACGTCGAAGTCATCGAGGGTGCCGAACAGCGGGTCCACATTCCGGTAGTCGGCGACGTCGTAGCCCGCGTCGCGCTGCGGGGAGGTGTAGAACGGCGAGAGCCAGACGGCATCCACGCCCAGCTCCGACAGAACGGGAAGCCGGGCGGCGATGCCGCGCAAGTCGCCGACGCGATCGCCATCGGCATCCGCGAACGAACGCGGATACACCTGGTAGATGACGGCGGAGCGCCACCACTCCGGTGCTGCTGATGGTGCCGCCGCCTCGCTCTGCGTCAGTTCGATGCTCGTGCCGCCTGTCACGTTGCGTCCCCTCGCTCAGATGCCGACCTGATAACCATCGCATCGGGCGACCCGTTCGCCCGAGGTCGGCGTGGGCGTGCCGCCGGGGGAGCGTCAAGTATGGTCGATCCATGCTCCAGCCCCATCACGACGGGTCGTCACTCCACGTCTCTACCCAGACTCCTGCGTTGGGAGACATCGTCGACGTGCTCGTGCGCATTCCGCATTCCTACGGATCCGTCACAGCCGTACGCACTCGCTCGAACCCCGACCACGAGCCTCGGTTCACCGACGCCGAGCTGAGGTCGTCCGTCGAGGGATGGGACTGGTGGAGCGCGCCGGTTCAGGTCGAGAATCCGGTGCACGGCTACCGGTTCATGATCACCCGCGGCGACGGCTCGAATGTGTGGCTCAACGCCACCGGGATGCACGACATCGAGACGCTCGACAGCGAGGACTTCCGCCTCGTCGCGTACGATCCTCCGCCGCAATGGCTGCCATCGACGGTGCTCTATCAGGTGTTCCCCGACCGGTTCGCCCGGTCGTCGGCCGCGGCGGCGCGGCCGACGCCGGACTGGGCGATCCCGGCGCAGTGGAACGACCCCGTCGATCCCGAACCGCCGGGACGCTCGCAGCAGTTCTACGGCGGTGACCTCGATGGCGCGGCATCCCGGCTGGACCACCTGGCCGAACTCGGCGTGAACATGGTCTACCTGACTCCCGTCTTCCCCGCCCGGTCGAACCACCGCTACGACGCGACGAGTTTCGCGCACGTCGATCCGCTGCTCGGCGGCGACGATGCGCTGGTGCGCTTCGTCGAGACGGCGCATGCTCGCGGACTGCGCGTGATCGGCGATCTCACAACGAACCATTGCGGTGACGGGCACGAGTGGTTCCAGGCCGCGTACGGGCATCCGGACGCCCTCGAGTCGGAATTCTTCTTCTGGCTGAACGACGAGCACACCGAGTACGCCTCCTGGCTCGGTGTGCCGAGCCTGCCGAAGTTCAACTGGAACTCGGCGGAACTGCGGCGGCGGTTCATCGACGGAGCCGACTCCGTCGTCGCGCATTGGCTGAAGCCGCCGTACTCCCTCGACGGCTGGCGCATCGACGTGGCGAACATGACGGGCCGCTACCGCGATCAAGACCTCAACCCCGAAGTGCGGCGGATCATCCGGCGCACCATGGTCGAGATCAATCCGGACACCATCCTGCTCGGCGAATCGACCAACGACGCGGCATCCGACTTCCAAGGCGACGCCTGGCACGGGGCGATGACGTACGCGAACTTCACCCGGCCGGTGTGGGGGTGGCTGTCAGAACCGGGCAGCACCTCGACCTACTTCGGGCAACCGGTCGGCACGATCCCGGGCTACACCGGGGCCCAACTCGTCGCCGCGCACACGGCGTTCGCGGCAGGCTTCCCCTGGCGCGTGCGCAGCGGCACGATGAACGCGCTCGACACCCACGACGTGCCGCGGTTCCGTACCCATGCGCGGCCCGGCGCGGTGCCTGTCGCACTCGGGCTGTCGGTGACGTTGCCGGGCATCCCGGTGATCTGGGCCGGTGACGAATTCGGACTGGTCGCCGACGACGGCGAAGCCTCGCGGATGCCGCTGCCCTGGCAGCTGCTGGACGACCCCGACCGCCCCGCCGGCGGTGTAGCGCCCGGAGGAACGGGCGACGCGTATCGAGACCAGCGCACCCTCGCACGCGAAACGACATCCCTCTATTCGAGCCTGATCCGGTTGCGGCGCGACCACCCCGCGCTCAATGCGGGCGGCATGCGCTGGCTGCATGTCGGGGACGATGCGCTCGTATACGTGCGCGAGCATGCCGACGAGAGTGTCCTCGTGCTCGCGGCGCGGGCTGCGACCGATCTGCGGCTGCCCTTGGATGCAATCGCCGGCGCACGTGAGGCGCTGCGGCTCGTCGGCGAGGCGGCGCTCGGTGTGACCGATCCCGTAGACGAAGACGAAGGCGGCCTGCGCATCGCATCACACGGAATGTGTTTCGCCGTTTGGCGGCTGCCCGGGGTCGCTGCCTGATCTGCCTGTGCCCTGCATCATCCGCTCCGGCCAAGGGGGATGACGCAAGGCACCGATAAAGTATCCGGTGAAAGCGACGAAGAGAGCACGTATGCCCGTGATCGGCAACATCACCTTCGACTGCGCCGACCCGCGGTCGGTCTCTGACTTCTGGTCGGATGTCATGGGCTACGAGCGCAGCGAGTATCCGCCTGAGATGCGCGCCGAACTGATCGCGGCCGGGCTTACGGAGGACGACCTGGCCATGCGCGGTCTGGCGTGGGGCGGTCCGGGAACCCAGCGGTTCTTCTTCAACCGGGTGCCCGAAGGCAAAGTGGTGAAGAATCGCGTGCATGTCGACCTCAACGCGGCGGCCCACGGCCGAGCCACGCGCGACCAGGTGGACGCGGAGGTCGAACGCATCGTGGCACTGGGCGCGACGGTGCTCGCGAAGCACGACAGCCACTGGGGCCCGTACCCGGAATACCACTATGTTCTGGCCGACCCGGAGGGCAATGAGTTCTGCGTCCAGTGAGCGGCTGAACCCGTGCGGACTACGGGCAGGTCAGGCGTGTCGCGGTGTATTGGCCCGTGGCTCGGATGATCGTGTGCTCTGACATCGGCTTCCCGCACAGCGGGCACGCGGCGTCGGGAGAACGCACGTCGGGCTTCTCCTCATAGCCGGCGCCGATCTGGGCCGGTCCGGTGAAGATCCGGACCACGGCGTTGGCCTTCTCGTACCAGCGCCAGAATCGGTCGGCCAACGTCTGCTCCCATCAGTTAGTTAGTACACAAACTATTAGTGTGAAGTGTATCATGATCGCATGACGACCCAACCCGGCATCGAGGTTTCTGCCGAGCCCGACGGGCGAACGGCAGCCGAAGCCCAGCCTGACGTGAACCCGCTCGCAATCGAGAATCAGGTCTGCTTCGCGCTGGCGCTCGCCTCGCGCGGAGTGATCGGCCTGTACCGTCCCATCCTCGAACCTCTAGGCCTGACGCATCCGCAATACCTGGTTATGCTCGCGCTCTGGGACCGCAGTCCGCGATCCGTGAAAGACATCGGGGCCGAGCTTCAGCTGGAGCCGGCGACGCTGTCGCCGCTGTTGAAGCGGCTGGAGGCGGCCGGCTATCTCCAACGCGGCCGGGAGAAACATGACGAGCGGATGCTGCGGGTGGAGTTGACGGCATCCGGTCGCGAACTGCGGCAGCAGGCTCTCACCATTCCCCCTCGAGTGATCCAGCGACTGGGCATGACCATCGAGGAATTGACCGCGCTGCGCGAGGTGCTTCACCGGGTGATCGCAGCTGCCGCGCAGCCGCAGGACGGGGAGTGATCGGCGCCGTTACGGTGACGATCACGCGGTGCGGAGGTGATATCCTCGTACGGTTGCCGATCGCGCGAGCGTGCATCGGCGGCGCCCCGATAGCTCAGTGGTAGAGCACTTCCATGGTAAGGAAGGGGTCGTCAGTTCAATCCTGACTCGGGGCTCTGGCAGTGCGTTTCGGCGCATCTTGCTGCGGCGGGATAGCTCAGGTGGTTAGAGCACACGGCTCATAATCGTGGTGTCGCGGGTTCAAGTCCCGCTCCCGCTACTCACCTTGAAAACACTGGGAACGACGGCCATTGGATGGCTGCCGTTCTTGTGTTTCAGGATGGTTTTGCCCACATTTTGCCCACATTTGTTTCACCGACTTCGTTGAGTCGGTCGGCGACGGCGTCGAGGTCGTCGTCGAAGAGGTCGCTGTAGGTGTCGAGAGTCATCGCGGCGGAGGCGTGTCCGAGCATGCGTTGCACGGCCTTCACGTTCGCTCCAGCGCTGACGGCGAGGGAGGCTGCGGTGTGGCGGAGGTCGTGGATCGTCATGGGCGGCAGTCCGGCCTGTTCGAGTGCTGCGTCCCACCATGAATTGGTGGTCATGGTCGGGGTGCGTTGGTGGCCGCCGTGTCCGTCGTCGAAGACGATGTCGTCCCTGGTCTTGTTGTCGCACGCGGCGGCGAGGGGGATGGCGAGGAACTTCGGATAGGGAACGCTGCGTCGCTCGTGGGTCTTCGGTGTGCCGACGAGGATCTCCCCGTTGACGTAGACGGCGTTCTCGGCGACCATGAGCCGCCTTCGGAGCGTGTCGATGTCGCGGACGCGTAGGGCGGATGCTTCACCCCATCGCAGGCCCGTGTAGGCGAGCAGGGCGATGATCGGGCCGTGGTCGCCGCTGGCGGCCACCAACTGGGCAACCTGCTGGTTGCTCAGGTAGGTATGCGGGCGGGAGACGCGGCGGGGGAGCTTCACGCCGCGGGCCGGGTTGGCCGGGATCAGGTGGTCCTTGACCGCGGTGTCCAGGATGCCGGCGAGGATGTCGTGGGCGCGGCGCACGATGGTCGGTGACTTCGGCTTCTTCCCCTTGATCCCGGCGCCGAGTTGGGTGATCCAGGACTGGACTTCGCTGTGCCGGATGGTGCCGATCATCGTGGTGCCCCAGTGCGGTTCCACATGCAATCGCCACGCTGACTCGTACACGTACGCGGTGGAGGGCTTCACGTGCGACCTCGACGCCAGCCATGCGGTGCCCAGTACGCCGATGGTGGCGCGTGCGGCGGCGGGGTCGATGTACTGGCCGGTCACCTTCTTCATCTCCACCGACGCCAGGAACAGTTCGGCCTCGTGCTTGGTCCTAAACCCGCGCTTGTCGGTCTGTGAGTGATCGGGCTTGCGGTACCTGACCCGGTACCGCTTCCCGGCCGCGGTCTCGTACCCGGTGATGCTGCCCATCAGGGTGTCCTCCGCTTCGCGTCGGTGATCCGCTGGCTGAGGGCCTGCCTGCTCAGCCCGGTCCGGGCAGCCAGTGAGTTCCAGCTCTCGCCCACATGCCGAAGCTGCCCGATCAACTCGTCCCGCTCCGAACGCAAGACCTCCTGCTCACGCTGGAGTCGGCCGATGGTCCGCTCGAGGTGACCGAGCCGGTCGAGGGCGTCGCCACGCGTGCCCCATCTGCCCTCCAGCTCGCTCAACGCGGCCGCGGCGTGCCGCTGTGCAGCCACGCGCTCCTGCTCCGTCACATGTCGAAGTGCCGCTGCGTCATGCTGTCGACGCTGCCTCTCATACGAGCTCGTACGTCGTTTCGCCTTGCCGGAGACTCCCCGATTTCCCACGCAAGGAGCTTTACACGCAACCCCCGTCAAACCGGAC
>DATMTS010000117.1:0-53427 GCA_035564555.1 Humibacter sp.
AGTCAGAACAAGTGAGATGGTTTGCGCACGAGCGGCAGCCCGGCCCTGATGAGCTTGGCACGCACCGCGCGCTTCGTCCACATGTCGCGCCAGCCCCAACGGGTGAATCCTCGGACGCGCTCGCGTATGGCATCCTCGCGATTCTTCTCTGCGATGACCGTGGATGCCGCGTCGGCGACGGTCGAGCCATATTTTCCGTCTCCGTCGGCCTCGGCCGCGATGTCGTAGTCGGGCCAATAGAAGTCCAGCCATCTTCGGCCATCCGGCAGGGCCAGCTCGTGCTGCAGTTCAGGATCGGGAAAGCCGGCCTCCTCGATCACGAGGCGGCTGCCTGTCTCCAGCGGCCCGTCGGATAACGCGGTCGCGCGAGTCAGGACCGCCTCGGCTCGCCGGCTGCCGTGATACGGGAGCAGTCGTTCGTGCTCGGCACGCACGCAATCGATGTCGGTCATCGGCACACCCGCACCGACGCGCGGCCCGCGCAGCGCGGCATCCATTGCAACCAGCGCCGCCGCCAGAGACGCCTGCTTGCACAGTTGAATGAGGGAGTACTCCAGATTCGTGACCAGGATGCCGTCCGTAAGCGTGAGCGCGACCGGCAGCCGGTGCGCGACGTGCACGACACCCGGGCGACGACGACCATGATCGCCGCCGGACAGCAGATACACGACGGCCGGCCACGGTCCCAGAATAGGGAGTCCGGCAAGCGCGATCGCGGAATAGCCGGTGAATACCGGCGCAGTGAGTTTTGCCGCCGCCGCGAGGGTGAGCAAGCGGTAGCGCGCCGCGTCTTGCGCGGAACGAGACCGCGTATCGTCGGGCGCATCCGGGATGCGGTAGGCACCCGTTCGCACGAGCTGCACGTCGCCCGCGCGAGCGGCGGCGTACAGTCCGGAAGACCGGCCGGCCTCTCGCATGCTGCGCGCGAGGAGCAGACCGTGTCGATTCGCGGTCGACGACACGGATGAATCGTGGTGCATCGCTTCAGTCTGCGCGCTCGCTATCGCCGGAAATCGGATGTCGATGCGAATCTGATGAAGTTGTCGCACGGGCCATCTGTGGAAGCAGAGATGCGAGCCCGGCTCGCTGCCCGCCGAACCGGTTTTGCCCATCCGAACCGGGAACGTTCGCGGTTCGGATGGACAAAAGTGGTTCGGTCGAGGTCAGGGGCGGGAGAGCGGATGCGGAGAGCCGGCGCGCCGGCGCGCGGCGCGGCGCGATGCACGCGGTCACGGAGCGTGAGTGAACGCGCCGATGATGCCGGTCACGGCCGGGAACAGCAGCACGATGAAGAGCACCGGCAGAATCGCGAACACAAGGGGGAAGACGACCTTGATCGGCACCTTCATCGCCTTCTCTTCGGCGCGCTGCCGGCGCTTGATGCGCATCTCGCCCGCCTGCACGCGGAGCACGTCGGCAATCGCGATGCCATAGCGGTCGGCTTGCTGAACGGCACGCACGAATCTCTTCAAGTCGTCGCAACTCGTTCTGGTCAGCAGCGCCGCATAGGCGTCGAATCGCGAGCGGCCGAGGGAGATGTCCTGCAGGGTGCGAACGAGCTCATCGGCCAGCGGCCCGCTGCCGCCCTGCGCCGACTTCGCCATCGCGGCCTCGAAGCCCAGCCCCGCCTCGACGGCGATCGTCATCTGGTCCAAGGTGTCCGGCAGGGCGAGGAGGATCGCTTTCTGACGGTCGTCGGCCCGGCTGGTGAGGATCACCTCGGGTAACGCCCCGAGCAACACGGTGAAAGCGACACCGAGGACCATGGGGAAAGCGGCGTGCGCGAAGGCGAGCGTCATCACGAGGACCAGCAGCGCCACGACGGTGACCACGAACCGGATGACGAAGAAGCCACCGACCGTCCACTGCCCGGCCCTTCCCGCATACATGATCTTCTTCTGCACCCATCCTGAGTACCCGGAGGGCATGACGGCGGCCAGGGTCTCGGCGAAGGTGCGACGCTCCACTCGCTCGCGTTCGGCCTGGCTGGGCGGAGCAACGGCCGCCACCACGTCGGCTTTCGACGGCACGGCCGCGAACACGAGATAGACGAGGATCGCCGCACCGGCGGCGGTGCCTGCGATGGCGATGTAGGCGATGATCGGCATCAGGAGCCCCCTAGAACTTCACTCGAACGGCGAAGATCATCCACACCGTTCCGATTGTCATGAGCGCTACGGCGACGGCAAGCGCAAGCCAGCCGAAGATGGAGGTGAAGAACGGGGCCAGATAGTGAGGACTGATGAACAGCACCAGCGCGAAGACCACGAGAGGCAGCGCGATCAGGATGATGGCGGACATCCGGCCTTCGGCGCTCAACGCCTTCACCTGACGGCGGATCTGATTGCGCTCACGAATCGTCGCGGCGGTGCGCTGCAGCGTCTCGGCGAGGTTGCCGCCGGTTTCGCGATTGATGGAAATCGCCTGAGCGGCCCAGGTGAAGTCGTCTGATCGCATCCGCACGGCCGTGTCGGAGAGTGCGTCGCCGAGGTCACGGCCCAGGCGCGACTCGTTGACGATCCGAGAGAACTCCTGCGCCGTCGGAGGATCGGCGTGGCGGGCCACAGAGTCGATCGCCTGCGTGAGGCCATGTCCGGCACGGAGGTTGCCGCCCACGAGTTGGAGCGTGTCATCGAGCTGGTCGGCGAACGCCGCGCGACGCCGACTGGTGCGCGCCGACAGCAGCAACAGCGAGAGCGGGAGCGCGCTCACCGCGAACAGCAGACCCCAGACGAGCGACCACCAACTGCCGAATCCGATCAGAACTCCGAACACCGCCAGTACGCACCCGAACGAGAGCACGAGCAACGTGAAGGCCGCCGGAGTCGAACGGACGCCGGCCAGCTCGAGGCGTTCCTCCCGGAAGAGCACGCGGTTTCGCGGCGTCATGACGGAGTCGATCGTCGCAACCGTCTTGTCTGTCACGCGCGTCAGCGTGGTGACGTGCTCTTCGCCCGGAGCGACACGACGTTCCAAGGCGACACGCTTCGGCGGCGGCGCCACCACGAGAAGCACCAGTACGAGAAGGGCGAGCAGCACCAGCACGATGCCAAGCGCGAGTTCGAGCGTCATCGTGCACCTCCGTGGAATCGCGCGGAGTCCGTCCGCAGCACCGCGGGCCTCATCGTGGCCCCCCGGCGAGAAGCCCATCCCGTGGGACTGTCTGGAAGATGCTCATCGGCACGGCGACGTTGAGGTCGGCGAATTTCTCGACGACGCGTGGCACGACGCCCGTCGGCACGCCATGGCCCAGGAAGCGGCCCTCCGCGTCCATGCCCGCTGCGTAGTCGAACGTGAACGCCTCTTGCAACGTGACCACGTCGCTCTCCATGCCCTGCACCTCGGTGATGCTGACGATCCGGCGCGTGCCGTCGCGCAGCCTCGCGATCTGAACGATCAGATCGATGGCGGATGCGATCTGCTCACGGATGGCCCGCAACGGCAGGTCCATGCCTGCCATCAGCACGAGCGTCTCCAGACGTGCGATGGCATCCCTGGGCGTGTTCGCGTGGATCGTCGAGATGGATCCTTCATGTCCGGTGTTCATCGCCTGCAACATGTCGAGACTCTCCCCGCCGCGCACCTCGCCGACGACGATGCGATCGGGCCGCATCCGGAGCGAGTTGCGCACCAGATCGCGGATCGACACCTCGCCGCGGCCCTCGATGTTCTGCGGGCGCGCCTCGAGCCGCACGACGTGCTCCTGCTGCAACTGCAGTTCGACCGCATCCTCGATCGTGATGATGCGTTCGTCACTGGGGATGAACGCGGACAGCACGTTGAGCAGCGTCGTCTTGCCCGTGCCTGTTCCGCCGGAGACCAGGATGTTGAGCCGGGCCCGAACCGATGCCTCGAGCAGCGTCGCCATGTCGTGGGTGAGCGTGCCGAATCGGATGAGATCGGCCGCGGTATACGGCGTGCGAGAGAACTTGCGCACCGTGAGCGAGGAGCCGTCTACCGCAAGCGGCGGGATGATCGCGTTGATGCGGGAGCCGTCTTCGAGCCGGGCGTCGACGAGCGGCGACGACTCGTCGACCCGCCGCCCGACGCGCGAGACGATTCGTTCGATGACACGTCTCAGCTGCGCCTCGTTCGCGAATCGACCGCGCGACCGGGCCAGGCGGCCGCCGAGTTCGACGTAGATCTGGTCGTAGCGGTTGACCATGATCTCGGTGATCTGGGGGTCGTCGAGCATGGCCTCCAGCGGACCGAACCCGAGCACGTCTGCGCTGATCTCGGCGATCAGGCGGTTGCGTTCGATCGCCGACAAGGCGACCTGTTCCGTCTCGACGATGCGGCCGAGCTCCTCCCGGGCGATCGCGTGCAGACGTTCCTCGCTGAGATTCGGGTCGTTCAGTCGAGTACCGATGCGACGGAACAGCTCCTCCGCAGCGCGCTCCTTGAGTTCGACGAGCGCGTCGTTCGGCGGCGCGTCGGGCGCGGAGTTCGTGAGGGCCGCCCACGCGCTCGAGTGCACGGATGCGCCGCCCGAACCGTCTTCGCCCGCTCGTTGTGCTGCATCGTCGACCGCATCCAGACCGACCGGGGCTCCGCCCGCCGGATCGAGGACGGGAGCCATCGCATCCGATTCGGCATCCACCAGGTCCAGCCCGGCCGAAGGCGGCGCGACATACTCCGTCGGCACGCCGATCGCGGGTCCGCCTTCGTCGCTGCGGTGCGCACCACGCGCCCGCGCCAGGCGATCACTGAGGCTCATTGCACCTTCTCCTTTCGGCGAGCGCGCCCGCGATGCTGCACCGCGCGCTGATCCACCCGAAGCACGAGCGATCGGATCGACTTCGCGGCCGGGTCACGCGGGTCGTGATGGATGAACGGCACGCCCGCGTTGGACGCGAGAACGACCGCGGGCGAGCGGCGCACCTCGACGTCGATGCGTGCGCCGACGATGGCCTCTGCGTCTTTGGTCAACAGCCCGGTGTTCTTCTCGATGAAGTTGAGCACGACGTGCCGGTTCGGCGGCACGAGACCCAGTGCGACGAGCATCTCGAGTTCCGTGCGCAGCGCTCGCAGGCTCGGCACCGTCACGTTGGTGACGAACACCCCGTCGGTCGCGTGCTCGAGCGCCGCCAGCGTGTGTTCGCCCAGCCCCGGGCTGGTGTCGATGACGACGTAGCGGAACATCGCGGACAACCTGTCGATCAAAGCTCCGATGGCCTGTGGCGACACCGAGTCCGCGGCCTCCGGCGAGGGCGGTGCGGCAACGACGAAGAAGCCGTCCGAGTGGTGGGAGAGCAGCGTCTTGATCGCGACTTCGTCGACCTCCTGAGCGAGATCGACGAGGGAGTGCTGGGGGCGCAACTCGAGGGCGTTCGCGACATCGCCGAACTGCAGATCGGCATCCAGGAGCACAACCGAATTGGGCTCGACCTCCGCCAGACCGGCGCAGAGATTGACGGCCATCGTCGTCTTGCCCTGGCCGCCCTTCGGGGCGGCGACCACGATGACCTCCGCCCGCGCGCCGTCGCCGAGCGGCGGAAGCACCCAGTCCTCGGTCTCCTCGGGTGGCTCTTCCTCGTCGGCCGCCGCGCTGTCGATCAGCTCGTCGAATCCAGGCACGAGGAACGCGATCGGATCCGCCTCCGCGGCCTCTGCTTCTCCGTCGTCATCGCTCTCGGTCTCCGGTTCCAGCCGTCCGGATGCGACGAGCCACTCACCGAGGCGGCTCAGCAACTCCTCGGTCGCCTGGTCGCTCGCCTCGGGACTGAGCACCGCTTGCATCCGGATGCCGTCGACCCAGTCTTCGAGGTCTGCGCGCTGTTCGCGCACGACGATCACGCCGATACCCGGATACCTGTCGCCGACCGCCTGCGCGAGTTCGAGGGTTTCCGCAAAGCTCAGTAGCGGGCCGAGCAGGGCGACCCGCGGGTGACCTTCGACGCGATCGACGACCTCCTGGGCACCGAATGTCAGGTACTCGCCGGGAACTGACTGAAGGTGGGGACGAAGCGCTCGTTGCAGTCGCGCCTCATACTCGGCGCTGCGCGTGACGAGCAGATATCTGGTCATTTGAAGACGTTTCCGCCGTCGCGCGGCGTCGAGCCGGCGGTGCTGGAGTCCGAAGTCTCGAGCGTGAGCCAGATGCCGCCGTTGCCGCTTTGCTGCTGCTCCGCGGTGTAGACGAGCTTCTCTGCCTGGGCTGCCGTGACGGCGAGGGTCACCATCATCGTGCTTGCGCCCTGAGAGGGGGAACTGCTCGCAGTGGAGTTGCTCGAACTCGGGGCCGTGGTCGAACTCGGCGCCTGATAGGTGAGCCCAGGAGTGACCCGGGTGACGAGCACGCGGTGGTAGATGAACTGGGTGACGGCGATGTTCGTGGTGGCGGCGCTCGTGCTGGTGTGCGTGGAGTAGACGATACCGACCGTGCTGCCGGCCTGTACCGCTCCACCGACCACGCGGTCGACCACGAGCGGGATCGTGACCTGTTGCATGCCCTTCGGCACGGGCACCGCACCCGTCGACGCCGCAAGCGACTTCGGATCGGAGAACCGAGGCTTGACGAGCTGGTCGCCTTTCAAGAGGTCGGCGTTGGCGACCAACCCGCTCACGCTCGTGAGGTCGGTCACGATATCGGGCTGGATCGCGATCCTGGGCAGGCGCTCGATCTGCAGGTGATCCTTCACCGCTGCGCCCGTGGTGCCTTTAGGGATGTCATCTGTGAGCACGTACACGCTCTGCAGAGTCTGGCCGGCAGCGGCACGCGCGTCGGCTCCTTGGGTATAGAGGAAGAGTGCCAGTCCGCCGCCGACGGCGAGAATGACGGCGACGATCGCACCGATGATCCGGATCATCTTTTGCGCCTTTCGAGTTGAGGAACTGTGGGTCGGCACGCCTCAGTCATGAGGGGCGTGTGGTCAGGAGGTGCGGAGGGTGAGCCGTACGAGGTAGGCGCCGAGGTCGTCGCCGGGGCCAGGGTCGCCGAGCTTGAAGACATCGCTGACCGAGACGTATTTCACGAAGTAGCCCTGCAGACCGCGCCAGTTGCCGCCGCCGGCCGGAATCGGCGCGGTCGGATCGACATAGGCGTTCGACCCGCTCACCTTGAAGCCGGTGAGCGTGAAGGCGGCGAACTTCGCGATGTGGAACTGCACGTTGTTGCCGGTTCCCATGAAGTCGTCGTAGATGGGAACGAAGATCGTGGTTCCCAACAGGGCGGCCAGCCCGGCGTCTGTGCACCCGGTGCCCGATGTGCTGTTGCCGGTCTTGCTCGCGATCCAAGGCGAGGTGATGTCGATGAAGACGGTGCAATTCGCTGACGGAAGCCAGCCGAACCCACCCGGCGCGTTCTGCAAGGGGCCGCAGTTGTGCCGCGTGACGGTTTCGTACTGCACGACGATCTTGGTCGGCGGGGTCTGGGGCGGGTTGTCCACGAACTCGCAGACTCCGATCGCGAGCGCGATCGCCGGCCCGCTGACGGGCACGCCCCACTCGGCCGATCCTGCGGCACGCACGATCGTCGAACTGCCCACACCCGGAAGCAGGGATGCCAGCGGGTGGCGCACGCCCAAGTTGGCTGTCTGCACGGTCACCGTGACGAGATTGCTGGATGTGTTCACCGCCACGGATTGGATCGACGCGCCGTTCACCGGGTCATTCAGCCCCGCAATGCCCGAAGGGCTCGCCGACAGGCAACTCGGGGACGTCTCGTTCGCGGCGCACGTGATCGCGACCTGCAATGCTGCGGCGTCCGCCCCGTTCTGCAGGGAGGCCTTGTCCGAGTACAGCGCGCCGACGTCAACGGCGATCGCTCCGCTGCCCAGCAAAGGGATCAGCAGTAGCCCGAAGAGCACTGCGCTCGCGCCGCGCTCCTGGCGGATCAGCCTGTTCAACCTCCGCATGGCATTGCTCCTACTCCCTGCAAGGGCAGCGACGCGCCGAACCATCCGGTCAGAAGTTGTGCCTGATAGCTGATGGTCACCGTCATCGTGCCGCCGGCCGCACAAGCCGGGGCCGAGAACGCCACCTGAGCGCTCGAAACCGCCGGATTGAGCGCTGGCGCGCTGTTGATGGCCGCCGTGACGGCGGCTCCTTGGTCGTTGCCGATGGCCATCACGCGGGCAGCGGATCGCGCGGCACTGGTCAACGAGATCTGCTCGTTGTATAGCCGGCCGAATTCGATCGCGCCGAAGACGATGAGGAGGATGACAGGCACGACGAGAGCGAACTCGACAGCCGTTGAGCCGCGATCGTTGCCGAACCGGCGGCCACTGTGAATTCGTCGCATCTGCCTGCCTCCTCTCTTGATCCCGGTGCGGACTCCGCGAGGCGGAGTCCGCACCGATCGATGACGTGCTCGGACTCGGCTCAGGGAATGGGGATGCCGGCGAGCTTGGTGCCCACGCCGGTGAACAGACCTGAGAGTGCGACAGCGAGCGCTGCCAGTGCTCCGATGATGCCGACAGCGACGAGGCCTATGATCAGCCCGTATTCTGCGGCGTTGCCGTCTTCGTTCGACCGGAATGAGTTGATGCGCGCCTGCACGCGCGTGAATGCCTTGAGCATGATGAGTCTCCTCGGGTTGTTCGGTAGCCGCCCGGCCACCGTCTGGTCGGGCTATGGTGCACGCGGTGCGCGTGTTGAAGCTGACGGTAGGCGCGTCGGCGTCCGGTCACCATACCCCAATGTGAGGGATACTCAGTTTTTTTGGAGTGGCGTCAACCCGCGATGAGCACGGCGACGACCGCACCGGCCAGCATCGACGGCCCGAACGGCACCATCGAGCGCAGTCCGACGCGACGCGATAGGAGCGCTGCGACGGCGAATAGTCCCCCGATCACGACCCCCGCCACCAGCCCGAGCAGCCAGACCCCCAGCCCGAACCAGCCCAGCAGCATCCCGATGGGGACCGCGAGTTTGACATCCCCCATGCCGATCGACCGCGGAGCGGCGAGCGCGAGCACCAGGTACAGCGCGAACATCCCGACGCCACCGATCAGAGCCCAGAGCAACGGCATCCACCGCGCGGTGACGGCGGCAGCCATCACGAGCAGCACGGCGGTCGCGACGAGCATGCTCAGGATGACGGTGTTCGGCAACCGCTGCTCGGCGACGTCGACGACGGCGAGAACCGTTGCGCACGCCGCGAAAGCGAGTAGCGCCGGCAGCAGAGGCAGACTCGCCGCACCGGCGAAGCGCCAGGCGAGGAGCGCCCAGGCGACCGCCGTGCACATTGCGGAGATAAGCCGTACGGTGCGACGCGCCATCCGGGTGGATCGCATGGTGCGCACCGCCCAGCCGGCCAGTATCCACCACCCGAGCGCGGCACCGGCCAGCGCCGCCGCCACCGCGATGGCTGCGGCGATCGGCGATGACTGCATACCGCGAGAGTATCGTGGCAGCCGACCGAACCACCTTTGTGCATTCGAACCGCGAATGTTTCCGATTCGGATGCACGAAGTCGGTTCCGTTGCACGGGTGCTACCGACTCATCGGATCGCGCCGCCTCAAGTGCGCGAGGCCGGCACCCTCACTCGCGCTTGTTCGAGACCCGGATCATCTCGTCGCGCGGCACGACCTTGACGCGCGCGCGGCCCTCCGGCTCACCGAGCGCAATCTCGTGGGCGTCGAGGTTGTGCCAGCCGTCGAGGTTGGTGTACTCGATGCCGCGCTCGTTGAGCAACTGCACGATCGACTGCTCGGAGGGCGATTCGGGATTCCACCAGTTGCCGAGATCGTTGACGAGATGCTCGATCGTCTCCATGGCATCCGACTTGGTGTGGCCGATCAGGCCGACGGGGCCGCGTTTGATCCACCCGGTCGCATACACGCCGTAGAACTGCTGGTTGCGGTCTTTGCGCAGCACCTGACCCTCACGGTTCGGGATCACCCCGTGCTTCTTGTCGAACGGGATGCCGGGCAGCGGCGAGCCGAAGTAACCCACAGCCCGATAGACGGCCTGGATGGCCAGCTCCCGAATCTCGCCCGTGCCGCGTACTCCACCGTGACCGTCGGGCTGGGTGCGTTCGTAGCGGATAGCCGCGATGCGCCCGTTCTCGTCGCCGACCAGCTCGAGCGGCTTCGCGTAGAAGTGCAGGTGCAGCCGTCGGCTCGCCTCGCCGACCGGGCGCTGCCGCCACTGCTGCAGCACGCGGTCGATGACCATCACCTGCTTGTTGCTGGCCACCGCCGCCCGCGCCGCATCGTCGTAGTCGAAGTCCTCGTCGTAGACGACCATGTCGACGTCGCGCAGTTCGCCGAGCTCGCGCAGTTCGAGGGGCGTGAACTTCACGGAGGTCGGCCCGCGGCGCCCGAACACGTGCACGTCGGTCACCTTCGAGTGCTTCAGCACCTCGTACACGTTCTGCGGAATCTCGGTCGGCAGCAGGTCGTCAGCGTGTTTGGCGAGCATGCGGGAGACGTCGAGTGCGACGTTGCCGTTGCCGATCACCGCGACCGATGCGGCGTCCAACGGCCAGGTGCGCGGGTAGTCGGGATGCCCGTCGTACCAGCTGACGAAGTCGGCCGCTCCGTAGGATCCCGCGAGTTCGACCCCTGGGATGTCGAGGTCGGCATCGTGCACTGCTCCGGTCGCGAAGATCACCGCGTTGTAATGCCGCCGCAGGTCGTCGAGCGTGATGTCCTCGCCGAAGCGCACGTTGCCGAAGATGCGGATGTCGCCGCGATCGAGCACGTCGCGCAACGCGTTGATGATGCCCTTGATGCGGGGATGATCGGGCGCGACACCGTAGCGCACCAGCCCATAGGGTGCCGGCAACCGGTCGAACAGGTCGATGGAGACGTCGAAGTTGCGCTCCTTCTTCAGCAGGATGTCGGCGGCGTAGATGCCTGCCGGTCCGGCCCCGATGATGGCCAGGCGCAGTGTGGTCATGACGTAGGTGAGCCTTTCGGTTCGTTCAGCTGGAGCGTTCGACGATGGTGTCGGCGAAGCGCGTCAGCGCCTTCTTCACCGCTCCGTCGGGCAACGGGGCGAGTGCCGCGACCGCCTCCCGCGCCCAGCCGTGCGCCTCGGTGAGGGTCTCTGCCGTCACCCCGTGCTCGCGGAGCTCGGCGACGGCTCCGCTCACGTCCACCTCATCAGGCGCACCGACCACCTCGGTCTCGAGCCGTTCCAGCAGAGCCCGCGAAGCGGCATCCCGGCGCGCTCGCAGCTTCAGCAGGGGAAGCGTGGCGACCCCGGCGCGCAGATCGGTGCCCGGGTTCTTGCCGGTCTCGGCTGCGCGCGCGGAGAGATCGATCACGTCGTCGATGAGCTGGAACGCGACACCGATCTTCTCGCCGAACTCGACGACGGGCTGCTCGTACGCGTGCGGTGCGTCGGAGAACAGCACACCCATCTGAGCGGCGGCGGCGATCAGCGAGCCGGTCTTGTCGGCGAGCACCTGGATGTAGTGCGCGATCGGGTCTTCGCCACCCTGCGGGCCGATCGTCTCGTGCAGTTGGCCGAGGCAGAGCCGTTCGAACGTGTCGGCCTGAAGCTGGATCGCGCGCACTCCCAGCCCGGCGATGAGCTGGCTGGCACGCGCGAAGAGCAGGTCGCCGGTCAGCACGGCGACGGAGTTGCCCCACACCGATTGGGCGCTGGGCACACCCCTGCGCATCTGGGCCTCGTCCATGACGTCGTCGTGGTAGAGCGATGCGAGGTGAGTGACTTCGATCGCCTGGGCCGCGGTGATCACCGCCGGTGTGGTTCCGGCGCCCAGTTGCGCGGCGAGCAGCATCAGCATCGGCCGCACCCGCTTGCCGCCGGCCTCGAGAAGGTACCGTGCCGTGGCGTCGGCGAGTTCGTCGGCGAACCCCATCTGACCACGCAGCCCGTCGTCCACCAGCACGAGCCCGTCGTCGACGGCCTTCGCCAGCGCCTTGTCGTCGCCGCTGGAGAAGATGCGCTCGGTCAGGCCAAGCTGACTCGAGAGCGTGGTGCCACGCCTGGCGAGCGGGATCGACGCATTCACGAGGCGGTGTCCTTCGCATCGGGCCGTGCCGCCGTCGCGCGCTTTCGCGGCCCGCTTCCCGGCTTGACGCCGCGATGCAACGCGACGATTCCGCCGGTCAGGTTGCGGTGCGCGACGCGCATGTAGCCCGCATCGCGCAGCCACTGCGCGAGCACCGGCTGGCTCGGCCAATCCTTGATCGAGTCCATCAGGTACTGGTATGCGTCGGGGTTCGACGACGAAAGCCGGGCGAGCAGCGGCATCCCGTACTTCAGGTAGCCGAAGTAGCCGGAACGCAGGATCGCCAGCGGCGGGCGGGAGAACTCGCAGATCACGAGCCGGCCGCCCGGCCGGGTGACCCGCAGGAACTCGGCGAGCGCGCCCCGCGGGTCGGTCACGTTGCGCAGCCCGAATGAGATGGTGACGGCATCGAAGCTGTCGTCGTCGAAGGGCAGCGCCGTGGCGTCGGCTTGCACGAACTCGATGAACGGGTTGCCGCTCTGCCGCTGCCGCCCGACCTCGATCATGCCCGGCGAGAAGTCCGCGGCGACGACGTGAGCGCCGTTCCTGGCCAGGGCGGAGCTGGAGGTGCCGGTGCCCGCCGCGACATCCAGGATGCGTTCGCCCGGCTTCGGGTCGACGGCGCGGGTCGTCGCGACCCGCCACAACGCCGCATTGCCCATCGACAGCACCGCGTTGGTGCGGTCGTAGTGCGTGGAGACCGTATCGAACATGGCGGCGACCTGGGAGGGCTGCTTGCTCAAATCGGCCTTGCTCACGCGTTCCAGCTTAGAGGTCCGGCCGTGTGTGTGCGCTGACCGCTGAAGGCGCTCTCAGCGCCCGGGCAGCACGCCAGCGTAGGCTGATTGCGTGACTGCAACAGCTACCCGTGTGCAGGCGTTGACGGTCCAGACCACCCCCCTGGATGACGTTCGCCAGTTGATTCCGTTTCTCGACTCGCACCGGCCGCTTCTCTGGCTGCGCAAGGGCGAGGGGATCGCCGGCGTCGGCGAGGCGCTGCGCCTCGAGTTCACCGGCCGCTCGCGCATCGCCGACGCGGCCGCAGCATGGCAGGAGCTCGTCGCGGCGTCGAACGTCGCCGACGAGGTGCGCGGACCGGGCACCGGGCTGGTCGCCTTCGGCACGTTCGCGTTCGACGACGCGAGCGAGGCGACGAGCGTGCTGATCGTGCCCCAGGTGGTGATCGGCCGGCGGGCCGGACGCAGTTGGATCACTCGCATTCGTGCGGCCGGATCCGACGTCTTCCGTCAAGCGCCGCAACCCTCGCCGTTCGGCGCCGAATACCGGCTTTCGCTGCTGCCCGGCGCACTCTCGAAAGCGGGCTACCGCGACGCGGTGGCCGCGGCGGTGGCGCGCATCCGCACCGGCGAGCTGAGCAAGGTGGTGCTCGCGCGGGACCTGCGCGCGCACCTGCCCCTGGAATCCGACCTGCGCCGCGCGCTGGTCGAGTTCGCCTTGGGCTACCCGGACTGCTGGACCTTCGCCGTCGACGGGTTAGTGGGTGCGAGCCCGGAGACGCTGGTGCGGGTGCACCACGGCGCCGTCGACGCCCGGGTGCTCGCGGGCACCGCCTCCCGCGGGCCGGATGCGGCATCCGACCATGCGGCATCCGCGACCCTGGCCTCCAGCGGCAAAGATCGCGGCGAACACGACTACGCGGTGCAGAGCGTGCTCGGCGCGCTTCGCCCGCATACCGGAGCGCTCACGGTCAGCGGAACGCCGTTCGCGCTCAAGCTGCCGAATCTGTGGCATCTGGCCACCGACGTCTCCGGTGTGCTGGCCGATGGGTCCAGCCCGCTCGACCTCGTCGCGGCGCTGCATCCCACCGCCGCGGTGGCCGGCACGCCGACCCCGGAAGCGCTCCAGCTGATCCGTGACCTCGAACCGTTCGACCGGGGCCGCTACGCCGGACCGGTCGGCTGGATCGGCGCAGACGGCGACGGCGAGTGGGCGATCGCGCTACGCGGAGCACAGGTGGACGCCGACGGCGACATCACCGCGTATGCCGGCTGCGGCATAGTCGCGGGCTCCGAACCGGAACGCGAATTGGCAGAAACGACCATGAAGTTCCGTCCGGTCGTCGAGGCTTTCGGCTGAGTTCTGCGCTCAGCGCGGCAGCGGAACCTCGAGGATGCTCGTACCCTCCGGCGGCGCGGAGAGCGCCTGGTCGAGTTCTCCTCGGGTGGTGGCCCGCGTGAAGTGCCACCCGTAAGCCGCGGCGAGCGAGCCGACATCCACCTTCTGCGGGGTGAGCATGACGCGCTCCATCGCCTCCGGCGGTGCGCTCCACGCCACTTCGAGACCGTCGAAGATCGTGCCGCCGCCGTCGTTGCCGATGACCACCTGCAGCGTCGGGCGTCGTTCTCCGACGCCGAACAGCAGCGCGCCGACATCGTGCAGCAGGGTGAGATCACCGAGCAGCACCCGCGTCACTCCGGTGGCCGCCGGGGCGGCGAGCGCGATGCCGATCGCGGTCGAGACCGTTCCGTCGATGCCTGCGAGCCCGCGATTGGCGTGCACCGGAATCCGCTTGCCGGCGACCGTGCGATCCAGGTCTCGGATGAGCCGAGACGCCCCGAGCACGAGTCGATCGTGCGGCCAGGTGAATCGCCAGAGGGCGTCGGCGAGCATCGTGCGGCTGATCGGCGCTCGCACCGCTGCGAGTTCCGCGCGAGCGAAGGTGAGCCGATCCGCGGGGTCGTGCGACCGCCCGGCGTCGACGTCGGGAACGAGCTGATCGGCGCCTTCGACGACGCGCTGTTCGAGCAGTCGCCTGCTGGTGAAGACCCAGCTGCCCAGCCACGCGCGGGATTCCGGCGACGGGTCTGTGGCGTTCCGATCGACTCGCACGGCGGACACGATCCTCGCGCTGCGATCCGGGTCGTAGACCTCTGCTCCGGTGGGCGCCACAACGATCACCTCGACCTCGGGACGCCTCAGTAGCGCAGGCACCTCTCGGCTCAACGTCGGGTGCCCGAACACCACGGCGCGCTCGACGGTGCCGCCGAACTGCGGCTCGGCAAGCAACTCGCGGTACGCGACGACGAGATTCGGGCCGAATCGGGAACCGCTGGATACCTCGGCCAGCAACGGCCAGCCCGCGGAGCGCGCGAACTCCTCGGCATCGGGGCCAGCGCCGTGCCCGGCGATGACGACGGTGCGCGCTGGGGAATCGAGTTCGAGCACGGATCGCCCCGGCACGACGGACGGCGGCTCGGCCGCGCGCCCGGCCGAAGGGAACGACCAGTCGGACAAGTCGGGCACTGCCGCCGAGAGCGGCTCGCGGAAGGCCAGGTTCAGGTGCACCGGGCCCGGCGTGCCGGTCTGCGTGCCGAGCGCGGCCGACCAGGCCTGCTCGGCCACCGCGGCCGCAGCATCCGATTCCCCCGGCTCGCCGGCCGGGGCCGGCAGGTCGACGCTGAACCGCACGGCAGGCCCGTACATGCCCGGCTGATGGGTGGTCTGGTTCGATCGGATGCAGCGCAGTTCCTCGGGTCGGTCCGCTGTGAGCACGATCAGCGGCACGCCCGAATGGTGCGCTTCGAGCACGGCCGGGTGCACGTTGGCGGTCGCGGTTCCACTGGTCGTGATCACGAGGGCGGGAGCCGCGCGCTCGACTGCGATGCCGACAGCGAGGAAGCCGGCGACCCGTTCGTCGATGCGCACGTGCAGCTCGACCGCCTGCACGCGCTCCAACTCGGCAGCGACCAGGGCGAGCGCCTGAGATCTCGAACCGGGGCTCAGCACGATGTGCCGCACGCCCAGCCGCACGAAGGCGGTCAGCAGGGCTATGGCGCGGTCCGTCGCGGGGCTGGTGGTGAGCACGCCGGGCGAACCCGACGCCTCAGGCATCCCGGCGGCCGGTCGGTTCGTCGCCGTTGTTCTTCGTCTGCCCGTTGGGACGCGGGGTCTTCGGCTTCGGGATGCCTTTGCTGCGGTCGAGGTCGGCCAGTTCCTGCTCGAGCCGGCGGATGCGCTCCTGCTGCGCCCGGTCGCGCTCGATGCCGCGCAGGAATTCCGGATCGTCATCGGGCGCGATGGTCCGCGACGGAGCGACCGCCTTGCGCGGGCGACCGATCAGGAACCACAGGATGCCGGCGATCAGTGGGAAGACGACGATGATCGGTAGCCACACCGGTTTCGGCAGCCCTCGTACTCGGGAGCGGTCGGACAATGCGCAATCCACGATCGAGTAGATGTAGAAGAACGCGGCGACGACGCCCAGCACGAGCCAGAGGCGAACCATGTGCCCATGGTAGCTCTCCCGCCTGCGGGACCACTCACAGTTTTGCGTCCCTAGACTGGAGCCGTGAAAGGCATTCCCCCCTGGGTCACGTACTCCGTGCTGCGGCTGCTCGCCATCGTCGTGCCGCTCGTGATTCTGCTGTTGTTCGTGCCGTTCGAGTACTGGCCCGTATCGGTCATCGCGGCCGTGCTGATCGGCCTGTGCCTTTCCTACATCTTTCTCGGTAACCAGCGCGCCGAGGTGTCTCGCGAATTGTACGAGCGCCGGCATCGCAAGCGAGCGACCACTGCCGACGACTACGCCGAGGACGCCGAGATCGACGCTGCGCAGGCTTCGTCAGAACCCGAAGGCCGCGCCGAGGCCGACGCCGTACAGAAGTCCGACGATTCCGGTCAGCTGTAGCGCGAGGATCAACTCGCGGCTGGTCTTGGCGGTCGCCGTGATGAGGCACGCAGGAACCGCCACGAGCAGGCCGAAGAATCCCAGCCAGCCCAATGGGTAGAGCAGGCTGACCAGTGCCAGGATGCCGTATGCGAGTCCCATCAGCACGATGTAGAGCACCCGCGAGGCGGTCGAGCCGATCAACACGGTGAGCGTGCGTTTGCCTGACGCACGGTCGGCCTCGATGTCACGCACGTTGTTCACGATCAGCGCGCAGCAGGCGACGAAGCCGGCGGCGATCGCACCGAGCCAGCCCTCCTGGGTCACGGTGAGCGCTTGCACGAACTCGGTTCCCGCCGTCGCGACGAGGCCGAAGAACACGAAGACGAACAGCTCGCCCAGCCCGAAGTAGCCGTACGGGCGCTTGCCGCCGGTGTAGAACCAGGCCGCGGCGATCGCGGCCGCGCCCACCAGCAGCAACCACCACTGCTGCGTCGCGATGACGAGAGCGAGACCGGCGAGCCCGGCGAGGGCGAAGAAGGCGAGCGCGACGGTCAGCACCGCACGGGGCTTGGCCTTGCCTGAGCCCGTGAGACGGCTCGGACCCACCCTGAAGTCGTCGGTGCCGCGGATTCCATCGGAGTAGTCATTGGCGTAGTTGACGCCGATCTGCAGGAAGAGCGCGACCGCGAGGCACAGCAACGCACGGATCCAATGGAAGCGTCCGTCGCCGACCGCCGCGACTGCGGCGCCCGTGCCGATCAGGACGGGGGCGATGGCCAGCGGCAGTGTGCGCAGCCGGGCGCCGCCGATCCAATCGCGAGACGTCGCCGGCGCGACCTTGCCGGGTCGGCCGCCAGGATGCCCCGTGCGACGCTTCTTGTTGGTCTTGGACTGATTCGGGCTACCCACAACGCGCATTGTATCGAGCGACGCTATCCCCGGGCCCACGCGGCTGGGGGCGGTGAGGTGCACGCTTTCGCCGCTCCGCCCGCCGCTGAAGCGGCGAAAGCGTGCACCTCAGGCGGTATGGTCGGCGGTTGCGAGCCGAGCGATGGCAACGCGGTCCGGCTTGCCGCTCGGCAGCAGCGGAAGCCTTCGTACCTCGAGGATGCCGGCGGGGGCGGCGGCCCGGCCGAGAGCGGCGGCCACGTGGGCACGTACGTCGGTGAGCGCCACAGAGGTCTCGTTCGGCACCACGACGACCGGCACCTGGCCCCATTCCCGGTCATCGACGCCGACGACTACCGCGCCAGAGAAGCCGGCGAGTTCGTGCACGCGACGTTCGACGACATCCAACAGCACCTTCTCACCGCCGGAGATGATCACGTTGTCCGCGCGGCCGAACACGGTGACGATGCCGTCGTCACCGGCCGATCCGAGATCTCCAGTGCGGTACCAGCGCATGCCGTCGGCGTGGTGGAACGAGGCGGCCGATCGCTCGTCGTCGTCGAGATACCCCTCGGCGAGCACCGGTCCGGCGATCTCCAGCGCGCCGTCGACGGCCCGGGCGCGGACGGTGCCGATGGGCGTCCCGTCGTAGATGCATCCACCGCTCGTCTCGCTCGAGCCGTAGGTTCGCACGACGCGCAGCCCCGACTCGAGCGCGCGCTCGCGCAACTCGGGCCGCAACGATTGACCGCCCACCAGGATGGCGTCGAACCGGCGCAGGGCCGTGAGCAGTGCGGCATCCGCGGTGGCGGCGTGCAGCAACCGCTGCAACTGCACGGGCACGAGCGAGACGAAACGCGCCTCGCCTGTCATCGTGCGCGCCGCCTCCACGAAGCCGGCCGGCTCGAAACGGCCCGTCTGCAGCATCACCGGCTCGGTGCCCGCCGTGATCGAGCGGATCAGTACGTTGGCGCCGGCGATGTAGTGCGCGGGCAGGCAGAGCAGCCATTGCGCGGCGCCGTCGGTCGCCGAGCCCAGTGCACCGGCGGATGCCGCTGCACTTGCGAGCACGGCGTCGGCCGAGAGCGCGACGCGCTTGGGCGCACCGGTCGAGCCGGAGGTCTCGATCACGAGTGCGACGCGCTGCGGCACGGTGCTCGGCATCTGCACGTCGGGATCGCCCGTAGCCCGCAGTGCGCGCGGAAGCACGGCCGGCCCGTCGCCGGTGAGCGCGTCGCGCAGCGCACGCAGCACGACTCGGGCATCGTCGGTCGGCACGACGTCAAGCTGGCGAGTCATCCCGGTGCTCAGTACTGGTAGGGGAACGGCGACCAATCGGGGTCGCGCTTTTCGAGAAAGGCGTCGCGACCCTCGACGGCCTCGTCGGTGCCGTACGCCAGGCGTGTCGCCTCCCCCGCGAACAGCTGCTGCCCCACCAGACCGTCATCGACCGCGTTGAACGCGAGTTTCAGCATCCGGATGGCCGTCGGCGACTTGGTGAGGATCGTGCGAGCCCAGCGCAGTGCCTCCGACTCGAGGTCGGCGTGCGGCACGACCGCGTTCACCGCGCCCATCTCGTATGCCCGTGTGGCGGAGTATTCGCGAGCCAGGAAGAAGACCTCGCGAGCGAACTTCTGACCGATCTGGCGGGCGAAGTACGCGCTGCCGTAGCCGGCGTCGAACGATCCGACGTCGGCGTCGGTCTGTTTGAACCGCGCGTGGTCGGCGCTGGCGATCGTGAGGTCGCACACCACGTGCAGCGAATGGCCGCCGCCGGCGGCCCAGCCCGGTACGACGGCGATGACGACCTTAGGCATGAAACGGATCAGTCGCTGTACCTCGAGAATGTGCAGGCGACCGAGGCGCGACGCGGCGCCCGACGAACTCTGAGGCGTCGGCGTGCTCTCGGACCGGTCGACGCGATCGGTCCGGCCATCGGAATCGTCGTACCGGTACCCGTCGCGCCCGCGGATGCGCTGATCGCCGCCGGAGCAGAATGCCCACCCGCCGTCTTTCGGGCTCGGTCCGTTACCGGTCAGCAGCACGACGCCGATCCGCGGATTCGTCCGCGCATCCTCCAAGGCGGCGTAGAGTTCGTCCACGGTGTGCGGCCGGAACGCGTTGCGCACCTCAGGGCGGTTGAAGGCGATGCGCGCGATACGTCCGTCGTTCGTGTGGTGATAGGTCACATCGGAGAGTTCGTCGAAGCCCCCGACGGTCGTCCATTGCGACGCGTCGAACAACTCGGACACGGGCGATTCAGACACCGGTTCGGCCATGGCATCAGCCTACGCGTGCGCCATCGGCGGCTTCGCCCAGCGCTCATTCACCGGCCTCACAGATCGGGCTGCCTATCGTACGGTGTGCGCCGACCCCACTTCCCCTCCGACTCCGGCCAGGACCGAGCCGACGACGCCTCCGGTCTCGGGCTGCCCGGCGAGGGCGAGCACGACTCGCTGGATGCGGCGGCACGAACGGCCGCCCGCACTCGTGATGCATCCGGCGCGGCACCGCCCCAGGCTCGCAGGCGCCGCAGCCGGCGGGTGATCGGCTGGACGGCGTTCGTCGTCGTTGCACTCCTGGTGATCGGCATCGGCTACGGCATCTTCAACTATCTGGCGCTGACGAACGCGATCTCGCACGTCGACGCCATCAGCGGCTCGAACAAGCCGGCGGCCGACGCGGATGGCCCGGCGCAGAACATCCTGCTGGTCGGCGACGACCATCGACCGGCGAACGCCTCGGCTGCCGAGCTGGCCAGGCTGCACGCCGGGCCGGACGACGGCGAGAACAACACCGACACCATGATGATCCTGCACGTGCCGGCCGGCGCCTCCAGCGGCGCGGCGACCCTGATCTCGCTGCCGCGTGACTCCTGGGTCCGCATCCCCGGATTCGGCATGGGCAAACTGAACTCCGCCTTCGCCGACGGAGAGAACAGTGCCGCGAAGGGTCAGGATGCCGCGGCCGCGGGTGCGCAACTGCTGATCCGCACGGTGCAGAACCTGACGGGCCTGACCGTCGACCATTACGTACGCGTCTCGCTGCTCGGCTTCTACGACATCGCCGACGCCCTCGGACCGATCCAGGTCTGCCTCAAGCATCCGGTGGATGACCCGTACTCCGGCGCGAAGTTCCCGGCCGGCACCTCCACGCTGGATGCCGCACAGGCGCTCGCCTTCGTGCGTCAGCGGCACGGCCTGCCGAACGGTGATCTCGACCGAGAAGTGCGCCAGCAGTACTTCCTCTCGGTCGAGGCGCACAAGCTGCTCTCCGCCGGAACGCTGCTCAATCCTGTCGCGCTGCACAACGCCATGACCGCGATCGGTTCCGCCCTGCAGACCGACCCTGGCCTGAATCTGCTGCAACTGGCGGCCCAGGTGCGCGACCTGAGCGGCATCCGGTCGGCGACCATCCCGGTCTCCGGAACCCCGACCATCTACGTCGACGGCACCCCGGTCTCGATCGTTCAGGTCGACACGGCCGCCATGCCGGCATTCATCACGAAGCTGATCGGCGAGCCGAGCGCATACACGAAGGCGCAGCCTGCCTCGCCCGCCCACGTCACGGTCACCGTGCTGAACGGCAGCGGCGTCGAAGGTGCAGCCACCGCGGCGACCAAGACCTTCGCGGCCGCCGGGTTCCATACCGGAAACGCCGGCAACGCCGATCCGACGACCAGCACCACGATCGAGTACGCGGCGGGAGACGAGAGCCAGGCGAAAGCCGTCGCCTCCCATCTGCCGGGCGCCGTGGTTCGGCAAAGTTCCGGTGCGCATGACGTCACGGTCGTGCTGGGCTCCGACGGGCTGATGCCCTCCGCTCGCTCGGGCAGCTCTGGAGGCGGCTCGGGCTCGGCGGGCGGTTCCGGGTCAGGCGGCTCGGGCGGCTCCGGCTCGACGGCGACACCGAAGCCCACTTCGTCGGCGCCGGGCAACGCCTACACGAACACGACCTGCATCGACTGAGGCGACCGCCGGCGGCGCGAGCGACTGTGTGAGACTGGCAGCATGCCGGTGCCGTCACTGAACGAACTGCTCGAGACGGCGCACGTCGTCGCTCTGCCGATGGTCACCCGGTTCCGGGGGATCACTACCCGGGAGGCCCTGCTTCTGCGAGGCCCGCAGGGCTGGAGCGAGTTCTCTCCGTTCATCGAGTACGAGGATGCCGAAGCCTCGGCGTGGCTTGCCGCGGCGATCGACTTCGGTTGGCAGCACCAGCCGCAACCGTTGCGCGAGGTGATCCCGGTGAATGCGACGGTGCCCGCCGTCGCCGCGGATCAGGTGGCCGAAGTGCTCGCGCGCTTTCCCGGCTGCCGCACGGCGAAGGTCAAGGTCGCCGACCCGGGCGGCACGCTCGCCGACGACGTCGCACGGGTGCGCGCGGTGCGCGAGACGCTGGGCGTCGAGGGGCGAATCCGCATCGATGCGAACGCGCTCTGGAACGTCGACGAGGCGGAGCACGCGATTCACGCGCTCGCGGAATTCGACCTGGAGTACGTCGAACAGCCGTGCGCGACGATCGGGGAACTCGTCGAGATCCGTACGCGCACGAAGTACATGGGGGTGCCGATAGCCGCGGACGAGAGCGTGCGCAAGGCGTCCGATCCGCTCGAGGTCGCACGGGCCGGGGCAGCCGACATCCTGGTCGTGAAAGCGCAGCCGCTGGGCGGCATCGCCGCCGCGCTGCGGATCGTGGCGGATGCCGGTTTGCCGGTCGTCGTCTCCAGCGCGCTGGACACGTCGGTCGGTCTGGCCATGGGCGCGTGGCTGGCGGGCTGCGTGCCCGAACTCGAATACGATTGCGGGCTGGCTACGGCCGCGCTGCTGCAGGCGGATGTCGCGTCCGAGCCCGTTCTGCCCAGAGACGGCACGATCGAGGTGCGTCGGGTCGAAGCGGATCCGACGCTGCTCGAACGGCACGCGGCACCACCGGAGCGGCGCGCCTGGTGGCTCGCGCGCCTCGAGCGCTGCCACGCGGCGCTCACCGAGAACTGATCGCTCCCGCGGACGCTTCGTCGTGCAGGGAATAGCGCGTTGCCCGCACTGGTTCCCTTGAACATTGCGGGCAACGGAGCCGGCACCGAAGAGGCCGGGCAGCGCTCGGTCGACGAAGGGACCAGCGCATGACTGCCACGAACGAGACGACCAGCACAGAGACCACGAGCACAGCGGCGACGGAGCGGGCCGAGGTGCGGCGCACCGGCCTCGCGTTCTGGACCGCGGGCGCCGTGATCGTGATCGCGCTGTGGGCCAGCGCATCGCCGGCCCTGGTCTATCCCCTGTACGAGCAGACCTGGGCGTTGTCACCGGCCGTGATCACAGCGGTGTTCGCGGTATATCCCCTCGTGCTGATCGGCGGCCTGCTGCTCCTCGGCGACATCTCCGATCACATCGGCCGTCGCGCGGCGATCCTGGCGGGGCTCGCCTCCCTGCTGGTCGGAGTGCTCATCTTCGCACTGGCACCGAGCGTCGAGTGGTTGTTCGTGGGTCGCGTCTTCCAGGGCTTGGGAGTGGCGCTCTCGCTCAGCCCCGCAGGGGCCGCGCTGGTGGAGTTCGACCGCCGGGGAGGCCGGGCCAGCTCGATGAACACGGTCGCCATCGCTCTGGGGCTGACGTTGGCCACGGTCGTCGGCGGCGCCCTCGTGCAGTACGCGCCGGCACCACGCGCCCTCACGTTCTGGGTGCTCCTCGCCGTCATCGCCGTGGTCGCGATCGCCGCCTGGTCGCTGCCGCGCCACGTGCGCACCGCGGCCGACGGCAAATGGCGACCGCGTCCCATCCACGTTCCCCAGCGGTTGCGCGGGATCGTGGCCACCGCGGCACTCGCCATCACGTTGAGCTTCGCCGTCGGTTCGGTGTTCATCTCCCTGGGCGCGCAGATCGTCAAAGACGTGTTGCACACCGACAACGCGCTCACCGCTGGCCTCGTACTGGCGATCGGCGCGGCCGTCAGCGGCGTCGCTTCACTGGCATTCCGCCGATTGCCGGCGCGAGCTGCGACGATCGTTGGAGCGGCTCTCGGCCTGATCGCCGTCGTCGCGCTGGTCGGCAGTGCGACTCTCTCGTCGCTGCCGTTGTTCATCGTCGCGTCGTTGCTGTTCGGCGGCGCATCCGGGATGCTGTTCCTCGGCGCGCTGGGTCTCGTTGCCGCGAACGCCCCCGCAGAGCACCGCGCGGGCACACTCTCGCTGGTGTACCTGTTCGCCTACGCCGGACAGGTCATCACGTCGGTCGGGCTGGGTGTGCTGGCGACCGCGGTCGGGATGCGCTCCGGACTCGACCTCGTAGGGCCCCTGCTGCTCGCCCTGGCTGCCGCGACCATCGTCGTGGCCGCCGTAGCGGGTCGCCCGGCGGCATCCGCATTGCGGCACGAACCGACGACCTGCCCGGTCGCCCTCGCGGCAGCCGAGTAGGCGCCGAGTGAGCGCCTAGGAGCTCAGTCCGCTGTACGAGTGAAGTCCGTGGAAGAACACGTTGACCACGCCGAAGTTGAACATCACGGCTGAGAAGCCGATGATGGCCAGCCACGCCGAGCGTGAACCGCGCCAGCCGCGCGTTGCACGGGCGTGGATGTACCCGGCGTAGATCACCCAGATGATGAACGTCCACACCTCTTTGGTGTCCCAGCCCCAGTAGCGCCCCCACGCCTTCTCGGCCCAGATCGCGCCGGCGATGAGCGTGAACGTCCAGCAGATGAAGCCCACGATGTTGACCCGGTATGCGAGGTTCTCCAGCGTGACCGACTTCGGCAGGGTGCGCAGGAAGGCGAACTGCTGCGGCCGGGATTCGGCCTCCTGGCGCTCGCGTCGCACCTGCAGCAGTTGTACACCGGAGAGCGCGAAGCCGAGGGCGAAGAACGCGGTGCCGAGGATCGCGACCATGATGTGGATGACCAGCCAGTACGACTGCAACGCGGGTGGCAGCGGCACCACCGGAACGTAGTACTTGACCGTCGCGATCATCAGCAGGATGCAGACCAGGCCCATCACGAAGGTGCCCAAGTAGCGCAGGTTCCAGCGCAGGTTCGCGAGCAGGAAGACTCCGACGATCACGAGCGTCCCCGTCATCGAGAATTCCCACATGTTGGCCCACGGCACGCGTCCTGCGGCGACCCCGCGAAGCACATCGGCGACGACATGGAACGCGAAGCCGAGGATCGTCAGCCACATCGCCACGCGCAGGCTGCGGCCCACCTCGTCACCGCGGTGCACCTCGTCTTCGACCCGGTCGGTCAGGCGCGTGAGGGTGGAGGTGACCGTTACGCCGCCGCCCTCGGCCATGGATGCCGGTGCCTTGGCGCCGACGGATGCCGCCGCCTCGGCCCGGCGCGCGACGGCGCTGGGCACTTCCGCAGAGGTCGTCACTCGCGCGCTACGGCGCGCGAGATCGAGGGCGAACGCGACGAACGCGATCGCGTAGATGCCCATCGCCGAGTAGATGCACAACACGGAGATTTGCGACAGGGTATCGGTCACGGCCACCAGCCTACGTCTTCGGGCCCTGCACGAGGGCACTGTGTTTCTGTACGACAGCGGCGATCGCCGCGTCGAGTCCGGGGTCTTCGCCGCGGGCGAGGCCGGCGTATTCGAGCCGCAGCATGCCATCGGCCTGCGGCACGGCCTTCACCCAGACGCGGCGACGCGGCACGAACAGTGAGGTGAGCAAGCCGCCGAGAACGCAGATCGCGAACAGCAGAACCCAATTCTGCGTCGGGTCGTGATGGATGTCGAGGGTCGCGTAACGCTCGACTCCGTCGAAGGTCATGCTGCCCAGCCCGCCGGGCAGTGCAACGGTCTGCCCCGGAACGAGCTGCAGACCCTTCGTGTCGGCCTTCGCTCCCGGACCGGCGATCTGAGTGAGGTTGTCGACGTTGAGCGAGTACACATTGACGGGCGCCCCGGTGTCGAGGCCGAGGTCGCCCTGATAGACGTTGAACGTGAGTGTCGGTTTCTTCAAACCGGGATAGCTCGACGTCAACGCGCCCGTCGGGAGCTTGGCGGCGGTCGGGTAGAAGAACCCGATCATGCCCAGTTGCTTCGCAAGCCCGTCGGGCACCTTCACGACGCCCTGGGAGGTGTAGTTCGAGTCTTGTGGAATGAACGGCACGAGATCTTGGAAGGCGACCGTTCCGTCCGTGTTCCTGATGGTGATGTGCGGCGCGTAGCCGTTGGCGAGCAGGTACACATCGGTGCCGCCGATCGACAGCGGGTCGTTCACCTTGATCGTCGTCTTCTGCGCCGGCTCGCCCGGTTTCTTCGTCGTGACGTGCGCCGTGTAGTCCAGCGGCTGGCCGAGCGCGTTCTTGTTCGAGGTCTCGTAGGCGACGTCCAGCCGGTCGAGGGTGATCGAGTAGGGCTCGAGTCCGTTCTTGTCGACGAAGCGCCCCGGGTTGAACGCGTCATATCCGCCAACCGAGTTCACGAACGTCTGACCTGTGACGACGAGTCGCTGGCCCGAGTACCCGAATCCTCCGCCTATGCCGACCGCGATCAGGATGCCGAGCAGGGCGCAGTGGAACACCAAGTTGCCGGTCTCTCGCAGGTAGCCACGCTCTGCCGATACCGAGTGATGCGGGCTCTGCAGGGTGACGGTGCGGTAGCCGGAGGACTTCAGGATGCTTCGGGCCAACTCGATCGCCGTTGCCGCGTCGGTGCCGCGTGGAGCGATCAGAGCACGGAACCCCGCCATTCGCTGCAGCCGCGCCGGCGTGCGGGGAGGCGCCGCCCGCAGGGCGTCCAGGTGATGCTTGATGCGCGGGATGACACAGCCGATGAGCGAGACGAAGAGCAGCAGGTAGATCGCGCTGAACCAGACCGAGGTGTAGGTGTCGAACACCTGCAGCGAATCGAGGATCTTGTACAGCGTCGGGTGCTGAAGCTTGTAGTCGACCACGCCGTTCGGGTCGGCGAGATGCTGCGGCACGAGTGAACCCGGCACCGCGGCCACCGCGAGCAGCAACAGCAGGAACAGCGCGGTGCGCATGCTCGTCAGCTGCCGCCACACCCAGCGCAGCCAGCCGATGAGCCCCAGCTTCGGCTGGTTGGGTTCGGCGGGGGCCTCGGCGACGTCGATGTGGTCAGAGGGTAGTGACAAACGGAAGCACCCCCTGCAGTTCGATGATCCACGCGTTCCAGGCTCCGCTGACCATGAGCACACCGATCGCGACGAGCACGGTGCCCCCGACGACGTTGATCATGCGAATATGCCGGCGCAGGAATACCAGGGCGCCGCTGGCCCATCCGAAGCCGAGCGCGATCACCACGAACGGCACGCCGAGCCCGAGGGCGTAGAACAGCGCGAGCACGGCGCCCTGCCAGGCCGACCCGCCCGAAACGCTCATGGTATTGATCGCGGCGAGCGTGGGGCCGGTGCACGGGCTCCAGCCGATCGCGAAGATCACTCCGAGCAGCGGCGCTCCGGCGAGGCCCGTGATCGGACGCCAGGTCGGCTTGAACGTGCGCTGCAGAAAGGTGAACTGGCCGACGAAGACGAGTCCGAGCAGGATCAGCACGATGCCGCCGATCCGGGTGATGGCATCCCGCCACTCGATCAGCCAGAAGCCGACGGCACCGAACACGTAACCGGTCAGCACGAAGACCGCCGCGAAGCCGAGAACGAACAGTGCGACGCCGATCACCAGTCGCCGCTGGCCACCGCGATCCCCCGGGCGCGCGGTGCTTCGACCGTCGGTGAACCCGCCGAGATAGGCCAGGTAACCGGGCACGAGCGGCAGGATGCACGGCGAGGCGAACGAGATCAGTCCCGCGAGGACAGCGATCGGCACGGCCAGCAGCAGTGGAGCCGTCGCGACGAAGTTCTGCGCGCCGTTCACGACGCTGTGCGGTTCACGAGCCGCCCTCCGCCAGGGCGGAGCGGATCAGGGTGTCGAGTGTCGACGGCTGCACGTCGATGCCGCCGTTGATCTGCGCGGCAATCCGTCCCTGCTTGTCGAGCACGAACGTCGTCGGCGTCGAGTTGGGCCGCATCGAACCGCTGAAGGCGAGTTGCACGGCGCCGCCGTCGACGTCGAGGATCGACGGGTAGGTCACACCGAACTTCGCGTCGAACGCCTTCGTGCTGTCGGCCGTGTCTCGGGTGTTCACGCCGATGAAGACGACACCTTGCGAGGCGAACGTCGAACGCGCCTTCTGCAGATCCCGGGCTTCAGCACGGCACGGCGGGCAACTGGCGTACCAGAAGTTGACCACGACGACGTCGCCTCGATGCGCAGCGGAGGAGAACGTGCTGCCGTCTTCGGTCGTGCCCGAGAAGTCCACCGGCTTCTGCCTGTCGGCCGCTCTCACCTCGACGACGCCGCTGCCGGCGATGTAGTTCTTGCCGTCACCGGACGCGTACTGCTTGGCCAGGTCGTCGTTCGCGCACCCACTCAACGCGACGCCCACGAGCAGGGTCGCGCCGACCAGCGCCGCCAGGCGGCCGCGCCGCCTTCGGATGCGTTCGCGCATCACACCGCCCCCACGTCGCGGGCGATGGACTGCAGGCTCGCCGCGGGTTCCGTGTAGCCGACTTCGACGATCCGGCCATCGTGCCGTTCGAAAGTGGTGATGCTGGAGAGCGCACACCGTCGCCGGCGCGGGTCGTGCATGAACCGCTCGCCCGTGACATCCAGGTGCGCCACCCAGATGGGCAACTGGTGACCTACCAGCACGGCGTCCCCGCCCTCCTCGTCCGACTCTGTCGCGACGTCGGGATCGCGCGTGCCCTGGCTTGCCGAGGCCGCGTCGAACGCGGCATCCAGTGCGGCGTGCATCCGCAGCGCGATCGAGCGATACGCCTCACCCCAGCTGGGCCGCAGCGGGTTGATCAACCGCGGCCAATTCAGCGGATTGCGCAGCTGACGACTCATCACGAAACCCTCGAACCGGTTGGTCGGCTCGATCAGCCGGGCGTCGGTTCCGACGCTGAGGCCGAACGCCTCTGCGATCGGCGCCGCCGATTCCTGCGCCCGCTGCAGCGGAGAGGCGGTCAGCAGCGTGACCCGACGGTCGCGGGCCACCAGGTCGGCGGCCGCAAGAGCGGCCATCCGCACGCCCGTTTCGGAGAGCCGAAAACCCGGCAGCCTGCCATACAGGATGCCGTCGGGATTGTGCACCTCGCCGTGCCGCACGAGGTGCACCTGCGTTGCTGCCACGGCGTCCAGTCTATTCGCGGCCAGTCGGTGAATTCGCCGAGAGGAGCAGGGGGAGAGGCCCAGTGACGCGACGGTAGGCTTGTTGTCCGTGAGCGCGCGCGTATTGATCAAAGACCTTTCTGCCCTGCCCGACGGTCCGGTGACCGTGTCCGGCTGGGTGGACACCGTGCGCGACCAGAAGAAGGTGCAGTTCGTCGTGCTTCGCGACGAGTCGGGAGCGCTGCAACTGGTGCACCCTCGGGTGGTGGCGCCCGTCCCTTCGCAGCGGACCGACGCAGAGCAGCTTCCCGAGTCGAGAGACGAGACGACGGATTCGATCGCCGAGACGATCACGGGACTCTCGCTCGGGTCGTTCGTCACGGTCGTCGGTGAGCTCAAGCACGACGAACGAGTCAAGCTGGGCGGAATCGAGGTCAAGATCGCCGAGCTCACCGTTGAGACCGCAGCACATCCGGAGTTGCCCATCGCGGCGGACTCCCATCTCGACAAGCGCATGGACTGGCGCTTCATCGACCTCCGTCAGCCCAAGAACAACCTGATCTTCCGCATTCAGACCACTCTGGAGCACGCGTGGCGCAGCTGGTGGGTCGAGAACGGCTACGTCGAGATCCACACCCCGAAGCTGATGGCCAGCCCCAGCGAGTCGAACGCCGAGCTGTTCTCGCTCGACTACTTCGACTCGACCGCCTATCTTGCGCAGAGCCCGCAGCACTACAAACAAATGGCTCAGGCCGCCGGCTTCGGCAAGGTGTTCGAGATCAGTCCGGTGTTCCGCGCCGACCCGTCGTTCACCTCGCGGCACGCCACGGAGTTCATGTCGGTGGATGCCGAACTGAGCTGGATCGACGACCACGAAGACGTCATGCAGGCCCAGGAGCAGCTCATCGTCGCTGGCCTGACCGCCGTCGCAGCCAAGCACGGCGACGAGATCCGTGAACTGTTCGGCCTCGAGGTGACGGTGCCCAGCACGCCGTTCCCCCGCATCCCGCTACTGGAAGCGCGGCAGATCGTCGCGGGACGCGGCTATGTCATCCCCCGTGCCGACGACGACATGGACCCGGAGGGCGAGCGCCAGATCGCGGCGCACGTCAAGGAGACCTACGGGCACGATTTCGTGTTCCTCACCGACTACCCGGCCTCGATCCGGCCGTTCTACCACATGCGCAACCCGCAGACGGGGCTGACCAAGAGTTACGACCTGATCTACCGGGGTGTCGAAATCACCACGGGCGCGCAGCGCGAACACCGCATCGACGTGCTCGAAGAACAGATCGCCGAGAAGGGCCTGGACGCCGCGGGCCTCGCTCACTACCTCGACTTCTTCCGCTACGGCGTGCCGCCGCACGGCGGATTCGGCATGGGCCTCGCACGCGTGCTGATGCTGCTGCTCGGCGAGCAGTCGATCCGAGAGGTGAGCTACCTGTTCCGCGGACCCACCCGCCTGCAGCCGTAGTCCCCGCTGATCGACCAGCGGAGGCGGTCAGTCGAACGCGTCGCCCGAGTAGTAGTTGATGCGCGAGGTCCAGCCTTGGGGAAGCAGCACGGGCAGCCACTGCCGCTCGGCGGCATCCGAGTCGAAGGAGACGTCGACGAGTTCGCGCCACCGGCCGTCCAAGGTGCGCTGCACCGTGGCCTCCCAGGTCACTCCCGGGCTCTGCTTCGCCTGCAGTCGCAGGTGGATGCCCACGGAGCGCACGCGCACCGGCCTCGACAACAGCGCGCGGTACACGACGGTGCGCTCCACCTCGGTGAACCACGGAGTGAGATCTCGCACGAGCACGTCGGCCGACCACAGCACGGTCGTCGGAAAACCCGTGCGCGACGGGTAGAGGTCGACGGCTATCACGCCGGGCACGCGGCGCAGCGTGAGCCGCAGGCTCTCGCGTGTCATGCCGGATTCCACGCCCGTGTTCAGACTGAACGGCACCGCGACCTGCGGCGATCGGAACCCCTCGCGGGTCGCGGCGAAGTCGCTCAGCCGCTGACCGGGCCCGAAGAACTCCAGCACGCCCGCCGCGCCGTCCCCACCGTGCAGGTATCGGGCCACCGCATGGCTCGGCGGCTCGGATTCGATGGCACCGGCCGTCTCCGCGTAGCTCGGCGAGTGATGGGTGACGGCTACGTGGTATCCACGTGGCAGCGGCGGCCCGGCCTTGACCGTCACCCACAGCGGCGCGTCGAAGCGCTCTCCTGCCCAGATCGGGTTCTCCCGCCCTTCCAGGCGCGGCACGGGATCGAGCAGGTGCTCGATCGACAGCACTCGGATGCGCGGATCGATGCTGTCCCGCGCGATGGGGGCGCCGGCGGTGAGCAGATGAGTGACGGTGAACCCATGCTCATGGCAACGTTCGGCGAGCTGACCCGCGATGAGTCCCCCGAGGCTGAAGCCCGCGACCAGCACGTGGTCGTCGGCTGCGATGCCGGCCTGCCGCATGGCATCCAACGCGGCGCGGGTCAGCGTCGTCTCGGTCAGTGAAAGGGCGGTGATCGCCGCGGTCAGATCGTTCGGCGCCTGACCGGAGCGTGGATGCCACACCTGGGTGCTCGGCAACTGCACGATCCACCTGCGGATACCGTCGGCCCCTGAGCTCCCGACGATGCGGATCACCGCGCACTCGCCCCGGTCGTCCAGGTCGGGGTCGCCGAGATCGTCGATCTCGCGTTGACTGATGAACAGGTCGCGGAGCCCGTCGATCGATCGACGGCGCATGGCGGTCAGCGCGAGGCCGGGCAGCCCGAGCAGGTCGGGCGGCGGGCCGAGGGTCAGGCCGGCGAAAGGCGATCTGTCGTCCCACGGCGCGCTCGGCCGGAAGTGCTCCGGGGAATCGACGTCGCGCCACCAGGCGAGAAAATCCGCGCGCTGTGGAAAGATCTCGGCCAGGAATCGGTCGTAACGCACCACGTGCGCGTTCACGCCGTCGTCGAACAGGCCTCGCCGACGGCCGAGCCCGAGGAGCTTGCGCTCCAGTGCAGGAGCCGAGAACAGGCGCACGTACGGCCGGGCCCGCCATCGGGCCGACACCACTCCGGCCACACTCGACAGCAGGGCCAGCGGGGCGAACACGAATCCGGCGACGCGGGCGATCAGGCCGACGCCCCGCGGAAGCGTCTGAAGGAACCCGTCGTTCAGCGCCGTCGCCCGGCGGCCCCGACGCGTCGGCGGCCGAAGCGCGAACGGGTACTCCCGTCCGGTGGCTCGTTGCTGCAGGTACCAGCCCCATGCGATCGCCGAACCGAGCAACCATACGACACCGCTGACGATCCAGCCCACGATCGCCGCGGCGACGATCACCACGCCCACGGCGAGTCCGACCACCGCCGCGAGGACGATCAGCACGGTCAGCCCGATCCAGCCCAGCGGGCTTCGCGGATGCCGCACCCACGGCGGCAATTGCGGTGCCGGGTGGGCAGGCGGTCGGGTGCGGGAGGGACGCGTCATCATCGTCGCCTCGCTCCGCATCCGCCACTCACGGCGTCAGCCTATTGGCAGCCCCGACACGGCACGGTCAGCCGCACCCGTCATCGCCCAACCAGACGTGCCGATCGGCGGCGCTACGCGAGCGTGAAGTCGACGCAGGAGCGACCCGCCGTCACCGAACGCACGAAGGTGCCGACCTTCTGGTGCTCCGGATGCACCTGATAGCGTGCGAGCGCGTCCTCGTCGTCGAAGTCGGCGACGAGCACCACGTCGAAGTTGTCCGACGGTCCGGCATCGTTCACGCCGACCTGCATCGAGCGGATCACGTCGATCACGGGTTCGAGTGCGAGCAACCGCGTACGCAGCGTGCGCGCCTGCTCGGCTCGCTCGGCGGCGTCCGAGCCGTTCATCTTCCAGCTGACGATGTGGCGCAGGGTCATTTCGGCTCCATCAGTGCGGTGCGCAGACGTGCGGCGTCGACGCGCCAGTAGGTGTGCACAACACCGTCGATGAGCACCACCGGGATCTCCTCGACGTACTTCTCGTGCAGCGCGGGGTCATCCAGGATCGAGAGTTCGGAGCGTTCGACGCGCGGTGCATCCGGTGCAGCCCCGATGTCTGCAACGACCCGGTCGATCACCGCGCGCGCGTCGTCGCAGAGGTGACAGCCGGGTTTGCCGATCAGGGTCAGGCGGATGGTGCGCACCTACTCAGCCTACGAGGAGTCCGCACACCTTCGGTCTCGGGTCTCGACACGCGTGCTCGCTGAGCTCGTGCGCTACTCGACCGGCGAGAGCCTGCAAAGCAAAAAGCGCCGGGACCTTCGGTCGTGGCGCTTCGAGCTCCCAGGCGAGATGCCTACTTCTTGTTGCGGCGCTGGTGGCGCGTCTTGCGAAGCAGCTTGCGGTGCTTCTTCTTCGCCATGCGCTTGCGACGCTTCTTGATGACAGAACCCACTGATACCTCACAAAGATCGGGGGATGCCACCGGGGAATCTTGAGCGGCACAAGCGCCTAGTCTAGCGCACCCTCGGAGCCCACCAGGCGCGCCGTGCGCGGGCCATCCCTGGGGGTCACCGCTGCGCCGGGTGCCGCTACTCGCCCCGCCGCTTCTTGCCGGTCACCTTGTCGACGACCGTCGTCACCCGGTGGCTGGTGTCGGCGATCACTTTGCCGACGCTGGAGGCGAACTCGCGCGCCTCGCCGGCCAGCTTGGGCACGAGAGGTTCCTCACCGAGCGGCTCCTCGGGTCCGAGGAAGGGGATCAGCCAGTCATCGACGGCCTCGAGCGGCGCAGGATCGAGGTGATAGTACCGGTGCTGGCCCTTCTCGCGAACCTTCACCAGGCCCGCTTCGCGCAGCACTTTGAGGTGCTTGGACACGGTGGGCTGGCTCAGTTCCAACGTCGAGACGATCTGCGACACGCTCGCCTCACCGGCCGTCGGTGCCTCGCGGCCGGAAGCATCGAGCAGAACCCGCAGAATGTCGCGCCGAGTGGCATCCGCGATGATGTCAAAGATGTCTGCCATTTCTCAAGGCTAGTAGTGCGGGGCCGAAAACCACTACGGCCGGCGCGCGCCGATGCGCCTCGGGCGCCCCGGCCGTCTCATCCGAGTTCCCTTGACTCGTTGAGCAGCCGTCCACGGTCGCCGGCGAGCGCGCCGCCTCGGCGATACTCATTGGCGACGAGGTCGAGCAACTCCTCGACGGAGGTCTCGGTGGTCTTCTTGTCCAGCGTGATCTCGCCGTGCTGCAGCAGATTCACCCGGTCGCACACGTCGAACACCTGCGTGTAATTGTGTGCGATCAGGATGATCGACACCTCGCCCTGCTCGCGCAGCAGGCTGATCAGGTCGAGGATGATGCCACCCTCTTTCGCCCCCATCGCGGCCAGCGGCTCGTCGAGCAACAGGATGCGCGCGTTGGAATACACCGAGCGCGCCACCGCGATCGCCTGCCGCTGCCCGCCTGAGAGGCTGGCGACCTCGTCGTTCACCGAGGCGATACGGATGCCGATGTCGTCGAGGTAGCGGCGGGCGTTCAGGCGCATCCGGCGCTTGCGCAGGAACGGCCCGGAACGCGGCTCCTTGTTCAGATGCAGGTTCATGTACACCGGCAGCGTGTCGATCAGCGCCAGGTCCTGGAAGACCGTCTCGATGCCGTGATCCCGCGCCTGGCGCACGCTGCCCAACGTGACCGGCTGCCCGTCGAGCAGCACCTCGCCGCGCGTCGGCTGTTGAAAACCGGTGAGGATCTTGATCAGGGTCGACTTGCCCGCTCCGTTGTCGCCGATCAGGCCGAGCACTTCGCCCTTGTCCACGTGCAAAGACACATCACGCAACGCGGTGACCGAGCCGAACGACTTGCTGACGTGCCGGGCTTCGATCGCCGGGACGGCCGGCGCCGTGTTCGGCGTCTGGTCGGTTTGGATGCTCATTTCATTCCACCTTCGCCCTGGCTCTGAAGCGCGTGAAGTAGACGTTCAGCGTCATGGCGATCAGGATCGCGGCGCCTTCAACGATCACGAACGTCGTCGCGCTGATGCCCTGGATGTTGAAGCCGTCCTGCAGAACGGCGAGCAGCAACGCGCCGAGCGCCGCGCCGACGACGGTGCCCGACCCGCCCAGCAGCGCCGTTCCGCCGATGACCGCCGCGGCGATCGCACTGAACATCAGGTCACTGCCGCCGGCGTTGGGGTCGAACGACTTCGCGATGTGGGTGCCGTCGAGCACGCCCGCAAGACCGGCGAGCACCGAGGTGAGCACGAACGCCCGGATCTTGATCTGGCGCACCCGGATGCCCGACTCGGCCGCTCCCAGGGCGTTGGCACCCGTTGCGATCGTGTGCGCGCCCCACCGCGTCTGCGTCAGCACGATCTGCATGACGATCACGATGACGACCGTCCAGGTCAGCTCCGCCCAGGTCCATCCTCCGAAGATCTTCGGCAAGAGCCCGTCCTCCGGCGCGGGCAACGGGGTGCTGCCCGCGATGGTGAGCGAGATCCCGTGCAGGATGTAGAGCGTCCCTAGCGTCGTGATGAACGACGGCAGCCTCAGGTATTGGGAGACCACCCCGTTGAACGCCCCGATCACAGCCGCGAAGATCAGGCTGATCAGCAACGACAGCCACAACGGCATCCCCTCGCCGTCCTCGCCGTTCAGACTGACCATGATCACGGGCACCAAGGCGAACGTCATGCCGGCCGACAGGTCGATCTCCCCGCACACGAGCAGGAAGACCTCGCCGGTTGCGATGATGGCCACCGAACTGAAGAAGTCGGCGACGTTCTGGATGTTCGACGAGGTGAAGAAGGCCGAGTTCGCCAGACCGAAGTAGACGATCAGCACGATCACGACCACGAGAACCGAGAGTTCCCGCACCCGAAGCACCCGGTTGCCGACGAGACCCCACCTGCCGGGCGGTCGTTTGGGCGGCGCGTCCTCCGTCGTCACCGGCGCGGAGGATCCGACCGTCATCTGCCTGTTCCTTTGCTCACGACTCGAACCCTTTCCCCTCGTGGCACGACACGAACGACGACCGCGTTCCGACCGCGATCAGGAGGTGATGTACTTCTGCTTCGACGAACTGCCCTCGAACCGGTTCGTCGTCTTCAGGTACGGCGCGACGTTGTCCTTGGTCACGAATTTCAGGCCGGTGTTGGTCATCGGCGGTGCGACGAGGGAGCCGGACAGCTTGTACAGGTAGAGATACAGCGTGGGCAGGAAGCCCTGCAGGTACGCCGACTGGTCGATGGTGAAGTCGAGCACCCCGCTCTGGATGGCGTGCTCGGTATCAGCGAGCAGGTCGAACCCGCCGCCGTGATACCCCTGATCGTGCAGCTTGTACTTGTTCATCACGGCCGCCACTCCGGCGGTGCTGCCTGCGTCGACCGCATAGAGGCCCTTGACGCTCTTGTTGCCCGTGTAGAACGAGTCGATCGCGGTCTGCTCCTTGCTCTGGTCTGCGCCGGTGGCGACCTGTTTCACGGTGATGTTCTTGCCGCTGGCCTTGATCGCGGCCACTGCGCCGTCGGCTCGCGGCTGGATGTTCAGGGAGCCCGGGGTCGCGATGAAGATCACCGCCTGGCTTCCGTCGGGCAGCGCAGCCGCCATCCTCTGCCCCATGGCCTGCCCGGAGGCGTACAAGTCCTGGCCGATGTAACCCAGTCGCGGGTTGCTGGGCACATCGGCGTTGTACGAGACGACCGGGATTCCGGCGTCGAGCGCCTTCTTCACCGGATCGTTGAACGCCTTCTGATCGACCAGCGCGATCGCGATGCCGTCCGCCTTGCTCGAGATCGCGGTGTTCACCGCTGTGACCATCTGCGAGACGTTCGAGGTCTCGGATCCGGTCCATTGCGGGGTCGGGATGCCCACCAACGCCGCGGCATCCTGCAAGCCGTACTGCGTGGCCTGGAAAAAGGTGTTCGTCGTCACGTGGTTCACGAACACGAAACGGAACTTCGGGGTCTTCGCAAAGTCGCCCGCTGCGTTTCCGCCGCCCCCGTTGGACGTGCTGGCGCTGCACGCCGCCAGCACGGAGGCGGTCACCGCGGACAGTCCCACCGCGCTCGCCCCGCGGAAGATCGAACGGCGGGAGAACGCGTTCTGAACAGCTTCAGGGGTGATATCTTCGACAGCCATTTCGACATCTCCAATGTCCAGCAGTCGCGAAACCGCGTGGAGCTTTCGCGCTCCCACAGCTTCCCGGCTTCAGATTCATCCGGTCTAGCTCCGCGTTGCGAACCGCCCTGGAGACCGCCGCACCGCCGATCTGTCGCAAGAGTATGCCGGTGGCAAGACGCTGTCAACGACGCCTGTGACCGGTCACCCTCCGCCTGCCCGCTCGTCGGCACACGTCGCGGACGATGAGGCGGCTACGCTGCCGAGGAGGACGACTGAGGAGGTCGGATGCGCGCGCCGGGGGCACCGCGATTGATGCCGGCCTCGATATGGGGTCGGATGCGAGAGGCCGCCGACGCCTTCGCGGGCCGCAGCCCGTCGCGATTCGCGATTCTGGTCTTCGTCGGGCTGGTCCTGCTGTTCACCCTGCTGTTCTCCCTTCCCGTCGCCACGGTCGCCTCCAGTCGCACTCCGCTCGCGGACGCCTTGTTCACCGCGATCTCGGTGATCTGCGTGACGGGCCTCTCCACCGTCGACATGGCGACCCACTGGTCCGGATTCGGTCAGGTGCTCGTCTACGTCGGTGTGCAGATCGGCGCGGTCGGCGTTCTGACGCTCGCGTCGATCCTCGGCATGGTGATCTCCCGTCGGCTGGGGCTGCGGGCCAAGCTGATCGCGGCAAGCGACAGCAATCCCTTGCGGGTGCACGCGGGACCGGTCGCCGAGGGCCAGGCGGTGAGGCTGGGCGAGATCGGCAATCTGCTGGTGACCGTCGCGCTCAGCGCGATCGTGATCGAGGGCGTCGTCGCGATCATCCTGTTCCCACGGATGCTCGCCCACGGCATCCCGCTCGTGGACAGCGTGTTGAACAGCCTGTACTACTCCGCGATGGCTTTCACGAACACCGGCTTCACACCGAACGCCGCCGGCCTAGCGCCATTCGCCACCGACTACGTGTTCCTCGGCGCGTTGATGCTCGGCGTGTTCGCCGGGGCCATCGGATTCCCGGTGATCTACGCGGTCGCCCAGAACATCGGGCGCGCGCGACGCAAGCGGCGCTGGTCCGTTCACGTGAAGCTCACCGTCGCCACCTTTGCGATCCTGTTCGTCGCCGGAGCCTTGATCTACCTGTGGCTCGAGCACGACAACCCGAAGACCTTCGGCCGGTTGGATGCCGGTAGCACGATCTTCCAGTCGTTCTTCCTCTCGGCAATGGCCCGGTCGGGCGGATTCTCCACCGTGGACATCAGCCAGCTGAATGGTTCGAGCATGCTCGTCACCGACATGCTGATGTTCATCGGCGGCGGCTCCGCGTCGACGGCCGGCGGCATCAAGGTGACCACACTGGCGGTGCTCTTCCTCGCGGCGTTCGCCGAGGCGCGCGGCGTGGACTCGATGGAGGCGTTCCGCCGCCGCATCCCGACCGACGTGCTGCGTGTCGCGGTCAGCGTGGTGCTGTGGGGCGCCACCGTGGTCGCCGTCGCGAGTCTGATCATCCTGCACCTCACGAAGCAATCGCTGGATCTGGTGCTCTTCGATGTGATCAGCGCGTTCGCCACGTGCGGCCTGTCGACGGGCCTGACCCAGCATGCACCCGACACGGCGGTCTACGTGCTGGCGGTCACCATGTTCATGGGTCGCGTCGGCACCGTCACGCTCGCGGCCGCACTGGCTCAGCAGCAACGACGCCAGCTGTATCAGCAACCGGAAGAGAGGCCCATCGTTGGTTGACCGCATCAAGCACGACGCTCCCGTTCTCATCATCGGTCTTGGCCGGTTCGGCGCCGGAGCGGCCGGGCAGCTCGACCGGCTGGATCGCGAGGTACTCGCCGTCGACGACGACGCCGCGCTCGTGCAGAAATGGGCCGACCGCGTCACGCACACCGTGCAGGCCGACGCGCGCTCGATCGACGCCTTGCGTCAGATCGGTGCGCAGGACTTCTCCATCGCGATCGTCGCCGTCGGCTCGTCGATCGAGGCCAGCGTGCTCATCACCGCGAACCTGGTCGATCTGAAGATCCCGCAGATCTGGGCGAAGGCGATCTCGAGGTCGCACGGCACCATTCTGGAGCGCATCGGCGCCAATCACGTGATCTATCCGGAGGCCGAAGCCGGCGAGCGCGTGGCACACCTCGTCTCCGGCCGGATGCTCGACTTCATCGAGTTCGACGACGATTTCGCCCTGGTCAAGATGTATCCGCCCCGGCTGATCAGGGGACGCACGCTCGGCGACTCGGGGGTGCGCGGCAAACACCGCATCACGGTCGTCGGAGTGAAGAGCCCGGGCAAGCCCTTCACGTACGCCACAGCTGAAACGATGGTCTCCGACCACGACCTCATCATCGTCAGCGGCACGGAGGTCGACATCGAGCGCTTCGCCGCCCTCGACGACTGACGCGGCGCGTCGTCCGATCCCGGGCATCTCTCATGGCGTGCCGGCTCAGGACGTGGGTGCCGGCGTGCGAGATCCGGATGCCGCGGCAGGCGCGGCGATGCGCGTCGCCGTCCAGTCCCCGGACTGTCGGGTACGCTCCACGAGCGCCAGGACGCGGTCTCCGACAGCGAATTGCGCTTCGGCCTGCGGATGCTTCTTCGTTCCGAACACCGTCGCCGATGTGATCGAGATGCGCACCGTCCGCCCCGCGGCGGTGTGGATCGTCCATGAATTCGAGGCCATCGACGCGATGGTGCCGCGCAACACGGTGCGCTCATGAAGTTTGGCGGCGTTGCCGCCCCCCATCCGGTGTTGTCCGAGGTGCCCGGGCGGTGCGACGACCACCCGGTGCGATGAGGCGGTGTCCGCGATGACAGTGCCGACGACCCAGGCCGTGCCGCCCGACACGATCAGGACGACGACGATCGCCGCCGCGAGCATCCAACCCCACCATCTCGGCAGCATGTGGTCGGCGCGCCGTTGCGCCGGCACCTGATACGCATAGGGCGCCGCGGCGCCAGGCGGGTACGGCCCGGCACCCGGCGGATACGGCCCGGCGCCGGGCGGGTACGGCGTCGCGCCCGGCGGGTACGGCGTCGTCGGGTTCGCCGCCTGCGGCGGGTACTGCGGGGGCTCGACGGGTTGTCCGTCAGCGCTCTCGCCGGGCAGCGGTTGAGTCCGGTCGTCTTCAGACATGCATCCAGCACACACCCTCAAGGTGTGCGATCGATTTGAGAACCGTAAGAGACGTATAAATTCTTGCCGCGCCCGCCGCCGGATCCCCCGCAGCCGGGCCCGCGCCCGCCGCAACCGGGGCCGCGCCACGCTCGATCGCGCCTCGGCGCCGGCCGCCGTTCTCGATTACAGGAGATTTTCTTGCCACGCCGCGTTCCGCCTTCGGTGCGACCGGCGTGTTTCCAGATTCTCCTGCGATCGAGAACGGCGAACGCCGCGCGCCGAACGCACGAACGCCGGGCGCCGCGATGCAGAACGGCGAACGCCGAGCGCCGCGCGGCGGACGCCTGGCACGCCGCGCGCCGAACGGCGGTTACGCCCCGGCGAGCTCCCGGGCTCGCGCGAGCGCGGCATCCGTCGCGGCGTCGAACGTCTGCTTCAGGCCCGCGGATTCCAGCACGGCGATCGCGCGCTCGGTCGTTCCGTTGGGGCTGGTCACCTGTCTGCGCAACTCGGAAGGGGTACGACCCGATTGCCTCAGCAGTTCCGCGGCCCCGACGAATGTGTCGTCGACCATGAGCGCGGCCTGCTCCGGCGTGAAACCCTTCTCGACCGCCGTCGCCGTGAGCTGCTCGATCAGATAGAACACGTACGCCGGGCCTGAGCCCGAGATCGTGCTCAGCGCATCCAACTGCGACTCGGGCACCTCGATGACCACGCCGACCGTCTCGAACAGCCGGCGCACCAGCGCGAGCTCATCTTCGCTCGACCGGCTGCCGCCGCTGACCCCGGTCACCGCCCGACCGACCACCGCGGGAGTGTTCGGCATCGACCGCACGACCGAGACGGATGCCGGGAGCCGGCTCTCGAAGGTCGCGCTCGTCACACCGGCGGCGACGCTGACCACGACGGTGCCGTCGGCGAGCGACCCGGCGATCTCGTCGAGCAGGTCGACGACCATGGCCGGCTTCACGGCGACGAGCACGATCGCCGCACCGTCGACGGCGCGCCGATTGGCGTCCGGGTCGCCCGCCGTGGCGAACGAGGTCACCCCGTCGATGTCAGCGAGCTCGGCGGCGCGTTCGACGCTGCGGTTCGTGACCCGGATGCCACCGCTGACCTGCACCTCTGGTGCGAGCAGGCCGCTGAGAATGGCGCGCCCCATCGAACCGGCGCCGAGGATCGCGATCGTGGGCAGCGTCAGTGTCGTCCCGTGTGTCATATTCTCAGCCTAGAGTCGCTCCGGCCGCAGTCGGAATCGAGCTGCAGCGTGCAATACTTCTGTGCGAAAACTATCTGCGATTGGATGCCATGCTGTCACCAGACCCTGCCAACGACTTCGTCCATTTGCGGGCCGCCGGCGTGAGCATCCTCGTGGACGTGCGCGACGGAGGATCGCCTGCGATCGTGCACTGGGGAGGCGATCTCGGGGCACTCTCCGCTGATGACGCTCGCGCCCTGGCGGAGGCGAACATCCCGCCGCTGGTGAACAATGTGGTGGACGAGCCCGTGCGCGTCGCAGTCGTTCCGGAGCACCGTACCGGCTGGCTGGGGCGTCCCGGCCTCAGTGGAAGTCGCGCCGGGCGCGACTGGTCTCCGAAGTTCGCGGTCACCGATCGTCGATCGGAGGTGCGGGATGCCGGCGGCTTGCTGAGCGTGCTGGCATCCGACCCCGAAGCGGCTCTGACGCTCGCGATCGACCTCGAGCTGACGGCATCCGGATTGCTGCGCACTCGCGCGACGGTGACCAACGATGCGGGCGAGCCCTATCAGCTGGACGAGCTCGTGCTGGCGCTCCCGTTGCCGGCACGAGCGCGCGAGATCCTCGACTTCGCCGGCCGGTGGAGCAAAGAACGCACCCCGCAACGCCGCGAGCTCACGGTCGGCACTCACCTGCGAGAGGGACGACGCGGGCGCACCGGCGCGGATGCCGCGACCGTCTTGTCCGTCGGCACCCCCGGCTTCGGCTTCGCCGACGGCGAAGTGTGGGGCGTCCATGTGGCGTTCAGCGGCAACCACAGGCACTACGCCGAGAGAATGGCCGGCGGGGAGCAGGTGCTCGGCGGCGGCGAACTGCTGCTGCCCGGCGAGGTGCGGCTGGGGAGAGCCGAGAGCTACCGCACGCCGTGGCTGTACGGTTCGTACGGCGTCGGCCTCGACGAGCAGGCCCGGCGATTCCATGAATATCTGCGCGCCCGCCCCGAGCATCCGCGCACCTCGCGGCCCGTGACGCTGAACGTTTGGGAGGCCGTGTACTTCGACCACGATCTCGACCGGCTCACGAGCCTGGCCGACCGCGCGGCCGAACTCGGCGTCGAGCGTTACGTGCTGGACGACGGCTGGTTCCGGCATCGGCGCGACGACACGGCCGGTCTCGGTGACTGGTACGTCGACGAGACCGTGTGGCCCGACGGGCTGACCCCGCTGATCGACCACGTGCGCGGCCTGGGCATGCAGTTCGGGCTGTGGTTCGAGCCGGAAATGGTCAACCCCGACTCCGACCTGGCGCGCGCTCATCCGGAGTGGATCATGCAGACCGGCAACCGGATGCCGGTCACCTCCCGCAACCAGCAGGTGCTGAACCTGGGTATCCCGGCGGCCTACGACCATGTGCTCCAGCGGATGAGCGCGATCCTGACCGAGAACGAGATCGCCTACATCAAATGGGACCACAACCGCGATCTGGTCGACGCCGGCACGACGCCGGGCGGCGAGCCGGGTGTGCACGCCCAGACGCTCGCGGTCTATCGGTTGATGGACGAACTCAAGTCGCGGTTCCCCGGATTGGAGATCGAGTCGTGCTCGTCGGGGGGAGCACGCGTCGACCTCGGGATCCTGGAACGCACCGATCGCGTGTGGGTCTCCGACTGCATCGACCCACTCGAACGACAGCAGATGAACCGGTGGACCATGCAGCTGCTGCCACCCGAGCTCATGGGCTCGCACGTCGCATCCGCCCAGTCGCACACCACCGGTCGTGTGCACGAACTGTCGTTCCGTGCTGGGACGGCGTTGTTCGGGCACTTCGGCATCGAGTGGGATCTGAGCGCCGCCTCCGCCTCCGAGCTCGCAGAACTGCGGGAGTGGATCGAGCTGTACAAGACGCGCCGTGAACTCTTGAGCACCGGCACCCTCGTGCGGATGGATCGCAGCGATGAAACGCTGTGGGTCAGCGGGATCGTCGCCGCCGATCGTTCGAACGCGCTGTTCTCGCTCGCGTACCTCGGCCGTTCGGAGGTGTCGGCGCTCGGGCGCTTCACGTTGAACGGACTCGACCTCGATCGAAGCTATCGAGTGCGCCCGTTGCCGATCGGCGACCCGGCCAAGGGCCTTCGTGTTCCTGCCTGGTTCGGTGCACACTGGCAGGGCACGGTGCTCTCCGGTCGCGCGTTGGCAGCCGCCGGCCTGCAGGCGCCGGCTTCCTACCCCGAACGGGTCTGGCTGCTCGAGGTCAGCGCGGTCTGAGGCTGCACAGCGCGGTCCGGGACCGCACACGTGGTCCCGGACCGCACACGTGGTCTGAGACCGCGATCCGGGTCGGGCTAGCCTGCGGCGGTGGCGCCACGCAGCATGCGTGACCGGATGGCCATCGCCGCGGCCCCGCGCGCCCACTCGTTGAACGCGAACGGCTGCACCTGGATCGGCGTGCGCACCGTGTCCCACACCATCGCGTCGCGGAACGAGGCGAGCATCGCGTGCTCGCCGACTTCGCCCAGCCGCGCGCCCTCGCCGGCCAGCACGATCTTCTCCGGGTCGAGCGTGTTGGTCACGTTCGCCAGCAGCAGTCCGAGCGACTCCCCGGCCAGGTCGACGACTCGGCGCAGAGCCGGGTCGCCGCGCTCGGCAGCGCGCAGGATGTCGTCGAAGGGCACGTCGCGGCCGAGCTGTCTCGCCGCCGCCGCCTCGATGGCCCCCGTCGACAGCATGGCGCTCGCGCATCCGTGGTGACCTCGCCAGCACGTCGCATCAGACCAGAGCAGAAGCTGATGGCCGATGCTGCCCAGCGCGCCATGCGCGCCGACGATCAGCTCACCCGCTGCCACCACTCCCAAACCGATGCCCGCGCCGATCGTCACGACGGCGAAGTCGTTGAGTCCGCGCCCTTCACCGAACCAATGCTGGGCCTGCGTGAGGGCGTTCACGTCGTTGGCGACCACGCACGGCAGTCCCGTCTCGTCCTCGACGAGTTCGGCGAACGGCACATCGCGCCAGCCGAGAAAATGCGACTCGCGCACGACTCGCCCGTCCGCGGTGTTGCCTCCCAAGCTGATGCCGATCCCGACGGGCGCGTCGCCGGCGACTGCGAGCGCCCCGACACCGCGAGCGACCACCCGGGCGATGCCGCTCGCGTCACGGGTGTCGAGCGGGTCCTCCCGTTCCGACCTCACGACGCCGCGCATGTCGGTGATCACACTGTGCACGGCGTCGATCGTGATCTTCACACCCGCGAAGTGCTCGGCGGACGGGTCGAGATCGAGGGGCTGCATCGGACGCCCCATCGATCGCGCGAGCGGCTCTCGTTCGAGCAGTCGCCCGGATGCGATCAGCGGTTTGGTCAGCCGGGTGAGGCTGGGCCCGGAGAGTCCGAGCCGCCGGGCGAGTTCGACGCGGGACAGCGGTCCGTGAATGAGGATCTCCAGCATCACTCGCTCGGCGCTCTCAGGGAGCACCGCGGAGCCGAGCGAGAAATCCGCTGGAAGGGGCCCGCTCATGGTTGACATCCTACGGGGCGACCAGGTGCGAATCCGTGCTCGACAGACACTAGATTTTGTTACGAAACTATGTCGCATTGCTCTCGCGCGCACGACGGTTCGCCGAACAGGGCGCGGGCCGGAGCCGCAGGCCGCTTCCCTAGGATTGTGGCATGAGCACATCCGGCGGAAACAGGGCGATCGTCGCGGCTTTCGCCGCCAACCTCGGCATCGCGATCACGAAATTCATCGCCTGGGGCTTCTCCGGGTCCAGCTCGATGCTGGCTGAGGGCGTGCACTCCGTGGCCGATTCGGGCAACCAGCTGCTCCTGCTGCTGGGCGGTCGGCGGGCGAAGAAGGAGGCCGATTCCGAGCACCCCTTCGGGTACGGCCGTGAACGCTACGTGTACGCCTTCGTGGTCTCGATCATCCTGTTCTCGGTCGGCGGCGTGTTCTCGCTCTACGAGGGCGTGCAGAAGCTCGCCCACCCGCACCCCCTCGAGGTGTGGTGGTTGCCGTTGCTGGTGCTGGTCATCGCGATCGGCATGGAGAGTTTCTCGCTGCGCACAGCGGTGCAGGAGTCGAAGCCGCACAAGGGCGACGAGTCATGGATCGCCTTCATCCGCCGAGCGAAGGCGCCCGAGCTTCCGGTGGTGCTACTGGAAGACGTGGCGGCTCTGACCGGCCTCGTGTTCGCGCTGTTCGGCGTCGGGCTCACCATCATCACCGGCAACGGCGCCTTCGATGCGATCGGCACGCTGCTGATCGGTCTGCTTCTGATCGTGGTCGCCGTCGTGCTGGGAATCGAGACGAAGAGCCTGCTCGTGGGCGAAGGCGCCGGCGAGCGGGACATCGCAGCGATCGAGGATGCGATCCTGCGCGGCGACGAGGCCACGCGGATCATCCACATGAAGACGCTGTACCTCGGACCCGACGAACTGCTCGTCGCCGCGAAGGTCGGGATGGCGGGCGGCGCGACACTGCTCGAGATCTCCGCCTCGACCAACGCCATCGAGAGGCGCATCCGGGCCGCCGTGCCGGCGGCTCGCACGATCTATATCGAACCGGATGTCTGGGTCGACCCGGCCGAGATGCACCCGCCGACCGACACGATCGTGATCAAAGGCCTGGAATAGCCGGTCACCGGCGTTGGGCGAAGAACTCGGCAAGCAGTGCCGCGCAGGCTTCCGCCTCGACTCCCGCATACACTTCCACGCGATGGTTGAGCCGGCGGTCGCGCAGCACGTCGTAGACGCTGCCGGCTGCTCCCGCCTTCTCATCCCAGGCGCCGAATACCACCCTGGGGATGCGCGCAGAGAGAATAGCGCCGGCGCACATCACGCACGGTTCGAGCGTCACCACGAGGGTCGCGTCCCTCAGTTGCCAATCGCCCAACGCGGCCGATGCGGCTCGCAGGGCGACCACCTCGGCATGCGCGGTGGGATCCTGCCGCAACTCCCGCTCGTTGCGACCGGTGCCGATCACCGTACCCGCAGCGTCGATCACGAGTGCCCCGACCGGTACGTCCGCGGTCAGCAGACCGGCGCGGGCCTCACCGAGGGCGGCACGCATCCACTCGCTGTATTGGGGCGCACTGGGCAGGGCCACGGTCCTCCTCTCGGCTAGATTGAGCCTATGCGAGTGCACGTTGCCGACCACCCCTTGATCACGCACAAGCTCACCGTGCTCCGCAACAAGGAGACCCCGTCGGTGCAGTTCCGCGCACTCGTCGAGGAACTCGTCACCCTGCTCGCCTACGAGGCCACCCGATCGGTTCGGGTGACCCCGATCGAGATCGAGACGCCGGTCGCGCACACCACCGGCGTGACCCTCGCAGAGCCGCGGCCGCTGGTCGTTCCGATCCTGCGCGCAGGCCTCGGGATGCTCGAGGGCATGGTCAAACTGATGCCGAGCGCCGAGGTGGGATTCCTCGGCATGGTGCGCAACGAGGAGACGCTGCAGCCGACGACGTATGCCGAGCGCCTGCCCGACGATCTCTCGAACCGGCAGTGCTTCGTGCTCGACCCGATGCTCGCCACCGGCGGCTCGCTCGGAGCAGCGATCGAGTTCCTGTTCAAGCGCGGCGCCATCGATGTGACGGCGATCTGCATCCTCGCTGCGCCGGAGGGGCTGGAGGCCGTGGAACGGCTCACCGACGGGCGGGACGTGACGCTCGTGCTGGGCGCGGTCGACGACCACCTGAACGAACGGGGCTACATCATTCCGGGTCTCGGGGACGCCGGAGACCGGCTGTACGGTACGGTTTGAGGGCCCGACGGCGGCCGACGGAGGTCTCGTCACACCGCGTCATGATTTGACACGGGGCGACACGCTCGGCTTTACTATGACGCATGACTGACAACGCGCGTACCCTGACCTCCTTCGAGGCCCTTGGGAATGCCGGCATGATGATGGCCGGTCGCGAAGCTGTCATGTGTTGCCGAATGTGTCGCACGAACTGACGACCAATCGCCGAGCCCAGCCGCCCCTGACCCACTGAGTCGAGGGAGCCGCCGCTCCGCCGGAGCCTGAATCCCGGGCATCCGAACCGGTCACCTCCCACTATCGGGACAGGCCGCAGCACATCACCGCGAGTCCGATTGATCGACTCCAGCGCACTCCCCGCGCCGATCGTGGACTCTACGCACATCATCGTCAAGGACCTCATCCCATGTCTCTCGCCACCCTCGATCGGCCCACCCTCGACCGACCCGCCGTCGTCCAGCCGCCGCGCAGCGCCCTGTTGAATCGACCGGTTCATCCCGCCCGCACCGAAGCCCCCGTGCAACCGCTGCCGGCCCGCCCCCGCAACTCCCCCGCGGCTCCTGCCCCGGCACCGGCCGCGCCGGCACGTGTTCGCGCTGTGCCGGATGGCACCGAGGCGCGCGGATTCGCTCTCTACGTCGGATTCGACGAGGCCAAGGCGGCAGCAGCCGGGATCGATCTCGGTCGCATCGTCGAGGCGCTGAAGCGGCTCACCACCGAACTGGCACCGGGATCCGAGACGTACGCGGCCGTGGCGCTCGCCCCGCAGGGCGCAGGCGGCCGCGACGTCGACGTCGTGCGGCTCGCTCTGCAGGATCCCGCCGCGATCGCCAAGCACCGTCAGGTCGACGAAGAAGACGAGGATCGCGCATACGCGGGGGTCGTCGTCGACATCTCGCGCAAGCGTCTGGTGATCGACAATGAGCCCGTCGCGTTGACCTACAAAGAGTTCGAGCTGCTGCAGTACCTCGTGCTGCGTGAAGGCCGCACCATCGAGCGAGCAGAGCTGATCTCGTCCCTCTGGTCGGCCGATGACATCGAAGAGGCGCCGAACGAACGCACCATCGATGTGCACGTGCGGAGGCTGCGCGCGAAGCTCGGTAGGTACGAAGACATCGTGCGCACCGTGCGCGGTGTCGGTTACCGATTCGACCGGCATGCCGACGTCTCGGTGCGTCACGCCAGCGCCCCGAGCCCGGACCTCTTCTAGAATTCGCGAGGAACCATCGGCCCCGCCGGTGTGACGCCGGCGTATGGCTAGAGCTGGAAGCCGCCGTCGCTGGTGACCACCTGTCCGACGACCCATCTGCCCTCATCGGTGGCGAGCCAGCCGATCAAACGGGCCGGATCCGTGGGCGCCCCGTACCGGCCGAAAGGCGACGACACCACCTGCTCCTGGATGCCGTCGAGGGGACGATCCGTCGTCTCCGGGTCCAGGTAGCCGGTGTTGACGGGTCCCGGATCGATGGTGTTCAGAATGATCCCGTGTGCGAGCAGGTCGCTTGCGACCGTCGGCGTCACCCCGGCCAAGGCCGCCTTGCTGGCCGCATAGGCGACCTCGCCCGGCATCGCCCCGTGCAACTGCCCCGAGGTCATCCAGAACACGCGGCCGGTGGAGAACTCGTCGATCGGCTCCGCTCGGGTCTGCCTCACCCCTGGAGCGGTGGGAGTCGTGACGCCCTCGACCGCCCCGGTTGGCGCAGCGGAGCCGAATTGCTCCGCGAACGCGCGGGTGAGCAGCAGCGTCGAGCGCGCGTTCACCTGCCAGTGCCCGTCGAGCCGCTCGGCCGTCATGTCGAAGATCGAGCCGTCAGCGCCGGAGCGCGCGTGATTGCAGACCAGCAGGTGCAACTGCCCGAGTTCTTCGGCCGCCCGGCGGACGAGTTCGGCGGCAGCGCCAGGCAGCGACAGGTCGGCGCTCGCGTCGCCGAACCGGGCGCCCGGGGCCAGGCTCGAGCGGATGCCGTCGCGCACGGCATCCAGATCGTCGCCTCCCCACGACTGGACCGTGTCGTGCGGTGCGAAGTGGTGGATGAAAACGTTCGCGCCGAGTTCGGCGAATCGCAGAGCGACGGCGTAACCGATGCCGCGACGGCGTGATACTCCGGTGACCAGCGCCGAACGCCCGGCGAGCGGCAAGATCGGCTGCGCGGATTCTGATGCTGATGCTGAGGTCATCGCGCCAGGCTACCAACACCGCGACTCACCCCCGGGAGACCACCAGGCTGGCGTTGTGACCGCCGAAGCCGAAGGCGTTCACCAGCGCATGCTCTGCTGCGATCGGCCGCGCGGTGCGCACCACGTCGAGGTCGAACGCCGGGTCGAGCCGTTGGATGTTGCCCGTGGGCGGAACGATGCCGTCGCGCAGCGCCCGGATCGCAACCAGGGCGCTGAGCGCTCCGGATGCGCCGAGCAGGTGACCGGTTGCCGACTTCGTCGACGTGACCGGCGGCACGGAATCGAACGCCTCGCGCAGGGCGTCGTACTCGTTCTGATCGCCGGTCGGCGTCGATGTGGCGTGCGCGTGCACGAACCCGATCTGTTCGGGTTCGACACCCGCGTTGCGCATCGCCGTCACCATGGTGCGCGCCTGGTTGACGGGGTCGGCCCCGACGATGTCGAAGGCGTCCGAGGTGACCGCGGTACCCGCCGCCACCGCAAGCACGACCGCACCGCGAGCCGCCGCATGGGCCGCGCTCTCCAGAACGAAGACGACAGCCCCCTCGCCGAGAACGAATCCGTCGCGATGCTCGTCGAACGGCCTCGACGCGTGCTGTGGTTCGTCATTGCGTTTGGAGAGGGCTCGGGCCTGGCCGAACGCCGCCAGACCGATCGGGATGACCGGCGCCTCCGTTCCGCCGCAGATCACGACATCCGCCGCACCCGAGAGGATGAGCATGCGGGCCATCGAGATCGCCTCGATTCCCGAGGCGCACGCACTGACCGGCGTGTACGCTCCAGCGCGGGCTCCGAACTCGATCGAGAGCCAGGCCGAGGCACCGTTTGCCATCATGCGCGTCGCGGTGTGCGGGGAGACGTGTCGTGCTCCTCGTTCGCTGAGCGCATGCTCCTGTTCCACGGTCGTCGCGACGCCGGCGATCGCCGTGCCGACCACGACGGCCAGCCGGGTCGGGTCCACCTGTGGAGCACCGGCGTCGTTCCAGGCCTCGCGACCGGCGATCAGAGCGAACTGCTCCGCCCGGTCGAGGCGGCGCGTCTCGCGCACATCGAGCAGCTCGTCGAACGCCTCATCGACGCGCGCGGCGATCCGCACCGGCAGCTCTCGCGCCCAGTCGTCTTCGATGAGCCGGATGCCCGACCTGCCGTCGCGGATCGCATCCCACGTCGTCGCGGCCGAGAGTCCGACCGGTGTCACGGCGCCGAGACCGGTCACAACCACAGAGTCCATGTGCCCAGCGTGCCGTATCCGAAGGACAATTGCTGACAAAAACTCCGGTCAGCCGCGGTTGTTGTGCAAGTCGAAGGTGTAGACACCCTGGTCGAAGGCGGCGTACGCCTCGTAATCGACCAGTTCGTACAGCCGCGCGCGCGTCTGCATGTCGGGTACCTGAGAGTTCAACGACCCCTCGGCCGCGAGGGCGTCGAGCGCGCGTTCGGCCGCACCCATCGCAGCCCGCAGTAATGACACCGGGAAGATCACGATGTTGACGCCGACATCGGCCAACTGCTGCACCGTGAAGAGTTCGCTTTTGCCGAACTCCGTCATGTTGGCCAGGATCGGCACGTCGACGGCATCCCGAATGGCAGCGAACTCCTGCAGCGAGGCCATCGCCTCGGGGAAGATCGCGTCCGCTCCGGCATCCGCCAGGCGCTTGGCCCGGGTGACGGCTGCGTCGAGGCCGTCGACCCCGCGGATGTCGGTGCGCGCCATGATGAGGAAGTCCGGGTCGCGACGAGCCTGAACCGCGGCGCGGATGCGCTTGACGGCCGAGTTCTCGTCGACCACGGCCTTGCCGTCCAGATGACCGCAGCGCTTCGGGTTCACCTGGTCTTCCAGATGCAGACCCGTCAGGCCGGCGTCTTCGATGATCTGCACCGTGCGCGCCACGTTCATCGGCTCGCCGAACCCGGTGTCCGCGTCCACGAGTGCGGGCAGGTCGGTGACCCGTGCGATCTCGCCCGCGCGGCTCGCCACCTCGCTCAACGTCGTGAGCCCGATGTCGGGCAGTCCGAGGTCGGCGCTGAGCACTGCGCCGGAGACGTAGACCCCTTCGAAGCCCTTGTCTTCGATGAGCCGCGCCGACAGCGGGTTGAAAGCGCCGGGCATCCGCTGGATCGTTCCGGATTCCAGGGCGGTACGGAACGCCGCCCGCTTCTCGTGCGGCGGTGTGGAGGCGTGCAACATGTCGGTGTCCTCGTCCTGTTCTGCTGCGCGGGGGTCTCCCGCGCCGCTGCCACGATTCTGCCACCGGGTGGCTCGCTTTCTCAGCGGGCTGAGCGTGGCCGGTGCCGGCTTCAGGCTGTCCGGCGCCGCCCGTCTCCTCGGGCGGCACCTCGCCCGAGGGATGCCTGCGACAACGTCGAGCGCAGCATGATGCCATGTCGCGCCGATCCGAGGCGCTCCGGACGGCAACCCCCTGTCAGGATCACGACCTCACGAATAGGCTGTCGGCACGAGTCCCCGGCGCTGCCGCCGGCCCGGCCGGCGGTGCCGCCTTCGAAGAACCGGATCGTGGAGGCTGCCATGCATGCTGTATTGAGGATCAACTCCTTCGACGAAACGAAGCTGGCGGAGGCGCAGGAGGACATGCGCGAGTTCGACCGGCTCCATGCGGCCCAGTCAGGATTCGTCGGGAACATCACCGTCGACCTCGGTGAGGGCCGACGCTTCGTCCTCAACGCCTGGAGGAGTGCGGAGGATGCTCAAGCGGGTCTGTCCGTTCTCGGCCGAGAAGTCGCGCGCCTCATCGAACCGCTGATGTCATCCCCCTCCGAATTCATCGGGACCGGCACGATCATCAATTCGGACTTCGTGCCGCCGGCGTCCGAGTGACCGAAGGCGCGAGACCTATCCGTGATGATGCCCGAGGGTCGAGGATGGAGCTGTGGCAATGGCTCGAAGGCTCAACCAGGCGCTGGCCCGCACGACGGGATACAGCCTGCAGCGCGTTCCCGCCGCCCGCCCCGCCAGCCGACCGGCCGCGTCGGATCAGCATCTGCCGGAGGACATCGAGGCAGACGCGGTCGCGATCATCAACGCGGTGCGCCCGTACACCATGACCAGTCCCGAAAAGCTGTACGGGTTGATCACGGCGACTCGTCACGTTGTGCGTCACAGGATACCCGGTGCGGTTATCGAGTGCGGCGTGTGGCGTGGCGGCAGCATGCACGCGGTGGCGAGACTGCTGCTGGCCCAGGGCGTCGACGACCGCGAGCTCTACCTGTTCGATACCTACCAGGGCATGCCGGCGCCCGACCCGGTCGATCGGCGCCATGACGGTCGCAGTGCCGCGGAACTGCTGGCCGGAGCCGGCGAGAATGCGAAGGTGCGTGCGTACGCCTCTCTATCCGACGTGAAAGACGGCTTCCGCGCCATCCCATACCCGAGCGATCGGCTGCACTTCATCCAGGGACGAGTCGAAGACACACTGCCCGATCAGGCACCCGACCAGATCGCCATCCTGCGCCTGGACACCGACTGGTACGCCTCGACCGCACACGAACTGCGCCACTTGTACGACCGGCTCGTGCCCGGCGGCATCCTCATTCTGGACGACTACGGCTGGTGGCAAGGCGCTCGTTTGGCCGTCGACGAATTCCTCGCGCGCACCGGGGCCCCGCTCTACCTGGCGCGGATGGGAACCGGGCGAATCGCGGTGAAACCTCCCACGCCCTGAGTCGCAGCAGCTCGGCCAGCATGCGGGGACGAGCTACATGTCCCGGAGTTCGACCTCGCCCGCAACCTCATACACCAGCGAAACCGCACCCCGTGGGAAGGTACGCGCCGGCTGGGCCAGTCGGAATGTGGTCGGGATGACTCCGTCACCGAAGAGGCGTTTGCCCTGCCCGAGGACGACCGGGTAGAGGTAGGCGTGCAGCCGGTCGAGCAAGCGTGCCGCCAGCAGCGAGCGGATCAGCACACCGCTGCCGAACAGGTGCACCTCGTCGTACTCGTTGCGCAGTCGGCCGGCAGCTTCGGCATCGCGTAGCACCGTGGTGCCCTCCCAGTTCGCCTCGGTCAGGGTGCTGGAGACGACGAATTTGGGCACCCGATTGAGCACGTCGGCGATCGGGCCGGATTGCTGCGGCCAATAGGCCGCGAAAATGTCGTAGGTCTTTCGGCCGAGGAGCAACGCATCGATCCGCTCGATCTGGGCACCGATGTCTGCGCCGCCCTCTTCGTCGGAGACCGGCGCCTGCCAGCCGCCGAACTCGAAGCCGTCCGAGGGGTCTTCTTCACGACCGCCCGGACCCTGATAGACCCCGTCGAGGGTGAGGAACATGTTCGCAATGATGCTGCCCACAACGCTCTCCTTCGATTGAGGCGACGCAGGCGCCGCACTGCCTCCATACTCAGACCCCCATCCGGCGGCGTCAACCGCTCCGAATAAGCGGCCTCGGCCATCCATAGCAAATCCATCAGAAAATAACGAACGTATAACCTTGCGCACGTTATCTCCTCGTTATATTCTTCAAGGGCGTTGATCGTTTGCTGTGGCGGTCAACGTGGAATGTGATTGCAGGACACTCTTGGTGCAAG
>DATMTS010000118.1:0-2582 GCA_035564555.1 Humibacter sp.
GTCGTGCCTTCGAATGACTGCAGTGAGGTCTTGATACAACGTCGCGAGCTCCTCGGCGTACCGAAATTGCCATTCGTTGGGCAGAGGTTCGTTCAGGAGGTCGTAGCCGAGCACCACGGTCTCGGTCGCGTAGCGTTTCGCCAGGTCTTCCCACAACTGGATCGTCCGCGACCGGTATTCGTCGCTCATGAAGAGCTCGGGAATCCCGTGGGGCGAGTCATCGATGTTCGTGCCGGTCTGGCCGCCGGGCGCACCGTGCAGGTCGAGCAGCACCCAGAGCCGGTGGTCTCTGCACCAGCCGATGAGGCGATCGATCATCGCATATCCCGATTCGATCGGGGCGCCGTCCTCATCCTGGATCACGCGCGCATTGATCGGAAGCCTGACGTGGTCGAAGCCGCTGGCGGCGATCTCGCGGATGTCCGCTTCGGTGATGAAGACGTCGCGGAACCGCGCCCAGAAATCTGCTGCCTCCGCCTCGCCGATCAGACGGGACACGAGCGCCTCGATCTGGCGTGGGGACTCGGCACCCGGGCCGAACCGCCACATGTACCCCTCGGGGAGCATCCAGTTGCCGAGGCCGACTCCACGCAGGATGAGTGGCCGTCCTGTTCCGTCGACGAGTCGGGCGTTGCTCGCCCGGACGAAGCCGCTGAAGTCCGCGGGACGCGGTTCGAAACGACGATTGTCGGGCGGTGTCGCAGAGTTGCTCACAGTGATCTGTCTCCCCATTTCATTTCAAGCCCGAGAGCGCGAAGCCCTGGATGACGTAACGCTGGAACACGATGAAGACGATCAGGATCGGCACCACCATGACGGTGGACGCTGCCATCTGAAGCGACGGGTTGACCGCGAGCTCCTTGTTGAGCAGGGACAGCCCCACCGACAGTGTGTAGAGGTGCTGGTCGTTCGCGATGACCAGGGGCCAGAGAAAGCTGTTCCAACCGGTGATGAAGGTGAGCACGGCCATCACAGCAAGAATCGGCTTCGCCAGCGGCATCACGATGAGGAGGAAGGTCCGGATTTCGCCTGCGCCGTCGATCCGCGCAGCCTCGAGCACCTCGGTCGGAATCGTGCTCATGAATTGCCGGAACAAGAAGATGCTGAATCCGCTCACGAGCGTCGGCAGGGCGATTCCCACCAAGGTGTTGGTCAGTTTCATGCCGTTCAGAATCAGGTAGGTCGGGATCATGGTGACCTGCACCGGGATCATCATCGTCGCGAGCACGAGGAAGAACATCCATTGCTTTCCCCGGAAATCGAACTTGGCGAAGGCATAGCCCGCCATCGCCATAAGGAACAAGCCGACACCCCCGATCAGCACGACGACGATGGTGTTCGCCAGGTACTGGCCGAAATCGAGTTCGGTGAAGAGTGTGCGGAAGTACTGCAGCGTGGGCGTATGCGGCAGGAGCGTGGGAGGGTAGGTGAGCGATTCGGATTGGGGCTTCACCGAGGTGGACAGCATCCAGATGAACGGAAAGGCTGTGACGACGGCACCGACGGCGAGCGCAACGCCGATGACGATCGTGAGACGGCGTCCGCGCCGATTCGTCGACCGGTGACGGAGGGCACTGAGGCTAGTAGTCAATGTCGGACCTCCGCAGGCGAAGCTGAGCGACGGTGATGACCGCGATCAGTACGAACAGGATCAGAGAGCCCGCGCTGGCATATCCGAACGCGCTCTGTTGGAATCCCTGGTGGTAGAGAAATATCGAGATGGAGGTGGTCGCACCGAGGGGCCCGCCGTTGGTCAGAACGAAGGCTTCGTCGAAGAACTGGAACCACGAGATGATCGTGGTGACCGTGACGAAGAAGATCGCGAAACGCAGCAGCGGTACGACGATGGAACGGATCTGACGCCACTCGCCGGCGCCGTCGAGCGAGGCGGCTTCGAGATACTCGCGAGGCACACCCTGGAGCGCGGCGAGGAAGATGATGATATTCAGTCCTGTTCCACGCCAGATCGCGACCAACGCCACAGAGAATTTTGCGAGCACCGGGTCGGACAACCACTGGACGGGCGGAATGCCGACCAGGGAGAGCACCCAGTTCAGCAGCCCGAACTGCGTGTTGTACAGGTAGCCCCAGACGAGCGAGATGGCCACGATCGCCGTGATGGCTGGGATGAAGTAGAACGCGCGCAGCGAGCGGAAGAACCAGTTTCCGCTTCGGTTCAGGAGCAGGGCGACGCCGAGCGACACGAGCACGACGGATGGGACGCCGATGATGACGAAGAAGGCCGTGTTGCCGAGCGCTTGCCAGAAGTCCGGATCGGCGAAGAGCTTCACGTAGTTGGCTGCGCCGATGAAGTTGACGTTGTGCCAGTCGGCGAGGCCCGAGATGTTCATGTCGGTGATGCTCACCGCTGCGGCGACGACGATGGGGAACACCCCGAATGCGAGGAGCAGCAGCATCGCGGGTGCGATGAAGAGGTAAGGCGTGAGCCTGCCGCGCCCGGGTCGGGCCCGGGTCGCGGCAGTTCGCCGTCGTGTCCTCGCGGTCGTGAGGACATTCGAGACAGCCATGCGGCTCCTTCGGTGCGGATTCGAAAAACAGTGGATGGGGTGGGCCGCTCGCGG
>DATMTS010000119.1:0-2842 GCA_035564555.1 Humibacter sp.
GGCCCCGACCTACTTGCTTTAGGTCGGGGCCCTTCACCGTGGCGGGGGAAGTCGCCACGGTGGCCTTATGCCCGGAACATCTGGGCGATGGCCGGGAACGGTGCGAGGCTGTCAGCCAGCGCGTCGATGGTGGCCGGTGCCGGTCGGTGCTGCAGCGCATCGGTGATGCGGCTGGTCTGGGCGGGGGAGAGGCCGATGGTTTCCCCGGCTGCGTCGGTGCTGACGGCGACTGCTGTGCCGAAGAGCACGGCGCGGGATCCGAGCACGTGCGCGAGGACTGTTGCAACGAGGTTGAGGGGCGCTCCGCGGTTGATCCCCTCGTCGTCGACGAACAGGTCGATGCCTTCGTCGAGGCTCACGACGTCGAAGAGGTCGCAGCCGATCGCGTTGCAGAGGCTCCTTCCGGTGTCGTTGCTGCTCAGGGGGCGTGACAACACGTGCCCGTCCGGCTTGATATGAATGGCCGTGATGGCGGTTCCGCTGGTCATGGTTTCTCTCTCCTGACTGGCTGGTTAGTCGGCGTCGACGCGCTGCAGCGTGTCGACGAGGGTCACGTAGTCGAGGCTTTCGATCGCAACGGTGTTCACGAGGACGTACCCGGAACGCCCGTACGCGCTGAGGTCATGCTGTCGGTTACCGAGCTGACGGAGCTGCGTAGGCGGGTCGTCCTTCGTCACCCGGGTCTCGATGGTCTGGATGCTCGTGGCCATGTGTTTCTCCTGTTCGCCCAACATTTTTTTGCCCTTGGTGGCGAGAGGATCGATTGAGAGCGGGAGGGCCGCAGTGCCGGGTCGTGGAATACCGGAGCGAGCGCAGCGAGTGAGGATATGCCGCGAAAGCCCGGCACGGAGGCCCGGAGCGAACTACGATCGGCAGCCACCAAGGGAAAGAAAATTGATCGAGGGGAGGGCCGGCGAAGCCGGCTCGATCCTGTCGGCCTCCGTGCCGACTGTGGATGCGGGGGAGCGTGAGGGGCGCCGGCTCCCTCACGGCCGGCCCCGGAAGGGCCGGCCGCCGCCTCTCAGGGCGTGGTGGTGATTGCGGCTGTGACGTCGTCCTGGTCGCCTTCCCAGAAGTGTTCGAGGGCTGCGCGGACCATGCTGGCGGCGAGCTCGTCGCCGTTAATGCCGCGCGCGGCGCGCTCCGGGTATCGCAGTGTCACGGTGAGGCCGTGGGTTGGTGCGGCGTGATCGATGCCGTCGCTGGGGTCGTCGGTGGCGTATTGGTACGTCCAGGCGAAGCCGACGGCGCCCTCTGGGCCTTCTCCGCCGCGTTCGAACGCGGCTTGGTGCTCGTCGTCGCCGGGGTGTGGGGCGCGTGTGCAGTGCCATTCGAGGCCGGCGACGTCGTAGGTGGTGGTTCCGCATTCGTGGCCGGTCGGGCTGAGGTCGGCGGCGGGTGCTTCGGAGTCGAGCTGCTGCGGGTCGAGGGTGTCGGGCCGCTGATAGGTGATGATCACGAGGGGTTCCCTTCTGGATCGGTCGAGAGTGGGGGAGGGCCGGCTTTCCGGCGCGGCCCTCCGGTGGTTGTCGCGGGTCAGGCGGCGTCTTCGGTGTCGGCGTCCTCGTCCTCGGGGTCGAGGATTTCCGCGATCTGGTGGGCGGCGAGCAGTACGCGGGTGGCGGTGGACTTGATCAGGTCGGTATCTGCGTCTGACCATCCCGCGATGTAGCCGACGCTGTAGGCGCTGGTGTCGAACCCGATGAGCCCGGCGACGACGTAGGCGACCGACTCGGCTTCGGTCTCCATCAGGCCCCGGTGCTCGAGGTATTCGGCCAGGTCGTCGGTGTGGCCCAGGATCGCGTGCGCAGTCTCGTGGATCAGGGTTTTAGCGGTGTGCTCGGGGCTGAGGTCGGCGTCGATGACGACGGCCATTTCTTCCGGGTCGCTGTACCCGTTCTTCGCGCCCTGGATCGGGCGGAACTCAACGGTCCAGCCTTCCTCTACGAGGTAGGTGGAGAGGGCATCGACGATGCCGAAATCATCGGTGCCGACCAGCTGCGCGGTGAGCGTTCCGACGTCCTCCGCGCCCTCCATGAGGTCGGTCTGTCCGATATCGAACACGGAGAGGATGGGGAAGCGGGCGACGCGCTTTTCTACCTCGTCGCCGTTCTCGTCCTCCTGGGTGATCTTCTTGGTGCGGTAGCCGAAGATCCGGATGGCCTTCTCGCCCTTGCGGACCTGGCGGCCGAACGTCTGCCACTTGCGGAATCCGGCCACCTGGGAGGCCTCGGGCATCTGGGACAGGATCAGCAGAAGGTTGTTCAGTGAGTACGCGTGGAACGCTTTCGCGAAGTCGAGGAACGCCGTCCACCGGTTGGACTCGCGCAGCTGCTCCACCTGGTCGCTGATCGAGTTGTGCAGCGCTTCGGCCTGAGCCTTCTTCTCTTCGATGGTCTTGCCGGGTCGGCGGGTCTTGGTCATGGCTCTCTCTCCCTGCGTGGACAATTGTTTTTTGTGCCTTCCGGCGAGAGAAATCGATAGAGAGCGGGAGCGCCGGAGCCTCGGGTCGTGGAATACCGGAGCGAGCGCAGCGAGTGAGGATATGCCGCGAAAGACCGGGGCGTAGGCGCGGAGCGAACTACGATGACCGGCCGGAAAGGTCACAAAAGACGTCCGAAAGAGCTGTGCCGCGAAGCGGCTCCGCTTCGATCAGGTCAGGGTGGCGGCTGCGCCGCCTCGCCGCTTTCGCGCCCGTTGAGCGCTGCTTTCACGGTGCTTTCGGTCTGATATCGGAGTGATATCACTCTGCTTGCAGAGGGCCGGCCTCCGTGCCGGGCCTGGGGGAGCGAGCGGCGGGTGCGGGGGACACCCGCCGCTCATCGTTCCTACTCGTCGAGGT
>DATMTS010000120.1:0-2183 GCA_035564555.1 Humibacter sp.
GCCGGCCGGTCCGAGAAGTGATTGCGCTTCTCCTCCCAGCCGAGCCGACCCAGCGCCCACCCTTCGCCGAGCACCGCCCCGATGACGTTGGAGCCGACGCCGATCATGCCGATCACATCGTGGCTGCTGACCACGAGACGGTGCCGGTACGAGGTCCAACCCGGCGCCAGCACTTCGTCACCGACGGACTGCCCATTCAGATGCGGTTCGATCAGGCCGATCGCGGTACTACGCAGTGTCGCCTTCGTTGGCAGCTCGGGCACCTCGAACTCTCGGCGGAGGTACGCCGCGGGCTCGCCGGATTCGCCGGTGGAACTCGTGGGCGTGATGAACTGTGCAGACCATGGAGCGGTCATATTTCGAACTCCTTGTAACGGTGGGGCTGAGTCAGCGGACGGAACGGATGCGCATGATCACGACACCGGCCAGGACCGTGAAGACGCCCGCGACCAGATAGAGCAGCGTGTAGTTCTTGTGGCCCGCACTCGCCACCCCGATCCCGAGCAGGAGTGGGGCAACGAAGGGAGCCACGGCCTGCGGAATCGACGTGGCGAACCCGATGATGCCCATGAACCGTCCGGCGTCGGTAGCCGTTTCCGGGAGGACGTCGAGCACCAGGGCCTGGTCCACCGCGGCGAACATCCCGATCCCCGCTGACACGATCAGCGAGCCGGCAATCAGCACGGGCAGGTCGGAGGCCAGGGCCATCACGACCGTGCCCACCCCGAAGAGGACTCCGCCGCCGAGAACGAAGACGCGCCGACGGCGCAGCCGGTCGGAGAGGAATCCGCCACCGATCGCGCCGACGGTGGTCGCGACGATTCCGAACAGGCTCAGGGTGGCGATGATCGGGGCGGAGGCTGCAACGCTGACACCGAGACGCTCGGCGAAGAAGAAGGCCGAGAAGGTCGTGTTCAGTGTGAGGCCGAAGTAGAACAGGAATCGGCCCACCCATGCCCGGGAGAAGTCCGGGTAAGAACGTGGGTTGTAGATGTACTTGCTGAAGATGCCGGCCACGGACAGACGGTCGGCGAAGCGGGCGCCGCGCGAGTCGGCCTCCTTCGTGAAGAGGACGAACAGGATCACGAAGATCACGCCAACCGCGCCTGGCAGCAGGAAGAGCAGGAGCGCATCACCCGCGAAGCTGCCGGCGATCACAACGCCGACCACTGGAGCGACCTGAGTGGCGAAACCGGCGAGGCCCGCGACTTTCCCGCGCTGCGACTCGGACAGGCTGTCGGCCATGGAGGTCGTCAGCGCCTGCAGTACCTGCCCCCAGCCGAGCTGCGCCAGGATCCAGCCGGCCCCCAGCACGAGTGCGTTCGGCGCGAGAGCCATGACGACCAGAGACACGACGCCGAGCACCGTGCCGCCGATCATGAACGGCTTACGACGGCCGATCCGGCTGCGCGTGCGGTCGCTGAGTACGCCGAACAACGGGGCCGTCAACATCACGACCAGCGCGCCAGAACCAGTGATGTACCCCAGGTACTCCTGGTGAGTGGGGGCCAGGGACGAGAGACGGATTGACAACGAGATCGCCAGCGGCGTGATGAACGCCACGAAGACGCCGAACTGGCCCAGCACCTGGAACCAGATATAGGTGGCGCTCGCCTTCTTCTGCCCGGGCGGGGCCGCATCGCTGTGCAGCACCTCCGCGGTGGCGCCTGGCGCGGCCGGGATCGGCTGCGCCATAGCAGGGGGCAGGGCGGGCGTGTCGCCTGAGTGTGTCGCCATTGTGGACTCCATTGTCAATTCTCCGCGGGTAGTTGTGCTAGCCCGGGCTGGTCCAGGAGACTGTATCTCGAATAACTAGAGCGTGCAAGTAGAATTTGGATCGTTTCATCAGGACTGCGTAACGGGAGAGCTATCGCGCACAAGTAGTAGGGTTCCGGCGGAGGCAACATGACGAATACAGCGTCCGAACGGCGAGTGACGGCAGCCGATATCGCGCGGGAGGTCGGCGTCTCTCGCGCGACCGTAGGCTTCGTGCTCAACTCCACCCCTGGGCAGACGATCTCCGAGGCCACTCGCGACAAGGTCATCGACGCTGCTCAGCGGCTCGGCTACCGCCCGCACCTTGCCGCCAAGGCGCTTGCCAGCGGTCGGAGCCGGATCATCCTGCTCGTGCTTCCCGACTGGCCGATGGAGTACAGCATGCGGCGCGTCGTCGAGGAGGCGTC
>DATMTS010000121.1:0-38214 GCA_035564555.1 Humibacter sp.
CGACGTGCTGAGCGACCCGCAGCAGCGGGAGCGATACGATCTGGGGCCGCAGGCGGGCTTCGGCGGCGCATCCGCGGGCTTCGGCGGCTTCGGCGACATCTTCGAGACGTTCTTCGGGGGTGGCGGCGGCGGGCGCGGTCCGAAGTCGCGCCGGGAACGCGGGCAGGACGCGCTGCTGCGGGTCGAGGTCGACCTCGATGAGGTCATCTTCGGTACGCACCGCGACCTCGAGGTCGACACTGCGGTGGTCTGCGAGACCTGCCACGGATCGTGCTGCCAACCCGGCACCGCCCCTGTCACGTGCGACATCTGCCACGGCACCGGGCAGCTTCAGCGATCGGTGCGTTCCCTGCTCGGCAATGTGATGACCTCCAGCCCGTGCGGCTCGTGCCGCGGCTACGGCACCGTGATCGCGACCCCTTGCGTGACGTGTCAGGGTCAGGGCCGCGTGCGCGCACGCCGGACGGTCTCCGTCGACATCCCGGCGGGAGTGGACACCGGCCTGCGCCTGCAGATGCCCGGCAGTGGCGAGGCGGGCCCGGCCGGCGGCCCCAACGGCGATTTGTATCTCGAGATCAAGGTGCGCCACCACGACGTGTTCAGCCGGGACGGCGACGACCTGCTCTGCACCCTGGAGGTGTCGATGACGGATGCCATCCTCGGCAAGCAGACGACCGTGAAAGCGCTCGACGGGGACATCCCGGTCGAGTTGCGTCCCGGCACGCAGAGCGCCGAGATCCTGACGATCAAGGGCCGGGGCATAACGAGGCTTCGCGGCGGTGGCCGCGGAGACCTCCGAATCGGCATCCAGGTGGTCACGCCCACCAAGCTCGACCGCAAGGAACGCGACCTCATCGAGCAGTTCGCCGGCCATCACAAGCAGGAGGAGCCGTCGCTCGCGCACTTCCAGCAGGGACTGTTCGCGAAGCTGCGTGATCGCTTTCTGAACGTCTGATGGCGCACTTCTACCTGCGCGATGACCTCTGGGATGCGCAACCCGGCGCGATCGTGGAGCTGATCGGCGACGAAGCGCGGCATGCCGTGACGGTCAGTCGCACCAGACCGGGGGAGGCCGTGACCATCGGCAACGGTCGCGGGCTCGTCGTGCGCGGCGAGGTGACCGTGGCCGAGCCGGCCCTCGTCGCGGTTCGCGCGAGCACGGTGGAACGCGTAGAGGCTCCTCGTCCGGTGGTCACCCTGGTTCAGGCGCTGGCCAAAGGCGGCCGTGACGAGCTCGCGGTGCAGACCGCGACCGAGTTGGGCGTGGACCGCGTGGTGCCGTGGGAATCGGATCGGTCGATCGTGCGGTGGTCGGGTGCGAAACGGCAGAAGGGCCGTGAACGATGGCAGGCGATCGCCCGGGAGGCCGGCAAGCAGTCGATGCGCCCCTGGCTGCCCGTCGTCGACGAGCCCGCGGATGCGCACGAAGTCGTAGCGAGCGCGGGCGACGCTCTCGTTCTGGTGCTCGACCCGACCGCATCCGACCCGCTCAGCGGCGTCCGGCCCGACGGTCGCGACATCGTGCTGATCGTCGGACCCGAAGGCGGCATCACCGACCGGGAGTTCGGCGTCTTCTCGGGTGCCGGCGGGCGGAGGGTGCGGCTCGGCGAGGCGGTGCTGCGCACGTCCAGTGCCGGACCGGCCGCGCTGGCCGTGCTCAACGTGGCACTCGGCCGCTGGTGAGGCGCCCGACGACCCGGCGCCGGGTGTCTTGGATCCCTAGAATGGAAAAATGACCGACTCCGATACCAGCGTGTTCTCCCGCATCATCGCGGGCGAGATCCCCGCTGACGTCGTCTACGACTCGGAGCGCTTCATCGCATTTCGCGACATCGCCCCGCAGGCGCCCGTGCACATCCTGGTCGTGCCGAAGACGGAACGATATCGCGACGTCGTGGAACTCGCTGCGGCAGACCCCGGCCTGCTCGCCGAACTCGTCGCGACCGCCGACGGAATCGCCCGTGAGCATTCCGACGGTGATTTCCGTCTGGTGTTCAACACCGGGCCCGGCGCGGGGCAGACGGTGTTCCACGTGCACGCGCACGTGCTCGCGGGTGGACTGGCGGAAGGCACTCTTGGCTGATCACGAACCCGGCGAACCGAACCGGCACGAGGCACGCCTGCACATCGACGGCATCGCCATGGTGCGGTTGCTCGGCCCGCAGGACCGCCTGCTGACCACACTCGAAAAACAGTACCCACTCGTCGATGTGCATGTACGCGGCAACGAGGTGACGCTTTCCGGCGACGCGGAACAGGTCGAAGCAGCGCGACGGCTGGTTGGAGAACTCCTTGTCATGGTGCGCGACGGGCAGGATCTCTCGCCGGTCGAGGTGGCCAGCTCGGCACGCATCATGCGGGCCGACGCCAACGCGAGCCCGGCAGAAGTGCTGAGCCAGGCGATCATCACGGCACGCGGCAGGAGCATCCGCCCGAAGACCCTCGGGCAGAAGCAGTACGTGGACGCGATCGACGAGAACACCATCGTGTTCGGCATCGGACCGGCCGGCACCGGCAAGACGTATCTGGCCATGGCGAAGGCCGTTCAGGCGTTGCAGCGCAAGGAAGTGAACCGCATCATCCTGTCGCGGCCGGCGATCGAGGCCGGAGAGCGGCTCGGCTACCTGCCTGGCACGCTGACCGACAAGATCGACCCGTACCTGCGTCCGCTCTACGACGCCCTCAACGAGATGATGGACCCGGAGGCCGTGCCGAAGCTGCTCGCAGCAGGCACCATCGAGGTCGCCCCGCTGGCCTACATGCGCGGTCGCACCCTGAACGATTCGTTCATCGTGCTCGACGAGGCGCAGAACACCACGCCGGAGCAGATGAAGATGTTCCTGACCCGGCTCGGCTTCGGCTCCAAGATGGTGGTGACCGGCGATGTAACGCAGATCGACCTGCCCGCTTCGGCCAGTGGTCTGCGGCTCGTCACCAGGGTGCTGAAGAACATCGACGACATCGAGTTCGCGCGTCTCACCAGCGACGACGTGGTGCGGCACACGCTGGTCGGGCGCATCGTCGACGCGTACACCGAGTACGACGCGCAGCGCCAGGCCGAGCATTACGAGCGGGCGGAGGCCCGGGAGTTCGCCAATCGTGCCGAACGCCGCGCCGCGACGCCGCGGGACCACCTGCCCAAGAGACGTCCGAGCGCGTGAGAAGAAGAGAACAACCGTGAGCATCGAGGTCAACAACGAGTCGGCCGTGCAAGTCGACGAAGGCGCGCTGCAGCGGCTTGCCATGTACGCCCTCGACACGATGCACGTGCATCCCGAGGCCGAGTTGGCGATCCTGCTGGTCGACGAGGCAGCGATGGAACAGCTGCACGTGCAGTGGATGGACGAACCCGGCCCCACCGACGTTCTGAGCTTCCCGATGGACGAGTTGAGGCCGGGAACAGAAGAGGATCCGACGCCGGCCGGGCTGCTCGGCGACGTCGTGCTCTGTCCCCAGGTCGCGGCGGCGCAGGCCGAGACCGCCCGCCACTCGCTGATGGACGAGCTTCTGCTGCTGACCGCGCACGGCATCCTGCATCTGCTCGGCTTCGATCACGCGGAACCCGAAGAGGAGCGCGAGATGTTCGGCATCCAACGCGACATCCTGATCGGATTCGCGCTCGCCGAGCGACGACGCTAGGGGCGGGATGCTCGCGCTGCTGTTCATCGTCATCGCCTTCGTTCTGGTGGCGTTCGGCGGCTTGATGGCGGCGGTCGACGCGGCGATCTCGGTGCAGTCCCGCGCCGACATCGCGGAGTTGGCGGAGACCTCGTCCGCCAGGCGCTCGCTGCGGGCGATCGCGGGCGATCCCGGCGCGCACCTGAACGCGGTCAGCTTCATGCGCATCATCGCCGAGACCACCGCTGCCGTGCTCGTGACGCTCGCATTCGAGAGCATCTTCAACCTATGGTGGGTCTCGTTGCTGCTTGCGGCCGCGATCATGACCGGGGTCTCGTTCGTTCTCGTCGGCACCAGCCCGCGCAGCGTGGGTCGGGCGCACGCGAAGGGCATCGTGCGCCGTACCGCAACGCTCGTGCACACCCTGCGGGTGCTGCTGGGGCCACTCGCACGTGGGCTCGTCGCGCTGGGAAACCGGGTCACGCCCTCGCGTGCCCGATCTGCCGCAGTGGCATCCGAGGAGCAGTTGCTCAGTATCGTCGACGAGGCGACCGAACTCGACGTTCTCGAAGAGGACGACCGGGAGCTGATCCATTCGATCTTCGAGTTCAGCGACACCCTGGTGCGCGAGGTGATGATCCCGCGCACCGACATGGTGACCATCGACGCGACGGCATCCATCGCCTCTGCGATGAGCCTCTTCCTCAGCAAGGGAGTGTCGCGTGTTCCGGTGATCGCCGGCGATGCGGACGACGTGGTGGGCGTGCTCTATCTGCGCGACATGGCCCGGCTGAGCTTCGAGCAGCCGCTGGATGCCGCAACGGTGACCGTGGCGGAGCTGGCGAGGCCCGCCTTGTTCGTACCTGAATCGAAGAAGGCCGATGCGACACTGCGACAGATGCAGGCCGAGTCGAATCATCTGGCGATGGTCGTCGACGAGTACGGCGGAATCGCGGGCCTGGTCACGCTCGAAGACCTGATCGAGGAGCTCGTCGGCGACATCTCAGACGAGTACGACAAGGACGTGCCCCTGGTCGACCCGCTCGGCGACGAGCTCTACCGCGTCAGCGCGCGCCTGCCGGTCGACGAACTCGGCGAACTGTTCGATCTGGAACTCGACGACGACGAGGTGGATTCCGTCGGCGGCCTGCTGTCGAAGGCGCTGGGGCGACTGCCGGTGCCCGGGTCGACGGCGACCGTCGCCGGGCTCGAACTCATTGCCGAGCGCACCGAGGGTCGACGCAAGAGGATCAGCACGGTGCTGGTGCGCCGCCTGACGCCCCTCATCGACGACGGCGTGGGCTGAACGGGCGGCCCGCCATGGGAGGATGGACCCGATGAGTCAGTACCGCGCCGGATTCGCCTCGTTCGTCGGCCGCCCCAACGTGGGCAAGTCGACGCTGACCAACGCGCTGGTCGGCGAGAAGGTCGCCATCACGAGTTCGAAGCCGCAGACCACGCGGCGCGCGATCCGCGGCATCGTGCATCAGAAGAACGGGCAGCTCATCCTGGTCGACACGCCGGGCATCCACCGGCCGCGAACCCTGCTGGGCGAGCGGCTGAACTCGCTGGTGCAGTCCACACTCAGCGACGTCGACGTGATCGGGCTGTGCATCCCCGCCGACGAACGGATCGGTCCCGGCGACCGATTCATCAACGAGCAGTTGAACGACTACCCGAACGCGAAAAAGGTTGCCGTCGTCACGAAGATCGACGCGGCCAGCCGCCCGCGCGTGGCCGAACAACTGCTCGCGGTGGCCGAACTGCGCGAATGGGAAGCGATCGTTCCGTTGTCGGCGACCAGTCGCATCCAACTCGACGTGCTCACCGCCGAGTTGATGAAGCTGCTCCCCGAGTCGCCGCCGCTGTATCCCGACGACGCCGTCACCGACGAGGGCATCGAGGATCGCATCGCGGAGTACATCCGCGAAGCGGTGCTGGAGGGGGTGCACGATGAGCTTCCGCACTCCCTCGCGGTGACGATCGATGACATCATCGAGCGCGACGACAAAGATCTGGTCGAGGTCTACGCGAACCTGTTCGTCGAACGCGACAGCCAGAAGGCGATCGTGATCGGCAAGTCCGGCGGTCGGCTGAAAGACATCGGCATCGCAGCCCGGGCGCAGATCGAGAGCCTGCTGGGACGCAGCGTCTTCCTCTCGATCCGCGTCAAGGTCGCCAAAGACTGGCAGCGGAACCCGAAGCAGTTGGGCCGGCTCGGGTTCTGAGCCACGTGCGCGCACGCAGGCGTGGGCCGTCGAACACCGGCCGTCGAACATAGGCTTGGGACATGCCGCGAACACCTGACCTGCCCGTGCACCGTTTCGCCGCACGGGACGGCCAGTCGCTGGCATACCGCGAACTGGGTGACGGAAGACCCGTCGTGCTCATCCACGGCTTCTTCTCCACCGCTTACGTGAACTGGATCCGATTCGGCCACGCCGCGACGCTGGCGCAGCAGGGCTTCCGGGTGATCATGCCCGACCTCCGAGGCCATGGCGACAGTGCACATCCGCATGATCCGTCCGCATATCCGCGAGACGTGCTCGCCGACGACGGCTTCGACCTGATCGAGCACCTCCAACTGCGCGACTTCGATCTCGGAGGCTATTCGCTCGGCGGCCGCACCGCCGCCAGGATGCTGGTGCGCGGTGCTGATCCGAGTCGCGCGATCATCTCCGGGATGGGATACGAGGGGATCACCGCATTCGAGGATCGCACCGCCTTCTTCCAGGGAGTGTTCGACGGACTCGGTCGCCACGAGCGCGGAACCGCGGAATGGCGGTCCGAGGCCTTCCTTCGCACCGTCGGTGGGGATCCGGTCGCGCTGCGACTCGTGCTCGCGGCATCGGTGGGTGCGACCGGGGAGGAACTCGCGGAGATCGCGACGGCGACGCTCGTGCTGCTCGGCGACGCGGATGACGACCACGGGTCCGGCCCGGCGTTGGCGGATGCGATGCCGGCCGCGCGTTTTCAGACGGTCGCCGGAGACCACATGAGCGCCGTCGCGAACCCTGAACTCGGCCGCGCGATGGTGCGCTTCCTCACCACGTAACATCCCTGACGGCGCACACTCGGCCGGCGCGCCGAAGGTGATTCCGTCCATGCGATGTGAACCACCGATGGCTGTCTGAACGACCGTACAGGCACCCCCGTATGCGCAGCCGGCGTGCGGTTCCGCATGCAGATAATTGGTGGCCGACGGACAGGAGACGCAATGCTGGAGTGGGTGCTCACCAGGCGCATCGACGATGATCGGTTCATCGTGATCGTGTGCCTCGCCGCGCTAGCAGCGTTGGTGATCGTCACCGTGAGGCGCCCGTTCGCGCGGCGTTTGTCGATGGGTCTGGCCGTCGGTGCCGGGTCGGCGCTGGTCGGTCTGATCGTGGTCTGGTTGGTCTCCGACGTGTTCGACGTGTTCGGTATCGGCTTGAGTGCGACCACCTGGGCCTGGTGCGCCGGTGCGTTCGCCGGCGTCGGCGTTGCGGTTGCCGGCATGTGGCGCACCCGGTGGTGGCGCCTGGTCGTGGCCGCAGCGGGCATCCCGATGGTGCTCGTTGCGGCCGCAGCGGGCATCAATCAGGACTACGGAGCGTTCAGCACAGTTCAGGATGCCCTCGGTCTAACGCACTACCGCACCGTTGCGGGCAACGCGTTGCAGGCCGGCGCCGACCCGCACACCGCCGCAGACGTGAGCAATTGGATGCCGCCGGCCGGCATGCCACAGCGCGGCATCGTCGAGCAGGTGCACATCCCGGCGACCGTTTCGCACTTCCCCGCGCGTCCCGCGATCGTGTACCTGCCGCCCGCCGCGCGCACGGCGCACCCTCCGGCGCTTCCCGTTGTGATGGCGATGGCCGGTCAGCCAGGATCGCCACCCGAGATGACCGGGATGGGCGGCATGGCAGCCGACCTCGATGCGTATGCCGCGAAGCACAAGGGGCTCGCGCCGATCGTGGTCTCGCCTGACCAGCTCGGTCAGCCGGAGAACAATCCGATGTGCGTGGACTCGAAGCTGGGCAACTCGGCCACCTATCTCACCGTCGACGTGCCGCGATGGGTGCGCGCTCACCTGGCTGTTACCAGCGGCGATTGGGCGGTCGCCGGGTTCTCACAAGGGGCGACCTGTGCGGTGCAGTTCGCCTCCGAGCACCCCGACCTGTTCGGCACGTTCATCACGGTGGCGACCGAAGAGGGCCCGAAGTCGGGTTCGATCGCCAGCACCGTCGCCAAGGGGTTCGGCGGCTCCCGATCGGCCTACGAAGAGGCTTTGCCGGTCAACATCATGGCCAAGAACGCGCCGTACCGGCACTCCACCGCGATCTTCGGCGTCGGCCAGAATGATCCGCACTTCCGGGCGTACGCGCGTGTGCTCGCCGCCGCGGCGACCCGAGCCGGTATGCGGGTGCAGACGATCGTGTCCCCGGGCACCGCACACGACTGGTATACCGTGCGGTATGTTCTCGCTCACGCGCTGCCTGAGGTTTCGGACGCCTGGGGACTGGACAGGTGACGACAGTGCTGCACTGGGTGCTGGCGCATCGCATCGATACCGGTACGGTATTCGACGCCGCGGTCGCCGTTGCCGTGATTGCGGCCGTTGCGTTGCTGGTGCATCGCCCGCTGCGGCGCCGGCTGCCCGTCGCCTTGGCGGGGGCGACGACCGGATGTCTCGTCGGTATCCTCGCGGGTTGGCTCGCCTCGGATGTCTTCGGCGTGTTCGGCGCCTCGTTCTCCTACGTCACGAGAACGTGGATCGCACTCGGGTTCGCCGGCGTCGGACTCGCCGTTGCGTCGGTGTGGCGCTCACGGTGGTGGCGTGTCGTAATCGCGGCGCTCAGCATCCCGATCTTCCTCGGCACCGCGGCGATCGCGGTGAACGACGACGTGGGCCTGTACGGCACCGTCGACGACGCGTTGGGCGTGACCGGGTATCACAGCGCGGCCCTGCCGCAATTGCGCTTGGGCGTCCCAGCGCCGACGATCGCGCGATGGCAGCCGCCACGCGACATGCCGCATGCCGGGGTTGTGGAGCAGGTGCGCATCCCGGGCCTGACGTCGCACTTCGCGACCAGACCGGCTGAACTATACCTGCCGCCTGCCGCCCGAGTTCGCAATGGTCCCGCGCTGCCGGTGATCATCGCCCTGAGCGGCCAGCCCGGATACCCGTGGCAGATGTTCGTCGAGGGCCACGCCGATTCGATCGCAGACGCGTACGCCGCCGCGCATCACGGGCTCGCGCCGATCGTGGTCTCACCTGACCAGCTGGGTCAGCCTGATAACAATCCGATGTGCGTGAACTCGCCACTCGGAAATTCCGCGACCTACATCACGGTCGACGTGGTGCATTGGGTGAAGACGCATCTTCGCGTGCTCGCGTCTCCGCGTGACTGGGCGGTGGTGGGATTCTCACAAGGAGCCACCTGCGCCGTGCAGTTCGCGGCGGCATATCCGCATCTGTTCGGCGTGTTCGGCGCGATCGCGAGCGAACTCGGCCCGACCATCGGATCGGACACGATCGCACTCGGATTCCATGGTTCGCCCTCCGCGTACGTGGCGGCGCAGCCGGTGACGTTGTTCACGGAGCACCGTCCTTACGCCCACACGATCGGGATGTTCGCCTACGGGCAACTCGACGGACCTTACGCGGAAAGCACGCACGCGCTTGCCGCCGCGGCGCGCAACGCCGGTGTGCGCACTTCTGTGCTGGCGTGGCCTGGTGGAACGCATTCCTGGCACACCGCGGCCGACGTGCTGACCGGGATGATCCCGTCGATCGCCGACCGATGGGGGCTGAGCCGGTGATTGCGAACTGGCTGCTTTCCTGGCACATAGACTCCGTCGGATTCCTGACGGCGCTGTATGTCGCCGCCGGGCTGGCCGCCCTCGTGCTTCTGGCGCGTCGCCCTATCACTCGCACGGCCGCCGGGCTCGGCGCAGCGGCGATCGGCGCATCGGTCGGTCTGTTCGCGGTATGGCTGGCCGACGACGTGTTCAACGTCTTCGGCGTCACTCTTACGCCGATCACGCGGATGTGGGTTGCCATCGCGTGTTCCGGCGCCGGACTCGGTGTGTTCGCCCTATGGCATGCACGCCTTTGGCGGCGGGTGCTTGCGATCCTCGCGATTCCGCTCTTCGTGCTCGCAGCGGCCGCCGGCATCAATGTCGACTTCGGTGCGTACCGCAGTGTAGGCCAGGCGCTGGACCTTGCGCGCTATCCGTTGGTCCCAGCCATGGACCTGCACGGTCACGCTCAGCAGCCGACGAGCGACCCGTTCGCGAATTGGCGACCGCCGGCGACAATGCCGGCCAAGGGCATCGTCGAAGAGGTCAAGATTCCCGCCAGTCGCTCGGGCTTCTCGGCGCGACCTGCCGCGATCTACCTGCCACCCGCAGCACGCGTGCCACATCCTCCCGCTTTGCCGGTGATCATCGCAATGGCCGGTCAACCCGGTTCTCCTGCCGACATGATGGCCTCGGGGCGGCTCGATTCGACGTTCGACGAGTACGCGGCGCAACACGACGGACTCGCCCCCATCGTGGTCGCGCCCGACCAGCTCGGTCGCCCCACGGCCAACCCGATGTGCATCGACTCACGGCTCGGCAATTCGGCTACCTACCTCACGGTCGATGTTCCGGCTTGGATCCGCTCCCACCTGAAGGTCATCGACTCGCGGGATAACTGGGCCGTGGCCGGCTACTCTCAGGGTGCCACTTGCTCCGTTCAGTTCGTGGTCGAGCACCCCGATCTGTTCGGCACCGCCATCGCCGTGCTCAGCGAACTGCGTCCGACGATCGGCGCCGACACTTTCAGCGAGGCGTTCGGAGGGTCGCGTGCGCTTTTTGCCGCGTCCGCCCCGATCCGGACCATGACGAGACACGCTCCCTATGCAGACACCAGGATCGTGTTCGGCGAGGCGCAGAACGACCGGGTCTATGCGCACTATGGCATCGAGTTGGCCGCGGCTGCCGAGCATGCCGGCATCCATACCGAACTGATCACCTCCCCGGGCACCGCGCACGATTGGCACACGGTCCGCTATGTGTTCGCACGCACCTTTCCCGAGCTCGCCGACAGGTGGGGGCTGAACAGATGACGATGGCACCGGCAGGGGTCGGAGGCGATGCGTTTGCACGCACCGCCTCCAGCGGGTGGAAGACGATCCAGGCGAGGCCGGTTACCGCGTGCATCGTCGCCGTCGTGCTCCTCGTCGCGTTCGTGAACAGTCTCATACGACGGGCCGGCGCGCCGCCGGTCTTCGGTACCCTGGCGACCGGCAGCGAACCGCTGGTGGAACTGGGCCACTGGTGGAGCCCGATCACGGCGATCTTCGTCACTCGCGACCTGCTCGACCTAACCACGGTGCTCATGTTCGTGATCGTGCTGGTCGGCATGGCGGAGGGCGTGATGGGATCGGGTCGCGCCGCTGTTGCGTTCTTCGGAACCGGTATCGCCGGGGCCGTGTTCGGCATCGCGATCCAGGTACTGGCAGGAGCACGTGGCGAGCTGTGGGCTCACGGCGTGAGCGAGATGCTGGCCGCGACGGGGACCACGGCGGTTGCCGGCACGGTGATGGCGTCAAGCGCCTTCGTGGGACCGTTGTGGCGTCGGCGGATGCGACTGGTCACCCTGTTCGCGTGTCTGCTGCTGTTGCTGTACTCCGGCGCGCCGGCCGACCTGTATCGCATGATCGCCGCGCTCGTCGGTCTGGCCTTGGGATACGTGCTGCGTCCGCCCGCCCGGGTCGCGGGCTGGTTGCGCAGTTCGCACCACGAGGTGCGCGTTTTGATGGCATCCGCGGCGGCGCTCACCGCCGTCGGCCCGGTCGTGACCTTGCTTACGCCTTCTCGTTTCGGACCGCTCGCGCCGATCGCGCTCCTGCTCGGCAGTGACGTGCCGTCGGTGAACGACGTGATCGATCGCTGTCAGGTGATGAACGTGACAGCCGGATGCCTCCGTGATATCACCCTGGTGCGCATCAACGGCCTCGGACCCATCCTGCTGTCGGTGCTGCCGCTGGTGCTGCTTCTCGTCATCGCATGGGGCCTGCTGCGCGGCAGACGGTTCGCGGTATGGCTCGGTATCACCATGTTCGGGATGCTCGCGCTGCTCGCCGCGCTGTACTTCGGGTTCCTGCCCCTGAGCGGAGTACGTCCGCAGCACTCGAACGGACGCTATTGGGAGGTCGCCGTCGCACTTTCCGCCACGATTCTGCTGCCGTTGGCGATGGCAGTGCTGCTGTTCACGCTCCGCAGGCATTTCGCCGTGCGGTCGTCGAGTCGCGCGGTCGCGACGTTCGTCGCGCTGTTCGCAGTCTCCGGTGCGACGCTCGCCGGTCTGTATGTCGGTCTCGGGTGGCTGATGCGTGGCACGGGATTCACCCGAACCGTCACACTCGATGATTTGCTTTCCGATGTGGCGGAGCGTTTCGTGCCGATTTCGTTCCTGCATCGTGAGATGTTCGATTACTTTCCGACGACCCTGCTTGGCGGCATCCTGTACCACGGGGTCGGCCCGATGCTGTGGTTGATCGTGATCGTCGCCGCCATATGGGCCATGCGCACCGGATCGGTTCGCGTCGACCCGGAGACGGCTGGCCGTGTGCTGGCGGCTCAACGCCGCGGCGGCGACGGATTATCGTATCTCGCGACCTGGCCGGGAAACTCGTACTGGTTCGACAACGACGACGCGGTGATCGCATACCGAGTGATCGGCGGTATCGCCATCACGACCGGAGGGCCGCTCGGCGCTCCCACCGATCCGACCGCCGTCATGTTGCGGTTCGCGCGGCACTGCGACGACCGGGGCTGGGTGCCGGTCTTCTACAGTCTCGAAGAGCACGCGGCTGAGGCCCTCGCCGGTGCGGGATGGCCGACGCTGACGGTGGCAGAGGAGACGGTCATCCATCCGGCGCAATGGAGCACCACCGGCAAGCGTTGGCAGGACGTGCGTTCATCCGTCAATCGCGCCGCACGCGCCGGCATCCGTGCTCAGTGGCTGAGGGCCTCGGAACTCACTCACGGGCAACGCGCTCAACTGGTCGACATCTCGGAAGAGTGGGTCGCGGAGAAGCGGCTGCCCGAGATGGGATTCACCCTGGGCGGCGTCGAGGAGGTGACCGGAGATGACGTGCGCGTGATGATCGCGGTGGACGCGGCCGGCACAGTGCACGGCGTGACAAGCTGGCTGCCCCGGTACTTCGAAGGGGAACTGATCGGCTGGACGCTCGACTTCATGCGCCGCAGGCCGGACGGTATGAACGGGGTGATGGAGTTCCTCATCGCCGAAACCGCGGAACGATTGCGCTCCGACGGAGTACAGATCATGAGCCTTTCCGGCGCGCCGCTCGCACATACGGGTCACGGGGACCGGGTGGATCGGATGGATCGCGTGTTGTCTTACCTCAGTACGGCGCTCGAGCCGGCGTACGGCTTCCGTTCGCTGCTCGAGTTCAAGCGCAAATTCCAGCCGGAGTTCCGTCCCCTGATGATGGCGTACCCCGACCCCATGGCACTGCCTCGCATCGGGCTCGCTCTGGTGCGGGCCTATCTGCCGGGGCTCTCCGCGCGTCAGGCGGCGCGCCTGCTGCGAGAGGGCGGGTCGAAGACGAGAAGGCAATCGAAGGTGCCGGATGTCGACGTGGTAGCCTAGTGCCGTGCTGCAGGCTCTGCTTCTCCTTAGCCGCCGCGACGAGTCCTAGTTCTCAGGCCTCCCTCGTCGCGGAGTTCGTCGTCGGCTGACACCATTCGCCAACACACGCGAGAGAAGCAAAGACCATGAAGAACACGCAGCAACCGTCCTCGATGCCGATCCACAAGTATCGGCCGTTCCATGAGCAGATCCGTGTCGAGCTGCCCGACCGCAGCTGGCCCGACAAGCGCATCACTGAGGCGCCGCGCTGGTGCGCCGTCGACCTGCGAGACGGAAACCAGGCGCTGATCGATCCGATGAGTCCGGAGCGCAAGCGCATCATGTTCGACCTGCTGGTCGGCATGGGCTACAAGGAGATCGAGGTCGGTTTCCCGTCCGCCAGCCAGACTGACTTCGACTTCGTGCGCAGCCTGATCGAAACCGGCGCGATTCCGGACGACGTCACCATCCAAGTGCTGACGCAGGCGCGCGATCACCTGATCGAGCGCACGTACGAGGCCATCGCGGGAGCCAAGCAGGCGATTGTGCACCTCTACAACTCGACGAGCGTGCTTCAGCGCGCGGTGGTGTTCCGTACCGATAAGCAGGGCATCGTCGACATCGCGCTCAACGGTGCACGCAAGTGCCGCGAGCTGGAGGCATCCGTGCCCGGCACGGCGGTTTACTACGAGTACTCCCCGGAAAGCTACACGGGCACCGAATTGGAGTTCGCGGCCGAGATCTGCAACGAGGTGCTGGAGGTGTTCCAGCCGACGCCGGAGCGCAAGGTCATCATCAACCTGCCGTCGACGGTCGAGATGGCGACCCCGAACGTGTACGCCGACTCGATCGAATGGATGTCTCGCCACCTGAACCACCGCGAGAACGTCATCCTGTCGCTGCATCCGCACAACGACCGCGGAACCGCGATCGCGGCAGCCGAGCTGGGATACCTGGCCGGTGCCGACCGCATCGAGGGATGCCTGTTCGGCAACGGGGAGCGCACGGGAAATGTCGACTTGGTGGCGTTGGGGATCAACCTGTTCACGCAGGGCATCGATCCGCAGATCGACTTCGGCGACATCGACGAGGTGAAGCGCACCGCGGAATACTGCAATCAACTGCCCGTGCACGAGCGCAGCCCCTGGGCGGGAGATCTGGTGTTCACCGCGTTCAGCGGCTCGCATCAGGATGCCATCAAGAAGGGCTTCGAGGCCATGGCTGCGGATGCCGCGGCGCAAGGCAAGTCCGTCGACGACCTTGCATGGGCCGTTCCCTACCTGCCGGTGGACCCGAAGGATCTGGGGCGCAGCTATGAGGCGGTCATCCGCGTCAACTCTCAGTCCGGTAAGGGCGGAGTGTCGTACCTGCTGAAGACCGACCACGCGCTCGACTTGCCGCGCAAACTGCAGATCGAGTTCTCCGGCGTGGTGCAGGCCAAGACCGACGCAGAGGGCGGCGAGGTGACCAGCGATCAGATCTGGGAGATCTTCCAAGACGAGTACCTGCCGGCGTCGACCCACTCGGGCAGCCGCTGGGGCAGGTTCGAGGTCGCCGAGGCAACCACGAGCCGCGATGCTGACGGCAACGTGACACTCGGCATCCAGCTGCGCGACGGCGACACGATCGTGCCCGCGCAAGCCGTGGGCAACGGACCGATCGACGCATTCCTGAAGATCTTGGCCGATCATGGCGTCGAGGTGGTGCTCTACGACTACGTCGAGCACACCCTGTCGGCGGGTGGCGACGCCACGGCGGCGTCGTACGTCGATCTGCAGGTCGCCGGCGACCGGTTGTGGGGCGTCGGCATCGACCCGGACACCTCCGTGGCATCGCTGAAGGCCATCGTGTCGAGCGTCAACCGCGCCGTGCGCGGCGACGCGTCGGGGAGCACCTCGCGGCACGGATCGGTTGACGCGTCCGACGGCGGTTCGCTCGTCGGGGCCTGATCCGCGCACGGTGGGGTCCGCCTGTCCCCGCGCGCCGGGCTCGTCCGCGTCATCCGGCGCCCGCGTCATCCGGTGCGTTAGCGTCATCCGCTGCGTTAGCGTCATCCGGTGAGTCAGCGTCGTCTGGCGCTCGCGTCGTCCGGCGAGCTCGCGTCGTCCGGCGCGTTGACCGAACCAACTTTGTTCATCGGAACCAGGAACATTCCCGGTTCCGATGAACAAAACCGGTTCCGTTGGTTCGCCCGTCCCTCTCGTCAGCTCCGCGGCAGAGTTCGCACGCGGTCTGCGGGGGAGGCAACGGCGAGCAGCAACGCGTAAGCCCCGCAACGCGCCGACGGAACCAGATTTGTTCATCGGAAGCAGGAACATTCCTGGTTCCGATGAACAGGGTCAGTTCCGATGAACAAAGCCGGTTCCGTTGGACAGGGTCGGTTCCGTTGAACACAGTCGGTTCGGTACGGCCGGCATCCGCGTCCACGTCCGGAGCCGCGCGTGTGGCGCACTCCGCGAGTGAACGCGGTTGCCGGGCGTCAGCGACGGAACAGCCGATAGCGGCGACGCGATGGGTCGGCAGGCGGCACCAGCGTGGCATCGGGTGCAGCCTGCAACGGCAGCACCGGGATGGCGGCAGTCGTCGGCTGTGACGGACGCGCGCGCCGACCCCAACGAGGGCGGGGCAGCTGAGACAGTTCTCGCTGCTCGGGCAGGCTCCATCCGAAGCGCACCGCGAGCAATCGGATGACCGTCGTCGCGACCACGCAGACGATCACGGCGACCGTGATCGGCACCCGCAGGTCGAAGAGCACGACCAGCAGCACCGTTCCGGCCGCGGCGGCGATGGCATAAAGCGAACCCACGTGCATCACCGCGATGGGGATGCCCAGCAGGATGTCGCGGAGCACGCCGCCGCCGACGGCCGCGAGCACTCCGACGAACACGGCCGGCACCTCGGGCAGGCCGAATGCGAGCGCTTTGGTCGTTCCGATCGCTCCGAACAGCCCGATCGTCAAGGCGTCCAAGCCCGTGATCACCGGGTCGAGTCTGCGGAACAGGCGCGCGAGCGACATCCCGACCAGAGCGGACAGCACGGCGATCGGAAGGTACCAATTGGTGCGCAGCGCGACGGGTGGAGTGATCAGCAGAATGTCCCGCAGCAGGCCGCCGCCGAGGCCGGTCGCGAATCCGATGATCGCGACGCCCAGCAGGTCGATGCGCCGATCACGGAACCCGGCGGCGAACATCGCGCCCTGCAGGCTGCCGACGGCTACGGCGAACAGATCCGCCCAGAGCGGGATGGTGAAGGGCGTCGCGAGCACCATTCAGGTGTACCACGGCCGGTCACAACGAAGCGGGCCGGTGACCGGCGATAATCAAAGGGTGCCCGTGTACCGTGATGAAGCCGTCGTGCTGCGCACCCACAAGCTGGGCGAAGCCGACCGCATCGTCACGCTGCTGACCCGCGCGCACGGCAAGGTGCGCGCCGTGGCGAAGGGAGTGCGGCGCACAGCATCCAAGTTCGGTTCTCGACTCGAGCCGTTCATGGTCGCCGATGTGCAACTGTTCGAGGGCCGCAGCCTCGACATCGTCACCCAGGCGGAATCGCTCGGATCGTACGGCGCGACCATCGCAGCCGACTACGCGAGCTACACCGCAGCGAACGCCATGGTCGAGACGGCTGATCGGCTCACCGAGGCGGAGGGGTCCGCGCAGCAGTACCTGCTGCTGGTCGGCGCACTGCGCTCGCTCTCGCGCGCCGAGCACGGGCCGTCGCTCACGCTCGATTCGTATCTGTTGCGGGCCTTCTCGATGGCCGGATGGGCGCCGAGCTTCGCCGACTGCGCGCGTTGCGGCGCGGTAGGTCCCCATACGACCGTTGTCGTGCAATTGGGCGGCGTGGTCTGCCCCAGTTGCGCGCCGCCCGGGGCACCGAGGGTCGACGCCGCGACGCTCGCCCTGCTCGATGCGTTGCTCACGGGAGACTGGACCGCGGCCGACGCCTCCGAGGAGGCGACCCGATCCCATGCCAGCGGTCTCGTCGCCGCCTACGCGCAATGGCACCTGGAGCGAGGGCTCAAGTCGCTGCAGCATGTCAGCCGCGACGAGCCGGCGCGGGCAGGCCGCCCCGCCAAGGCAGGCGCATGAGCCCGAAGCCGCACACGCATCCGGATGCCGTGCCGTTCCGGCCCGTGGACTGGACGGGAATCCAGCCCCCGCAGCTGCCGGCATCCGCCGTGCCCGGCCATGTCGCACTCGTGATGGACGGAAACGGCCGTTGGGCGAACCGCCGCGGACTGACCCGGGTCGAAGGGCATAAGGCGGGGGAGGTGTCGCTGCTCGACGTCGTCGCCGGAGCGATCCAGATCGGCGTCTCCCACCTCAGCGTTTATGCCTTCTCCACCGAGAACTGGCGTCGGTCACCCGACGAGGTGCGCTTCTTGATGGGCTTCAACCGCGAAGTGCTGCACCGCAGGCGTGATCAACTCAACGAATGGGGCGTGCGGGTGCGGTGGGCCGGACGCCGTCCGCGGTTGTGGGCGTCGGTCATCAAGGAGCTGCAGTTCGCCGAACGACTCACCGCCGACAACGATGTGCTGACACTGACGATGTGCGTCAACTACGGCGGTCGCACCGAACTCGCGGATGCCGTGCGTTCGATCGCTGCGGAGGTCGCGGCCGGACGGCTGCGGCCCTCGGCAGTGACGGAGAAGACCATCCAACGGCATCTGTATCTGCCCGATCTGCCCGACGTCGATCTGTTCGTGCGCAGTTCGGGCGAGCAGCGCACAAGCAATTTCATGCTCTGGCAGTCGGCCTACGCCGAGATGGTGTTCCTCGACACCCTGTGGCCCGACTTCGGCCGCGAACAGCTCTGGCACGCGATCGAGCTCTACGCGGGCCGCGCTCGACGATTCGGCGCGGCGGTGGATGCGCCGGCGGAATAGAACGCTGCCGCGCCCCGTTGGCTCCCTTCGTGAGCGAACCCATCAAGATCGACATCTGGTCAGACATCGCATGCCCGTGGTGCTACATCGGCAAACGCAAATTCGAGGCGGGTGCCGGCCTGTTCGCCGGCTCGGGTGACGGTCGCGCCGTCGAGATCGAGTACCACAGTTTCGAGCTCTCGCCCGATACCCCGGTGGACTTCGCCGGAAACGAGGCGGACTACCTCGCCGCCCACAAGGGCATCTCGCCCGACCAGGCAGCGCAGATGCTCGAGCGCGTCACATCGATCGCTGCTCAGGTCGGGCTGGACTACGACTTCCCGTCCGTTCAGCACACGAACACGGTGAAGGGCCACCAACTCCTGCACTACGCGAAGGCGCACGGCAAGCAACTCGAGGCGAAGGAACGTCTGTTGAAGGCGTACTTCGTCGAGGGAAGACACATCGGCCGGATCGCCGACCTCGGCGACCTCGCGGCGGAGATCGGACTCGACCGTGACGACGTCGTGCGTTCACTGGAGTCCGACGAGCATCTGGCAGACGTGCGCGCCGATCAGGCACTCGCTCAGGAGTACGGCATCCAGGGCGTGCCGTTCTTCGTCGTCGATGGAAAGTACGGTGTTTCCGGAGCGCAGGAGTCTGCGACCTTCGCCGAGGTGCTCGAGCAGGTGTGGACCGAGCGAGTCGCGGAAGTTTCTGCCGATTCCGCGAGTGCGGAAGTGCCGGCGTGAGCCCGTTGACGCCGCTGGGCGATCCCGGCGCCCTCGTCTGCGAGGGAGATTCGTGCGCGCTGCCGGCGGCCGAGGCCACCGGCGCGCAGCAGCCGTCGACGGTCGTCGGCCTAGTCGCTGCGGCTACTCCGGGTCGGTGAGGTCGGCCACAACGGCCTGCAGAGACTCGATCAAGGCATCCGCGTCGACGAACACGCTGTAACCGTGCGCGCCGGAGCCCATCGCGATCCGTTGCCCGGCGATCGAGGCGTCGGCGAATACCGGCCACGCGGTCCTCGACCCCAGCGGGGTGATCGTGCCCCGTTCGTAGCCGGTCGCATCCAGCGCCAGCGACGCGTCGGGCAGCGACAGGCGATTGACGCCGACGGCCGACCGAAGCTTGGGCCAGGAGATCTTGCGACCGCCCGGCACGAGCACGAACAGGTAGTCGTGCGCGCTGCGTTTGACGACCAGCGACTTCACGATGCCGGAGACGGGCACGCCGATCAGTGCGGCGGCTTCGGCCAGGGAGTGCGCGTTCGGCCGCTCGACGACCTCGATCTGCAGAGCGCGTGCCGCGGCATCCTCTCGCACCCGGGCCAGTCCGCGGGTGTCGGCATCCGGGTGCCCGGTCGCCGCCGATTCCGTCGCATCCGCCACGCCCGCTCGCCTTTCCCGGTCGATCTGGGAGAATCGTTCTGATGTCTCCCACCGCAACCCTAGCCCCGGCGCCGCTGACCATCGGTCGGTTGCGCCTCGAGGTACCCGTCGTGCTGGCCCCGATGGCCGGCATCACCAACACGGCGTTCCGGCGCCTCTGCCGCGAATACGGCGCAGGCCTGTATGTCAGCGAGATGATCACCTCGCGCGCTCTTCTCGAACGCACCCCGGAGTCGATGCGGCTGATTCGCCATCACGAATCCGAGACGCCTCGGTCGATCCAGCTCTACGGCGTCGACCCGGCCACGGTACGCGGCGCCGTGGCCATGCTCGTGGCGGAGGACCGGGCCGACCACATCGATCTGAACTTCGGATGCCCCGTGCCCAAGGTGACCCGCAAGGGCGGCGGTGCCGCGCTGCCTTGGAAGCTCGACGTGTTCCGTGAGATCGTCGAGGGCGCGGTGCGCGCCGCCGGCGATGTGCCGCTGACGATCAAGATGCGCAAAGGCATCGATGCCGACCATCTGACGTACCTGGAAGCGGGTCGGATCGCAGAGGGGGCCGGCGTCTCCTCGATCGCGCTGCACGCACGAACCGCGGCAGAGTTCTACTCCGGGCAAGCCGACTGGAATGCGATCGCCGCGTTGAAAGAGAGCGTCTCGACCGTGCCCGTGCTCGGCAACGGTGACATCTGGTCGGCCGCCGATGCGATCGCCATGATGGAGCAGACCGGGTGCGACGGCGTCGTCGTCGGCCGCGGATGCCTCGGAAGACCATGGCTGTTCGGCGACCTCGCGGCGGCATTCCGCGCTCGTTCCGGAGAACTGACTGCGGCAGAGGCCTCGGCCGCTCAGGCGCGTCCCGACCTCGGACAGGTCGCCGCCGCGTTCCGCAGGCACGCCGAACTGCTCGTCGAGTTCTTCGAGAGCCAGGAGCGCGGATGCCGCGACATCCGCAAACACGTCGCCTGGTATTTCAAGGGGTACCCGGTCGGTGGGGAGCTGCGCGCCAGGCTGGCCACGGTCGAGACCCTCGCTCACCTCGATGACCTGCTCGGCACGCTCGACGCGAACGAGCCGTACCCGGGCGACGGCGCGGAGGGACCGCGCGGTCGCGCGGGAACGCCGAAGAACCCGGCGCTGCCCGATGGGTGGCTGGCATCCCGAACCCTGTCGCCGACCGCGAGGCAGGACGTCGCGGCCGCGGAGGTGCACAACAGTGGCGGCTGAGGCGACGGCGCGCGCCACCCCCACGGCATCCGGCGAGGCGGGGCCGGTGCACGTCGGCTACGACGAGCACGACACGCAGCGCCGGCTGCCCGAGCAGCATTCCACCAGGCGCAGTGACTTCGCGCGCGACAGAGCAAGGCTGCTGCACTCCAGCGCGCTGCGACGGCTGGCGGCCAAGACCCAGGTTCTGAGTCCCACGTCGGGGCTCGACTTCGCCCGTAACCGGCTCACCCACTCGCTCGAGGTGGCCCAGGTGGGCCGCGAACTGGGCGCCAGTCTCGGACTCGACCCGGACGTGGTCGACACGGCATGCCTGGCGCACGACATCGGGCATCCGCCGTTCGGTCACAATGGGGAACGCGCGCTGGCCGAGTGGGCGGCCGACATCGGCGGTTTCGAAGGCAATGCGCAGACCCTGCGGTTGCTCACCCGACTGGAACCGAAGGTCTTCGGCGACGATGGACGTCAATACGGGCTCAATCTCACCCGGGCGAGCCTCGACGCCAGCTGCAAGTACCCCTGGCCTGCCGATCGGTCGGTGGCCGACCCGAGCGGACGGGCGAAGTTCGGCTTCTACACCGAGGACGCCGACGTGTTCGAATGGCTTCGCGATTCGGCGCCGACCGGGGTGAGGTGCATCGAAGCCCAGGTCATGGACCTGTCAGACGACATCGCCTATTCGGTGCACGACTTCGAAGACGCCGTGGTCAACGGGTACATCGACGTCACGGCGCTCGGCGAACGCGTCGATCACGAGTCGCTGGTGAGCTCGATGTACGAATGGATCGGAGGAGAGGTCGGCCACGACGAGCTGATCGCAGCTTTCGATCGCCTCGACTCATTGGAGGTCTGGCTCGACTCCTGGGACGGCTCCCGCGCCGCACAGGCGCGATTGAAGAATCTGACGAGCCAACTCATCGGGCGCTTCGCCGGCGCCGCGACGCGGGCGACCCGTGAGTCGTACCCGGCGACACAGCTGACCCGGTTCGCGGCGAGCGTCGTGGTGCCCCGCGAGATCCAGGCGGAGATCGCGGTGCTGAAAGGCATCGTGGCGACCTTCGTGATGTCGAAGAACACCCGGCAGCCGATCTACGCCAGACAACGCCAGATGCTCGGCACGCTCGCCGACGCGCTGTGGAACGCCGGACCCCACGCACTCGACGCCGGCTTCGCGGAGGACTGGGCCGCAGCGACCGACGACGTGGCGCGCAAACGTGTCGTGGTCGACCAGGTGGCCAGCTTGACCGACCAGTCGGCGATCGCCTGGTACGAACGGACCGGCCGTCTCTGAGCCTTCGCCCATCTTCCACCCCCTCTCACCCCCACCCGCTCACCACTCCCGTTGAGTCCCGTCAAAGTCTGGTTATCGCGGGGGCATTTCCAGACTTTGACGGGACTCGATGGCGTCGACCGTGATACCAAGTTCGGCGCAACGCTTGTGGATGCGACGGTGGATGCGAGCGGCGAGGTCTGCGGGGCGCAGCAGGTGGTCACCGGTGACGCGCATGATGTCCCAGTCGACGTCTGAGAATGCCTCCTTGCGCTCGATGTCGCTGCGGAATCGGGCGCGATCGGTACGGTGTTCGTCGCCCTCGTACTCGATGCCGAATCGGATCTCTGGATACGCGATGTCGGGCTGCTTATGTCGTCCATCAGCCATCCGCACGGACGGGTTGAGCTCGGGTTCCGGGAGGCCCGAAGTCACCATCAGCACTCGCAGCAGCGATTCGGGCCGCGACCGCGCACCGCAGCGGACGAGGTCGAGCGCTTCCTTCGCCGTCCGGATGCCGCGGCGCCGGCAATGGGCACGCACCGCTGTTCGCAGTTGGCCGATTGTGGCGAGCGGCGGATGCCCGTGCACCGGGTTCGGTCCGGTCAGGAAGAAGTCGCCGAGGGCCACGAGGTCGGCGAGCGCGAGGGTACTTGCGAGTTGGCACCACGTCGTCGACGGATCGGAGAGCGGAAATCCCCTCCAGTGCACGACCGCAGCGAACTGCAGTTCGTGACCGAGCACCCCTCGCGCCGCAGGAGCAGTGCCGGGCGCGAGGACCGCCACGTGCAAACGCTCATCCTGCTCGAACCGCGCCGGTAACGGCGCCCCCCAGAACATCGCCGATGTTGCGTGACTGAAGAACTGGTCCGGCAGCATGCGAGGCCGATAGGCGAGCATCCTTTCCAGCAAGCTGTCCGGCGCCCGCACGGCGCGTACGCCGTGAAACGGACGCGCGAGGTCGCTGGCGTACAGCCGTCCCCGAGACGCACCCCGCGCTCGCCCCTCGTGCACCGCGAAGGGTTTTACCTCCAACAGCGGATCCAACCGTGCAGGCGTTCTCACGCGCTCAACAATGCCTGCATCACGCTGCCCGCGCCCGCGCTATCCACAACCCCCGGATCCAATCCGTCGAGCCCCGTCAAAGTTCGGGTATCCCGACCGCATTTCCCGACGTTGGCGGGAGTCGATGCCAAGGGATTCAGCAGCACCGGCGGGGGCGGCGGGCTCACTAGAATCGAACCATGGCGGGACGGATTCGACAGGGTGACGTCGAAGAGGTCAAGTCCCGCACCAACATCGCCGACATCGTCGGCGATTACGTTTCGCTGAAGTCGGCGGGCGTCGGTTCGATGAAGGGCCTCTGCCCATTCCACGACGAGCGCAGCCCGAGCTTCCACGTGCGTCCGCAAGTGGGCCTGTACCACTGCTTCGGCTGCGGCGAATCGGGCGACGTCTACTCGTTTCTGCAGAAGATGGATCACGTCACGTTCGCGGAGGCGGTCGAGCGCCTTGCGGCACGCCTCGGCTACACGCTGCATTTCGAAGACGGCGGCGCTCAGACCGAACAGGGCAACCGCGCGAGACTGCTGGCGGCCAATGCCGCGGCCGAGGAGTTCTTCCGTGACCGGCTGGGAACCCCCGAGGCGGACGTCGGTCGCCGATTTCTGGGTGAACGTGGTTTCGATGCTCACGCGGCGGCGCGATTCGGGGTGGGATTCGCGCCGAAGAGCTGGGACGAGTTGACCAAGCACCTACGGGGCCGCGGATTCACCCCCGAGGAACTCGCGGCGAGCGGGCTCGTGTCACAGGGCGATCGCGGCGTATACGACCGGTTCAGGGGTCGCCTGGTGTGGCCGATTCGGGATGTGACCGGGCAGACCGTCGGCTTCGGTGCCCGGCGCCTGCTCGACGACGACAAGGGGCCGAAGTATCTGAACACGCCCGAAACGGCCGTGTATCACAAGGCGCAGGTGCTCTACGGGCTCGACTTGGCCAAGCGCGACATCTCCCGCACCAACAGGGTGGTTGTCGTGGAAGGTTACACGGATGTGATGGCGTGCCATCTCGCGGGGGTCACGACGGCGGTCGCTACCTGCGGAACCTCGTTCGGAGTGGACCACATCAAGGTACTGAGACGTGTGCTCGGGGATGACTCCGGGCTCGGCGAGGTCGTGTTCACCTTCGACCCGGATGCCGCCGGGCAGAAGGCCGCGCTGCGTGCCTTCAGCGAGGAGCGCCGGTTCGCGGCCCAGACGTTCGTCGCGGTCGGTCCCGAGGGCCTCGACCCGTGCGACCTGCGCATCAGGCAGGGCGACGACGCGGTGCGTCGCATGATCGACACCAAGAAGCCGATGTTCGAGTTCGTGCTGCGCAAGGTCGTCGCCCGCTACGACCTGGAGACCGTCGAGGGCCGTGTCGCCGCGCTGCGCGAGGCGGCTCCGGTGATCGCCGACCTGCGTGACCCCTCGTTGCAGCCGGGCTACGCGCGGGAACTGGCGCGCATGATCGGAGTGGAGCTCGGCGAGGTGCACGCCGCGGTGCGTATGGTGCAGCGCGCCTCCGAGCGTGATGCCCGCGCGGGGGATCCGCAGGCACAGCGGCGGGACGATTCCGCGCACGCCGGCGCTGCCGGGGGACCGGCGCCGGCCCGGGGCGACCACCCCGACGAGCAGGAATCCCGTCGCCGCACCGACGGGCCCACCATCGGTAGCCTCGGCTCCGATCCGTCAACGCGGCTCGAGCGGGACGCGGTGATGGCCATGCTGCAGCATCCCGAGTCGATCGGCGACGTGCTGATCGCTCAGGCCTGCGCCACCGGCTTCGCGAACCCGTCGCTGGCCGTGGTGCGCGATGCGGTCGCGGCCGCGGGTCGCCCGGACGCCTCGTCGGATTGGGTGGCACGGGTGTCGTCGCACGTGCCGGAGTCGTTCGTCACCCTCGTGCAGCAACTGGCGGTCGCCCCGATCCCCGAACGTGACGAGAACGCCGTCGCCCCGTATGTGCAGGGCGTCGTGTCGGCGCTCATCGACAAGGGTCTGCTCGCACAGAAGACCGCACTTCTCGGTCGGCTTCAGCGCGCCGACCCGACCGATCGCGATGCCTACAACGTGATCCAACGCGAGCTTCTCGAGATCGAAGCGGCTCGCAGGCGCGTTCGCGGCGAGTGAGCCGGTTGCGTAATCTGCCGCGCAAACGCGCAAAACGTCGCGCAGAAGCATCCTGTTGATAAAGATTATTGCGTGAGCGGGCCCTGTCCACGCGTGATGTGTTACACAGGACCTACCGTGCGGCGCGCTCCTCGGTGGTAGATCGCGCCGCCATTCACGACACGAGGAAGAGGTACTCGGATATGAGATCCGTGACGTTCAGGGGTAGACGCACCGCGACAGCAGTCGCCGCGTTGGCGGTATCCGCATTGCTGCTCGCCGGCTGTTCGGCAGCAAGATCCAAGACGGTGCCATTGGCCGCAGCACTGACCGTCGGAACGACCGACAAGATCACCAGCATCGACCCGGCCGGCTCATACGACAACGGATCGTTCGCCGTGATGAACCAGGTGTACCCCTTCCTGATGAACTCGCCCTACGGCAGCCCCGACGTGCAGCCCGACATCGCCACCAGCGCCTCGTTCACCAGCCCCACGCAGTACACGGTGAAGCTGAAGAGCGGACTCAAGTTCGCCAACGGACACGACCTGACCTCCTCCGACGTCAAGTTCACGTTCGACCGGATGATCAAGATCAACGACCCGAACGGTCCCGCATCGCTGCTCGCGAACCTCCAGTCGACCGCGGCGCCCGATCCGACCACCGTCGTGTTCACGCTGAAGACGCCCAATGACCAGACCTTCGCGCAGGTGCTATCCAGCCCTGCCGGACCGATCGTCGACGAGCAGGTGTTCTCACCCGACAAGGTCACGCCGGACACGACGATCGTCAAGGGCGAAGCGTTCGCCGGTCAGTACCGCATTAGCAGCTACAAGGTGAACAACCTCATCCAGTACAAGGTGAACCCCGACTACAAGGGCCTGCTCGGCAAGCCGCAGACCTCGACGGTCAATGTCAAGTACTATTCGGATGCCTCGAACCTCAAGCTCGACATCCAGCAGGGCAACATCGACGTCGCCTTCCGCAGCCTTGCCGCGACCGACATCGCCAGCCTGCGCAAGGACAAGAAGGTGAAGGTCGTGGACGGCCCCGGCGGCGAGTTGCGCTACATCGTGTTCAATTTCAACACGATGCCGTACGGAGCCAAGACCTCCGACGCCAACGCGAAGAAGGCTCTTGCGGTGCGTCAGGCGGCAGCCGATCTGGTCGACCGTGCCGCCATCGCCAAACAGGTCTATAAAGACACCTATACGCCCGCCTATTCCTACGTTCCGCAGGGTCTCACCGGCGCAACGGAGTCGCTCAAGGGCATGTACGGCGACGGAAGCGGTGGCCCGAGCCTCGACAAGGCCAAGCAAACGCTGGCCGCGGCCGGAGTCAAGACGCCGGTCACCCTTCACCTGCAGTACAACGCCGACCACTACGGTCCCTCCTCGGGCGACGAGTACGCGATGGTCAAGTCGCAACTCGAGAACGGCGGCCTGTTCAGCGTCGACCTGCAGTCGACGGAGTGGGTGCAGTACTCCAAGGACCGCGTCGCCGACCTGTATCCCGCGTACCAGCTCGGCTGGTTCCCGGACTACTCGGATGCCGACAACTACCTCTCCCCGTTCTTCACCAAAGACAACTTCCTCTCCAACCACTACGACAACCCTGTGGTGCAGAAGTTGATCGACCAGCAACGCAGCACCACCGACAAAACGGCGCGCGCGAAGCTGATCGGCGAGATCCAAGACAAGGTGGCGGCCGATCTGTCGACTCTGCCCCTGTTGCAGGGCGCCCAGGTCGCGGTGACCGGAACGGATGTCTCCGGAACGGACAAGACGCTCGACGCATCGTTCAAATTCCGTTACGCGGCGCTGTCCAAGGGCTGATTCCCGTCGCCGGATAGAATCGCCTGACCGGGTGGAGGGGCGACTTGCAGAGCGCGAGTCGCCCCTTGCACGCGGCGCACCGAACGTAAGGCAACCATGACAACGACCGTCAGCACTCCCGGCGGCGCCCCGGCGCCGCTCGCGCTCGAGAAGAAGGGCAAATCGGCGGGAGGCGGCCTGCTCCGCTACCTCGTCATCCGGTTCCTGCTGATCTTCCCGACCATCTTCATCCTGGTCTCGCTGGTCTTCGTGCTGATGCGCACCACCGGCGACCCGATCACGGCGGCGCTGGGCGGCCGGCTCACGCACGCTCAGCTCGTGCAGCGCATCCACGAGGCAGGGTACGACCGGCCGATGATCGTGCAGTACCTGGAATACCTGCGCAACATCGCCACGGGAGACTTCGGCACCACGACCAGCGACCATCTGCCGGTCACCCAGGTGCTGGTGACCTACGGCACCGCCACGCTCGAGTTGGCCTTCTATGCGCTCATCGTCGCCTTCATCGTCGGCATCCCGCTCGGCATGCTCGCCGCATACATCCGCGACAAGTGGGGCGACGCGGTGCTGCGCGTGTTCGCGATCCTGTGCTACGCGACGCCGGTGTTCTTCGCCGGCCTGCTGTTGAAGCTGATCTTCTCCGTCTGGCTCGACTGGCTGCCGGTGGCCGGGCGCGCAACGACTTCGTCGGAACTGCAGATGCAGACGCTGCCGAATCCCACCGGCATCTACCTCATCGACTCGTTCCAGACCGGCGATCCGTCCGTGGTCGGGGATGTGCTCGCGCACGCGGTGCTGCCCGGCGTTGCGCTCGGGCTGCTCACCGCAGGAGTGTTCCTGCGCCTGGTGCGCACCAACGTGATCGGCACCCTGGGCACCGATTACGTGGATGCCGCCCGGTCGCGCGGCGTTCGGGAGTACCGTCTGGTGCGCAAACACGCTTACAAGCCCGCGCTGATCCCCATCATCACGGTGATCGGGCTGCAGATCGCGCTGCTGCTGGGAGGCGCCATCCTGACCGAGACGACCTTCGAATGGAAGGGCCTCGGGTTTCAGCTCTCGCAGTACCTGCAGGCCAGGGACTTCGTCGCGGTGCAGGGCATCGTCGCGCTGCTCGCGGTCATCGTCGCGTTGACGAATTTCGTGGTCGACGTCATTGCGGCCCTCATCGACCCGAGAGTGAGGTACTGAGATGGCGACGACGAATCCGGCCGTCCTCCTCCGCAGGCCGAGCCTGTTGCGCCGCCTGCCCGTGGTGCGTCAGGTGCGGCAGAGCGTCGGCGTGCAACGGTTCATGCTCGTCACAGGGCTCGTCATCACGGTCATCTTCGTGCTGGTCGCGGTCCTCGCGCCCCTGATCGCGCCGTACGGGTTCTCCCAACTGCGCGACGCTCACGGCTCGTTCGGGTCGCAACAGCCGCCGGGCCACGGGCACCTCTGGGGCACGACGGTCGGCGGCTATGACGTCTTCTCGCGCGTGATCTGGGGGGCGCAGACGGCGATCATGGTGATCATCATCGCCGTCGCGCTGTCGATCTTCGCGGGAGTGCTGCTGGGGCTGATCTCCGGTTACTTCGGCGGGTGGCTCGATCGGGTGCTCGTCGTCGTCTGCGACGCGATCTACGCGTTCCCGTCACTGCTCCTGGCCATTGTCATGTCGATCGTGATCAGCGGCGGTCAGTCGAGCCTGTGGGGCGGGGTGATGGCCGCGGCCATCTCGATCACCGTCGTCTACATTCCGCAGTACTTCCGTGTCATCCGGTCGGAGGCCGTGCGGATCAAGGCGGAGGCCTACGTCGAGTCGGCCAAGGTCGTGGGTGCGAGCAACGCCCGGATCATGTTCCGGCACGTGTACCGCAACTCGACGCGCACCCTTCCGCTGATCTTCACCCTCAACTCGTCGGAGGCGATCCTCACCCTGGCCGGCCTCGGCTTCCTGGGCTTCGGCATCGAGCCGACCGCTGCGGCGGAGTGGGGGTTCGACCTGAACAAGGCGATCGCCGACGTCACGGCGGGCATCTGGTGGACGGCGCTCTTCCCGGGTGTCGCGATCGTGCTCGTCGTGCTCGGCATCACCCTCGTCGGTGAGAGCCTCAACGACCTCGCAGATCCGCGCCTGCGCGGCAGGCGCGCGGTCGGCGGCACGTCGGGGGGCATCGCGGAGACCTCGGCGGTGCCCGGTGGCGTCCTGGATGCCGGTCCAGGCGGCCTGGCCGGGCTCGAGGGTGAAGGAACGATCGATCCCGAGGGAATCCAGGTGCGACCATGAGCGATGTCGTGACCATCACCGATCTGAACGTCTCGTTCGCGACGGATTCCGGAGCGGTGCACGCGGTCGATGGCGTGAGTCTGAAGGTAGCGCCCGGTGAGGTGCTGGCGATCGTGGGGGAGAGCGGCAGCGGCAAGACCGTGACCGCGAAGTCGATCCTCGGGTTGCTTCCGGAGACGGCCACCGCGTCAGGCACCGTGCTGCTGCGCGGAAACGCCGGAGGCGAAGGCGTCGATGTGATCTCGGTCGGCAAGAAGGCGTTGCGCAGCGTTCGCGGCCGTGATGTGGCGATGGTCTTCCAGGAGCCGTCGACGGCGCTGAACCCGGTCTATCCGGTGGGCTGGCAGATCGCGGAAGGGCTGCGCGCGCACGGCAGGATCGGCCGCGCACAGGCGAAGGCCGCAGCGATCGAGATCCTCGGCAAGGTCGGGATCCCCGAACCGGAGAAGCGGGTGGCGTACTATCCGCACCAGTTCTCGGGAGGGCAGAAGCAGCGCATCGTGATCGCCATGGCGCTCGTGCTGAACCCCGGACTCATCGTGGCGGATGAGCCCACGACCGCTCTGGACGTCACCGTGCAGGCCGAGATCCTCGACCTGCTTCGGCGATGCCGGGAGGAGTTCGGGGCCGCGATCGTTCTGATCACGCACAACATGGCTGTCGTCGCCGACCTCGCCGATCGGGTGGCGGTCATGTACCAGGGCAAGCTCGTCGAGGAGGCCGACGTGAACACGCTCTTCGCACGACCGCAGCACGAGTACACCCAGAAGCTGCTTGCCGCAGTGCCGCACGTGGGCCAGGGCCGCCTCCAGACCGCCGAACGTGCGGCGGGTCGCGCCGCGGACTGGAGCGCGGTCGCGCCGGTGGTCTCGGCGCGCGGGCTGCGCATCCAATACCCCGGCAGGCTGGGTCGCCCCGGCTTCATCGCCGTCGACGGCGTGAGCTTCGACATCCGGCCCGGTGAGGTTCTCGGACTCGTCGGGGAGAGCGGCAGCGGCAAGACCACGATCGGTCGCGCCATCGGCGGACTCACCCGAGTCACCGGCGGGTCGCTGAAGGTACTCGACCATGAGATGAACGGGGTCGTCGAGCGCCGCTTCAAGCGGATGCGCAGCCGCATCGGCTTCGTCTTCCAAGACCCGGCCTCGAGCTTCAACCCGCTGCTCACGATCGCCGACTGCGTCGCCGAGCCTCTCGTGGTGCACGGACGCGCAGCGAATCCCGCCGCGGCGCGCGGCCGGGTCGATGAGCTTCTGGAGGCGGTGCAGTTGCCCAAGGCATACGGCGACCGCTTCCCGCACGAGCTCAGCGGCGGCCAGCGTCAACGCGCCTCCCTGGCGCGTGCGCTCGCATTGCAGCCGGAGCTGCTCATCGCGGATGAGCCGACGAGCGCGCTGGACGTCTCGGTGCAGGCCAGGGTGCTGGAACTGTTCGCCGAGTTGCAGGCCGAGTTCGGCTTCGCGGCGCTCTTCATCAGCCACGATCTCGCCGTTGTCGACCTGCTCGCCGACCGCATCGCCGTGCTGCATCGGGGGCGCCTGGTCGAGGAGGGCACAGGCGAACAGGTTCTCGACTCCCCGAGAGATCCATACACCAAGCGGCTGCTGGCATCCCTACCGGTTCCCGACCCGATGGAGCAGGCGGCACGACGCGAATCCCTGGCGAGGCTGCGACGAGATGCGGAGGGCGCGGCATGAGCACGGACGAACGGCCGATCGTGGTCAGCGACCTCTCCGTCGAGTATCCGGCTCGGGGGCCAAGTGCTGCCTGCGTCGCCCTGCGGGGGGTGAGTCTGACGGTCGAGCAAGGCGGCGTGCTGGGCGTGCTCGGCGAGAGCGGGTCGGGCAAGAGCACGCTGGCACGACTGCTGGCCGCCCGGGCCTCGACGAGTGAACAGGCGCCGCGCATCACCGGCGGAGAAGCCACGGTGCTCGGTCACGGCCTGAGGAAGTTGGGCAAACGGGCCCGTACACGGCTCACCTTCGACGTCGGCTATCTCGAGCAGGATGCCGGCTCTCGCCTCGAGCCCTCATGGACGGTTGCCGAAACCATCGCGTCGCCGATCTTCGAACGCGACAAACACTTCGATCGCCGTCAGGCGGAGCTGAGGACTGCGGGAATGCTCGATGCCGTCCAGCTTCCGTTGCGCGTGATGGGCCAGTACCCGTACGAGCTCAGTGGGGGCCAGCGGCAGCGGGTGGCTATCGCGCGCGCGTTGATGCTCGGGCCGCGGGTGCTGATCGCGGACGAACCCACCGCGGGAATCGACGTGACGGTGCGCGACTCGGTCGTCGACCTGCTTTCGCGCCTGCACGTGCAAGGCGGATTCGCGGCCGTGATGGTCAGCCATGACGTCTCGGTGCTGCGCCAATCGGGCGCGCGAATCGCCGTGCTGCATCGAGGAGCCCTGGTCGGCTACGGCGAGATCGACGCGGTGTTCGGCAACCCGACGCATCCCTACGTGGCCGACCTGGCGCGGGCGCTCGGCGGCCACTGACGCGGGGTCGGGCCCGGCACGCAGCGTGTCATCGGCACCTCGAACCTTTGATAAAGTATCCAGAGCATTCCTCCTTAGCTCAATTGGCAGAGCAGCCGGCTGTTAACCGGCAGGTTGATGGTTCGAGTCCATCAGGGGGAGCGGATGCCCGTTCTGCGGTAAAAGCAGCATGGCGTCAGAAGGCCCGGCCCTGAAAGGGACCGGGCCTTCTGCATGGCGCAGGCGCGCGGGCCGCGTCTGATCCGGCGTGGGTACTCCCTCGGGAGTATCCGTTCGCATCGGTGACCTCTGACCGGCCGATCCCTGCGGACGGACGGCTGGCTAGCATGAGGGCATGACCGCCGACCCGCCACGCCGTTACGGGCCGCCGTGGGCGCAACGACCGGCATCTGCGCCGCCGCCGCTGCGCTGGTTTCCGATGGTGCTGTCGATGCTGCTGCAGATTCCGGCGCTGTGGATCGCGGTGCACGGCGGGCGACCGCTGGAGATCGGCGCCGCCGTGCTCGCGATCGGTTCCAGCGCGGCGCTGCCATGGCGTCGCCACGCGGCCGCTCCCGTGCTTCTGATCGTTGCGGCACTGTGCCTGCCGGCTATCGCGTTCGCCGCCGGACCGCCGCTGGCCGCCGTTCCCGTCGCGTTCGCAATCGCAGGTGCGATCTTCAGCGGCCGCAAGGTGTGGGCATGGTCGACGTTGGCCGGTCTCGCCGTGCTGGGCACCGTCGGGCTGATCGCGGTCACGGGGGCGCCCTGGATGGCGGGACGGCTGCTGGTCGTGACGCTGGCGCTGTGCCTGATCGCGGCACTGGCCGAGGGCGCGAGAACGCGTCGCGACCGCTACCGTGCGATGTCGCATGAGGTGGCGGCACGTCGGCAGTCGGCGGCCGAGGCGGAACGGCTGCGGATAGCGCGCGAGTTGCACGACATCCTCGCCCATTCACTCTCCGAGATCAGCGTGCAGGCCGGCGTCGGCCTGCACCTCTTCGACAGTCAACCCCAGCAGGCGCGCGATGCGCTCGCCGCCATCCGCGAGACGAGCGGCACCGCGCTCGACGAGGTGCGCAGTGTACTCGGCGTACTGCGAGAAGGCGCCGAGCCTGTGCCGCGCAGTCCGGAGCCGACGCTGGCCGGTCTTCCCGGACTCGTGGATGCCTCTGCTCGGCAGGGCGTGACCGTAACGCTGCAGAACCACCTCGACGAAGGCGCCGCACGGCAGATCCGCGGCCCTGTTCAGTCCGCGATCTATCGGATCACGCAGGAGGCGCTGACCAACGTCGCCAAGCACGGGTCGGCCCGAACGGCTCGGGTCGTCCTGCGGGCGGATGCGTCGCAATACACGCTCGAGATCGTCGACCCTGCGGCACCGGAACCTGCATCCGGCGAAGCCGCACCCGGCACCGCCGGACTGTCCGCACCGGACCCGGCCTCATCCGGGCCGCCGACATCCGGAGCCTCACCCCACGTGCACCGCGGACTGATCGGCATACGAGAACGAGCCGAACTGCTCGGCGGCAGCGCCCAGGCGGGGCCGACCGCAGACGGTGGCTGGTGCGTGACCGTCCGCATCCCGATCACGAATGGAGCACGGTCATGATCCGAGTCCTGCTGGCCGATGATCAGCGACTGGTGCGGGGCGGATTCCGGGCCTTGCTCGACGCCGAACCCGACATCGAGGTGGTGGCCGAGGCTTCCACCGGCCGCGAAGCGCTCTCCCTGGTGCGTGAACACCGGCCCGACGTCGTGATGATGGACATCCGGATGCCGGACGGCGACGGTCTCTGGGCCACCGAGCAGGTCGCCGCCGACCCGGCACTGGCGTCCGTGCATATCGTGATCGTCACGACCTTCGAGCTCGACGAGTACGTGGCGCAGGCGATCCGGGCCGGAGCGAGCGGCTTCCTGGTGAAAGACACCGACCCGGTGGACCTGATCAGGGCCGTGCGCGTGGCGGCCGCGGGGGAGGCGCTGCTGTCGCCGGGAGTGACGAAACGGCTGCTCGAGCGGATCGCCGTCGGGCTCTCCGCTCCGACCGACGCCCGCATCCTGGATGCGCTCACCGAACGCGAGCGCGAGGTGCTCACCCTGGTCGGTCAGGGGCTGACCAACGGCGAGATCGCCGCGCGGTTGTTCATGAGCCCGCTCACCTCCAAGACCCATGTGTCGCGCATCCTGAGCAAGCTGGGCGCCCGCGACCGGGTGCACTTGGTCGTCATCGCGTACGAGACCGGGCTCGTCCGCGCCGGCGGCGCGTAGCCCCGAGACCCGTCCTGCTCCCGGGGGAGTAGCCCAGGTCGCTCCCTTCGGCGGACGCGCCGCGAGCCGGGCCGGCGAAAACTGATGGTGTGCGGTCGCAACGTCGGCCGCCCGAGAATCGACTGAATCTACAGATTGGACCACACCATGCTCACCACCGTCAGCGCCGCGGCGCCCGCAGTCTCGGCTGCCGCGCATTGGGGCGGCCCCTGGGTCGCGGGCTTCGGATTCCTCTTCCTGCTGATCCCGCTGTTCTGGATCGGCGTGATCGTGCTGATCATCACGCTCGTTGCCCGGCGTCGCCGTGCCTACTGGCGCCACTGGGGTCCGGAGGCCGGCTGGCGCGCTTCGTCATCGGCCGAGTCGACGCTCGCCGAGCGTTTCGCCCAGGGCGACATCGACGAGGTCGAATACCGCAAGCGGCTCGAGGTGCTGCGCGCGAACCGCCCCACTCAGCAGTAGTCCCGCTCCTACGGATGCTGTCCGGCGTCAGTCCTCCAGGTGATCGACGCCGGGCAGCCAACTCTTGCCCGGGACACCCCAGCTCTGCTTGCGAGTGGCCTTGGCTGCAGCGCGGTCGTAGGGATACGTCAGCCGATCGACGTACAACAAGCCGTCGAGGTGGTCGAACTCGTGCTGGAAGATCCGGGCCAGCCATCCATCTGCGCGCACCTCGAACGGCTTCTGGTCGAGGCCGATCGCCTGCAACAGGGCCGAGGGGGAGCGGCGCAACGGAAAACGCTCACCGGGGAACGAGAGACAACCCTCCGACTCGGTCTCCTCGTCCGGCTCGCCCGGCGGGGGCGGGGTGATCCACAGCACCGGATTGATCGCCACTCCGCGATGCTCCACCTCGTCGTCGTGCCAGCCGTACACGAACAGACGCAGTGCAACACCCACCTGCGGGGCCGCCAATCCCACGCCGGGGGCGGCATCCATGGTCTCGAACATGTCGTTGACGAGCGTGTTCAATTCCGGGCCGAAGTCGGTCACATCGTGTGCGCGAGCGTGCAGAACGGGGTCTCCGGAAATCCGGATCGGGAGCGCGGCCATTCGTCCAGACTATCGAGCGGAATGCGGTTAGGGTCGGATGCGTGACCCTTGAATACACGGATCTTGCGTCGTATTTGGCGCTCGACCCCGCGCAATTCATCGGTATTCCGATCGCGCTCGTCGGGGCCGTCTTCATGTCGTTCGGAGCGCAATACCAGCACCGCGGTGTCACCAAGGTCGAAGCGAACACTACCCAGATCGGCAACGGCGGGCTCAACCTCACGCAGCTCGCGCTGTTGCTGAGGCGCCCGTCGTGGGTCTTCGGAACCCTGATGCTGGGCCTCGCGATCGTGTTCCAGTTGGTCGCGTTGGTCTTCTCGCCGCTGGTCGTCGTGCAGCCGCTCGGCGCCGTCGCCCTGGTGATCACGACGATCTTGAACGCACGTATCACCCACGTGAAGCCCACCGGACGGTCGCTGATCGCCATCTGCCTGTGTGTGGGCGGGGTTGGCGCCTTCGTCGCGATCGCGGCGTTCACCACGCGGAATGTTCCGGTCACCGAGAGCGAACTGATCACCATTCTGGTCATCCTCGCGTCGGTGCTCGTGGTCTTCGCGCTGGTGTTCGGGCTGCTGCGCAACCGGTTCAAGGCCATCGTCTACGTCGTCGGGGCCGGGGTGCTCTACGGGTTCGTCGCCACCCTCGCCAAGGTCGTCATCGCACGCGTGCAGCAGGGCGAATTCGATTGGCTCACCGTCGTCTGCATCGTCGGTCTGCTGGCCGCGGTGGGGTTGGGCGCGTTCTTCGTGCAGAACGCGTACTCGTCGGGTCCGCCCGATCTGGTGATCGCCGGGCTCACGGTCATCGACCCGATGGTCGCGGTCGCGATCGGCATCCTGGTGCTGCACGAGGCCGCCGAGGCGCCGTTGTGGGCGGCCATCGCCTTCGTGATCACCGGCGTGGTCGCCATCGTCGGCGTGTTCATGCTCGCTCGGTACCATCCGCAGGCCGAGGTGTGATGGCATCCCGCCGTGGCGCCTGACTGCGATGCGGGGGTGGCCGTGTTTAGACTAGTGACCGGTATCATTGCCGGGCAGCCGAGTTGCACGGCCGACAGACTTCGCCGGATGCCGCTCCCCGGCCGACAGTAGGGAATCTCGATTTGCCCGATTCGCACGGCCCGCACCCATCCGAGTCGTCGGAGACGGACGCGCCGACCGCCAAGCCCCTGCGAATCCTGATCGGCGCCGACACGTTCGCGCCCGATGTCAACGGAGCCGCACGATTCGCCGAGCGGCTCGCCGCCGGCATGATCGAGCGCGGCCACCAGGTGTTCATCATGGCTCCGGCCGGGTCGGCCAAACACGGAACCTGGATAGAGGAGCACGGCGGCGCGAAGATGCGGGTGTTCCGGCTGCGCAGCTACCGGTGGCCGCTGCACGATTGGCTTCGTTTCGCCTTGCCCTGGACGATCAAGAAGAACAGCGCCCGCGTGATCGAGGCCGTCAAACCCGATGTGGTGCACTTCCAGTCGCACATCATCGTCGGGCGCGGACTCTCCATCGAGGCTGTCGAACGAGGCATCCGGGTCATCGGCACGAACCATTTCATGCCCGAGAACCTGCTCGACTTCGCGCCGATCCCGAAGTTCTTGCAGAAATGGTCGATCGGCCTCGCGTGGAAGGCAGCGGCGCGCTCCTTCGGGCGGGCCGAGGCAGTGACCACGCCGACGCGGCGTGCTGCGGAGTTTCTCGAGAAGAACACCGGGCTGCGTCATGTGCACGCGATCTCGTGCGGCATCGATGCGCGCAACTACCGCCCGAACTTCGAGCCGCGCACCGAGAACCGTGTCATCTTCGTCGGCCGTGTCACGGGCGAGAAGCAGATCGACGTGCTGCTCAAGGCGATCGCGCTGCTGCCCGCCGAGTTCGATACCAAACTCGAGATCGTCGGCGACGGCGACCAGAAGCGCAACCTCGAAGCTCTCGCGGAACAACTCGGCATCCGCGACCGGGTGACGTTCACCGGTTACGTCAGCGACGACGAACTGCGTGATGCCTACAGCCGGGCGACGCTGCTCGGCATGCCGTCGATCGCCGAACTGCAGTCGATCGTCACCATGGAAGCCATGGCGTCGGGCCTGCCGGTAGTCGCGGCCGATGCGATGGCGCTGCCGCACCTCGTGCACGACGGAGAGAACGGATTCCTGTTCGAACCTGGCAATGCGCAGCAGATGGCCGACCGCATCGAGCAGATCCTGCGGATGCCGTTGGATGAGTTGACCGCGATGAAGCGAGAGTCATTGCGCTTCATCGCTGCCCACGACATCCAGCGCACGCTCTCGACGTTCGAGAGCCTGTATCGTGGTGAACCGGTGTCGGATCCGCTCATGGAGCCTCGTCCTGAGGTTCCGAGTGCCGCAGAGGTGGCGGATGCGACGCCCGTGGCCGGATCCGAAGAGTGACGGTCGCGCGGGGCGGTAGCTCAGCTGGTTAGAGCATCGGACTCATAATCCGCCGGTCACGGGTTCAAGTCCCGTCCGCCCTACTTCCCTTATAAGCACTGGGAACGGCAGTCATTAGATGGCCGCCGTTCTTGTGTGTTATGTCTCAGGACATCGGTAACGCTTCTGCCTCAATAGTTCGGTGACGCTTCGGGCTGTCTTGGTGGTGACACTTCTCCTCGATCTTTGAGGGATGAGCGCTGTTGAGCCTGTTGATCCTCGTGTCCGTCTTGCCATCGCGCAGTGGCCTGATGATGCGCCGCGGGGAGCGGTGACGACGTTCTGTCTGGAGCACGGAATCGCGCGGAAGACGTTCTATGCGATCCGCAAGAGAGCGCTGGTGGAGGGCCAGGCTGCAGCGCTGGAGCCGCGGACCCGTCGGCCGTCGGTCAGCCCGAACCGGATCGCCGATGAGGTGAAGGCTCAAGCGGTCGGAGTGCGGTCGGCGTTGGAGGCGTCCGGTCTGGATCATGGGCCGATCAGTGTTCACGAGAAGATGCGCTCGCTCGGGATGGATCCGGTGCCCTCCACGGCGTCGTTGGCGCGGATCTTCCGCGACCAGGGGGTCGCTCGGGTGGAGCCGAGGAAGAAGCCGCGGGCGTCGTTCCGTCGGTTCGTGTATCCGGCGCCGAACGCGTGCTGGCAGCTGGACGCCACCGAGTATGTGTTGACCGGTGGTCGCAAGTGCGTGATCTTCCAGTTGATCGAC
>DATMTS010000122.1:0-6883 GCA_035564555.1 Humibacter sp.
CGGAGTGATTGCGCGCCTGCGCCGCGTCCCGGGCGGCGGTCGTCGCCCGGTCCAGCGCCTGGGCGGCATCGTCGCGCGCCGCGGCCGATCGTTCCAGGGCGCGCGCCGACTCCTGGCCGCTCGTCTCCGCGTCGATGCCCGCCCGGTCGGCACGCTGCATCGCACTTCGCGCGAGGTCTTCGGCTGCCCGCGACCGTAGCACCGCGAGCACGCCGAAGGCGATGGCGACGAGCGCGACGACCAGGGCGATGATGTCGAGCACTACCATCGGATGGTCCCCCTCCCGAACGCCGAGGTGGCCGAACACCGGCGCGGACGCGACAGCTTGATCACGGCGCTCATGCGGCGAACAACTCGGAGATGGCGTCGATATCGGCCTCGCTCGCCTGCCACGACGTGGCCGCCTCGGCATTCTGCGTGATCTGCTCCGGTCGGGTCGCGCCGGCGATGACGCACGTCAGCGAGGGCTGGGCGAGCAGCCAGCTGAAGGTCGCCTGAAGCATGCTGATTCCGCGCTCGTCGCAGAACTCCTGGTATGCGTCGAGCGTGTCCCAGGGCGCCTCGTCGGCGAGATGCTTGCGCTGGCGCATGATGCGACTCTCCTCCGGTCCGCCGCCGCGCGAGAACTTTCCCGTGAGCAGACCGTTGTACAGCGGGAAATACGGCAGGAATCCGAGTCCGTACGCACGCACGGCCGGCAGTACCTCGCGTTCGGCGTCACGCACCAGCAGGCTGTATTCGTTCTGCGCCGAGATGAACTTCGGATGCCGCCCGATCCGAGCCGAGTACTCGGCGTCGGCGATCTGCCAGCCGGCCAGGTTGGAGTGCCCGATGTACCGCACCTTGCCCTCGGCGATCAGGTCGTCGAGGGTGTCGAGGGTCTCTTCGATCGGCGTCTGCGGGTCCGGCCGATGCAGTTGGTAGAGGTCGATCCAATCGGTCTGCAACCGGCGCAGCGACGCCTCCACCGCGATCCTGATGTACCGACGGGAGGTCCGCGCCTCCCAGTCCGGTCCGTTGGCCCCCTGCATGTCCATTCCGAACTTGGTGGCGAGCACGACGTCGTGCCGCTTGCCGCGCAGCGCATTGCCCATCAGCGTCTCGGAAAGACCGCGTTCCCTGCCGTAGATGTCGGCCGTGTCGAAGAACGTGACGCCGGCCTCGAGCGCGGCCCCGATCACCGCGTCGGTGCCTCGCTGGTCTTCGCTCGCCGTTCCGGCGCGCCCGAAATTGTTGCATCCGAGCCCCACGGAGGAGACGATCAGTCCGGAGTCGCCGAGCCTGCGGTAGTCGATCTGAACCATGGATCAAGGCTAGTGCGATCGGCCGACCTCGGCCGCTTTCGCCGGGGAGCGCGCCTGCGCACCCTCAGAGCACGAGCACCGGATCGGTGCCCCCGGCGGTCGAGAACGCGGCATCCGTCTCACCCAGCACCCGAAGGATGTTGCCTCCAGCGAGAGCCGTGAGATCCTCCGCGGAGAAACCGCGGTGCGCGAGCTCGGCCAACAGTGCCGGGTAGCCGTCGACGCCCTCCAGACCTACTGGGAACTCCTCGGTGCCGTCGAAGTCGCCGCCCAGGCCGATGTGCTCGACACCCGCGGTCGCGCGAGCGTGCTCGATGTGGTTCGCGACATCGGCGATGGTCACCGGCGGTGCGGGTTCCGCCCGGTCGCCGTCGAACCACTGCGCGTACCGCTCGGAGAGGAACTGCGGCACGAAGGTGACCATCTGCACTCCCCCGTTGCCCGCCAGCCTGAGCAGAACGTCGTCGGGCACGTTCCGTGGATTGTCCGACACTGCCCGGCACGAGCTGTGGCTGAAGATCACGGGTGCAGTCGAGACGTCGAGGGCGTCATGCATGGTCTTCACCGACACATGCGAGAGGTCCACGAGCATCCCCAGCCGGTTCAGCTCGGCGATGTACGAACGGCCCCGGTCGGTGAGTCCGTCGTGCTGCGGCGCGTCGTTCGCGGAGTCTGCCCAGGACGAGTTCCTGACGTGGGTGAGGGTCAGATAGCGCACGCCCAGGCGGGCGAACATGCGCAGCACGGCCGGCGAGTCGTCGATGCTGTGCGCCCCTTCGGCACCCAGCAACGACGCGATGCGCCCGTGTGCCCTGCAGCGCTCGATGTCGCCTGCCGTGCGAGCGATCCGGAACACGTCCGGATAGCGGGCGGCGAGCCGGTATACCCAGTCGATCTGCTGAAGTGTGCCTTTGACCGATTCGGCCCCGGCATCCAGATCCTCCACGTAGACCGACCAGAACTGCGCGGTCACGCCGCCGGCGCGCAGCCTCGGGATGTCCGTGTCGCTCCAGAGCTGCTCGTCCAGGCCCTCGACCGAGTAACCGCGACCTCGCCGGCATTCCCAGGCCCAGTCGTTGTGGCCGTCGATCACGCCTACGCGTTGCAGTGCTTCCTCCGCCGCCGCTTCGTTCGTCATTCGTTCAGGGTAGATGGCGCACACCTCGCGCAGACGTCTTCGCCTCCACAGTCGGGCGATTCGCCGGCCATCCCCAGATGTCCGATTTCCGCCATTGGATGTCGGGGGCTGCGGCTACTGTCGATGTCATGACCGACTCATCCGCATACCTGGTGCGCACCACAAGCCCCATCGGGCGCCTGGAGCTTACGAGCGACGGCGAGCACATCACCTCCCTCACGATCGAACGTGACGGCTCCCTGCCGAACGACGACCGACCCGAGAACAGCACGGCTGTTCTCGAGGCGGCGGTGGCCCAACTCATCGAGTACTTCGCGGGCGACCGAAGAGACTTCGAGCTGCCGCTCGACCCGCCCGGAACGCCCTTCCAGCGCGCCGTCTGGCAGAGACTGCAGCAGCTCGACTTCGGCGAGCACATCTCCTACGGCGAGCTGGGCGTGCTGGTGGGCAGACCGGGGTCCGCGAGGGCGATCGGCGGAGCGGTCGGTGCCAACCCGCTGCCGATCCTGATCGGCTGTCACCGGGTACTCGCCGCCAACGGCGCCGTCACAGGGTACAGCGGCGGCGAAGGCGTGCCCACCAAGTTGTGGCTGCTGGCCCACGAGGGAATCACGCTCGCCGCATGAGCAACAGCACCGCGCCGACCGTGAAGGCCGCGCAGCCGACCCGGCAGCCCGTCGTCGAGGCGGACGACGGCATCCGCCGCTGCTCCTGGTGCATCGCCGACGCCGAATACCGGCGGTATCACGACGAGGAGTGGGGCACCGAACAGCGCGACGACCGCGCGCTGTTCGAGAAGGTCTGTCTTGAGGGGTTCCAGGCGGGACTCTCCTGGATCACCATCCTGCGCAGACGAGAGGCCTTCCGGGCCGCATTCCACGGTTTCGAGGTGCAGAAGGTGGCCGCCATGACCGAGAGCGAGGTGGCAGAGCTGTTGCAGAACGCCGAGATCATCCGGCACCGGGGCAAGATCGAGGCGGCGATCTCGAATGCGCGAGCCACGCTGGAACTCGACGTGCCGCTTTCAGAGCTCGTCTGGCGGTTCGCCCCGGCCCCGAGGTCGTCCCGCCCGCGTTCCTTCGCCGAGCTGCCCGCGGTCACCCCCGAGTCCTCGGCGCTCAGCGCCGAGCTGCGCCGCCGTGGCTTCCGGTTCGTGGGGCCGACGACGATGTACGCGCTCATGCAGGCGACCGGAATGGTCGACGACCACATCGAGGGCTGCTGGCGCGCCGGGTGACAACGCCGGCGCCGGCAGGCGTCCCGACGGCGCACTGCCGGACGACCGGCTGCGGCCGGGCCGACGACCATTGCCGGCGAGGAATCAACTGCGACGCCGACGACTGCTGCCGCACGTGCCCGACCGCAGGCGGCTCGCGTCGTGGTATCGAGGTCTCGCTCACAGACGCGTAGGGGATCGCGCTGGGTAGGCGGGTCGTCGGCCCGACGATCTGGCGAGCGCGCGCCTTGCGGCGCCCGCTCGCATGCTGGGGGGTCCTCCTTCATCCGGGACGATCGATCCCGGTTGTATGAGCATAGCTCAGTTTTGATGCTCGCGCAGTAGGAGGCAAGCCAATTTCGGCGTCGATGCGCCCCGTCTTCGGGGGTGCCGGCGGCGCAGCGTTGAACGCGGAAAGCCGTGCGCCGGCTCAGGCGAAGAGCAGCAGTTCACTCGCTGCGTCGGGTGCCGGTTCCATCCGGATGCCGCGCCCCGTGGCCCACGCGATCAGCTCGGGCACGCTCGAGGGCCGGGCCAGGTCCTGCGCGAGAGCTCGTACGAAGGCCCCCTTCGCGCGCTTGTTGAAGTGGTTCAGCGCCCGACGCGCGCCGTCCGGCGTCTCGGCCACCACCCGCACGAAGACCGCGTGCTCCGGCGCCGGCCCGAGCGTCACGTACGCCTCCGATCTGGCGTCGATCACCAGTTCGTCAGTGGCGGCGAAGGCACCTCGTGCCGCTTCCGCCCAGACGGCGCGCAACCGCACATCCGGCAGCCGGGAATCGTGCGATAGCCGATAGTCCGGGATCGCGTCCATTGCGCCGATCGGACCCAGCACGGCCGAGTGCACGACGACCTGGTCGCCGAGATACCGTCGCGACTGCGCCGGCAACGTTCCGGCATCCAGCGCGTCGTACAGCACGCCGGTGTAGCGGTCGACGGCCGGCATGGTCGGGGACGTCGTGATCCGCCGGTTCTTGGCCACCTCGCCGTGTTGCTTGGGTCCCAGGCGCAGGGCGGCAATAGACGCGTCATGGTCGCGTGCGAGCGCGCGAACCGCGCTCAGGGTCAGCCGTCGCTGTGGGGTCAAGACGGGGAACCGCAAGTCGCTCAGCCGCAAGCGGCTGCCCGGTTCGCCGCCCGGCCGTTTCGTCTCGGACGGCGGCAGGATGACCAGCACGGCTACCTGTGGATGAACGCGAGTGCGGCGTCGACGTTGTGCCCGAGCGGGGCGACCGTGTCGAGGGTGATGCGCGGCATGGCGGCGCATTCGCCGTTCCACTCCCGGTAGTCCTCGAGGCTCTGCTCCACGGCGCGCCAGGTCACCTCATCGACGTGCGGAAGGTTACGCACCCGCTTGGAGAGCCGTTTGCGATGGAGTTCGGGATCCGAGCACATCACTTCGATCACGCGCAGCGAGACATCCGATCGGGATGCCAGGTCTCGCCACTGCAGCCGGGCGGGCTCGACCGCGTTGACCGCATCGACGATCACGGTGCGCCCCGAGCTGATCACCTGCTCCGCCATGGTCTCCGCGACGAGGTAGGCCGCCAGCCCGGTCGGCTGGTCCGCGTCGATTCCGGCGTGCAGAATCGCCGACTCGATCGGGTCCACCGAAACGATCGTCGCATTCAGCCGTGCGCCGACGACCTCCGCGATCGTCGACTTGCCTGCGCCGGGTAGGCCGGCCATCACGATGAGCACGGGCACGACGACATCGCCGAACTGTCGGTCTACGAGCGCCTCCCCCGCGTCGGCCATCTCGGTCAGACCAGTTCGGCCTTGCCGGCGACGACCGTCACGGTGTCGTTCTCGAACGAGAGGAATCCGTCGGACGCGTTGGCGGTGAGTTTCTCACCGCCGGCCAGTGTCACGCGTACCTCGCCGTCGTTCGCGAGGATCGCCAACACCGGTTCGTGACCGGCGAGCAGCCCGATCTCGCCGATGACCGTCTTGGCGACGACCATCGTCGCCTCGCCCTTCCACACTTCGTGTTCGGCCGAGACGACACTGACCCTTATCGGCGAAGCCATGCTCAGCCGTTCTCCTTCTGGATCTTCGCCCATTTGACCTCGACGTCGGAGATCGGGCCGACGTTGAAGAACGCCTGCTCGGCGACGTGGTCGAACTCACCGCGGCAGATCGCGTCGAACGACTCGATCGTGTCCTTCAGTGAGACGGTCGAACCCTCCACGCCGGTGAACTTCTTGGCCATGTAGGTGTTCTGCGAGAGGAACTGCTGGATGCGACGCGCGCGCTGCACCGTGACCTTGTCTTCTTCGCTGAGCTCGTCGACACCGAGGATGGCGATGATCTCCTGCAGTTCCTTGTTCTTCTGCAGGATCTGCTTGACGGTGGTCGCTACGCGATAGTGGTCTTCGCCCAGGTAACGCGGGTCCAGGATGCGGCTGGTCGAAGCCAGCGGATCCACGGCCGGGTAGAGGCCCTGCGACGCGATCTCTCGCGAGAGCTCGGTCGTGGCATCCAGGTGCGCGAAGGTGGTCGCGGGGGCCGGGTCGGTGTAGTCGTCGGCAGGAACGTAGATCGCCTGCAGCGAGGTGATCGAGTGACCACGCGTCGAGGTGATCCGCTCCTGCAGCACGCCCATCTCGTCGGCCAGGTTCGGCTGGTAACCCACCGCCGAGGGCATACGACCGAGCAGCGTGGAAACCTCGGAACCGGCCTGCGTGAAGCGGAAGATGTTGTCGATGAACAACAGCACGTCCTGCTTCTGCACGTCGCGGAAGTACTCCGCCATCGTCAGAGCCGACAAGGCGACGCGCAGACGCGTTCCCGGCGGCTCGTCCATCTGGCCGAACACCAGGGCCGTCTTGTCGAAGACGCCCGCCTCCTCCATCTCGTGGATGAGGTCGTTGCCCTCACGGGTGCGCTCGCCGACACCGGCGAACACCGACACACCACCGTGGTCCTGCGCGACGCGCTGGATCATCTCCTGGATGAGGACCGTCTTGCCGACGCCCGCACCACCGAAGAGGCCGATCTTGCCACCCTGCACGTACGGGGTGAGGAGGTCGATGACCTTGATGCCGGTCTCGAACAGCGCGGTCTTCGACTCGAGCTGGTCGAAGGCCGGGGGCTTGCGGTGGATCGGCCAGCGCTCGGTGATCTCGAGCGTCTCGCCCTCGGCGAGGTTGAGCGGCTCGCCGATGACGTTGAAGACCTTGCCCTTCGTGACGTCGCCGACGGGCACGGAGATCGGGTTGCCGG
>DATMTS010000123.1:0-6801 GCA_035564555.1 Humibacter sp.
CGCTGCAGGTAGAGGCCGAGCGCGGCAGCTTCGGCCTGCCCGACCTCGTTCAGCGGCGGGTTCGCCAACCCGCGCAGCCGCCCCTCCGCGTTCAACACCGTTTGCCCGTGCCGGGCCAGGTAGAGGTGCTGCTGGCGTGCATCTTTCATGCGGACTCCGTTACTTCAATGACCGGTTGGGTGACTGACGGGGTGGGTTCCGGGTCGAAAATGCGGTGGAACACGTCCTCTCCGAAGCTGGTCGGAAGAGGTTCGCCGACCACCAGTCGGAAGTCACGGTCTCCACTCTCGTCCCTGTTCGCCCGCAGGAACAGCGAGTCGGTTCGTGCCGCGGTGTAGTACTGACGGCCGAAGTCATACAGGTGAGTCACCAGCACCACCCGGACGTCCGCGGTGGTGAATGCGTCGACGACCTGGCGGAGGATCTCGGAACCCTCCCGTTCGTTGGTCGAGGCGAACGACTCGTTGAGCAAGATCAGCGATCCCGGGGTCACCTCGTCGACGATCGCGCTCATCCGGGCGAGCTCCTCATCCAGCTTCCCGCTGCGCATCGACGCGTCCTCTTCCCGCTTGAAATGGGTGAAGATCCTCTCCCGTATACCAGTCGTGAACTGGTGAGCCGGGACGAACAGCCCGCACTGGGTCAGCAGCTGCGCTTGGCCCAGGCTGCGTAGAAAAGTGGACTTCCCGCCCCGGTTCGCCCCGGTGATCACCACGACCCGGCGCCCACCGGCGTCGATGTCATTCCCGACCACACGCGCGTCACCGATCAAAGCCAACGCCGCATCGTAGAGATTCCTGCACTGGAACCCGGCATCGTCCTCGAGCATGGGGAGGCAGACATTCTGGCCGGCCCGGTCGAGTGCATCGTGGAGGTTGAGGGCGGTGAGGTAGAACGCCAGCTCGGTACGCAGCATGACGAAGAAGCTTTTGATGTGGTCGCAGGATTGGGCAAGAGCAGCCGCCACGAGGTTCAAGCCGCGGTTTCGCAGGTCCGAGAGGGCGTTGAAACCGGCCTCGTCGCGGTCCGCGATCGTCATCGAGTGAGCCGGGTGGGCGAAGCCGAACCGTTCGAGCAGGGGCACCTTGTGCTGCAGCGGCCGACGCAGCACCAACTGTGTGCCCTTGTTTGCGTGCCCGAGCCGGGCGCTGAGGAGCACGCCATGCCGGAATCGCAGTCGCGCCAGATGGTCGTCGATTTCAGCGAAGTATTCATCCGACAACTCAGCGGTCAGCATCCGGCACAGTTCCCGGAACGCTGCCGAGTGGAAGGCTGCCGCGTTCTCGTCGGCGAGCAGCCGCAGCTGGCGCAGGTGGACGATGAACATCTCTAACGCCTCGATGGAGCGGTGCAGCGAGGACGTCGGTGAGCCAAGTCCCCAGCCGTAGATCTTCTTCTCCTCGGTCAAGGTTTGCGCGCACACGGCGTACAGGCTTCTGATCACCTCCGGCTGGTTCAGCGCGTCGCGGAGGGCGTCCTGCCGGTAGGTGATCTTGCCCGGGTCGGTCAACGGCTGGATGAGGGCGGCGTCGGCGACGTCGCGCAGGAAGGCGTCTCCGCCAGCCATCGCGGTCAGGATCGCGTCGAGTTCCAGGTCCGCGCCGATGTCGCGCTGCAGCTGGGTCGGGTGAGCGGCAGGATTGAAATCGGTGTCGGCGAAGAGCAGATGTGCTTTCACTGGTGGACCCTTTCCTGCAGGCGTTCGGCGGTGAGCCCGTATCGGGCTGCGATCGCGGTGGCGTGGGCGAGGCCGTCGGCAGGGCGCCGGCTGAGGTGGAAGGTGCGGGTGGTGACGTCGGCCGGGTCGACGTCGGCGACCAGGCTGACCGTTTCCGGGCCGAGCGTGGAGAGCTCATCGACGAAGGTGACGCACACTCCGAGCGCGCCCAGAGCGATGATCCGGTCAAGGATCTGTGTGCCGAGGAAGATGGCGTCGCTCACCGTGGTGGAGGTGAAGATCTCGTTCATGATGATGATGCTGCCGCCGGTGGCCTGCTGCAGGATCGCGTGAATCCGGACCAGGTCATCCTCCAGCTTCCCGCTGAGGTTCTGCAGATCCTCTTGCCGCTCGAAATGGGTGAACATTCGGTCGAACAAGTGCAGCGTCGCCGATGACGCTGCCACCGGAAGTCCCAGCGCTCCGAGGTAGTGCAGTTGTCCGAACGCTCGCGCGAACGTGGTCTTGCCGCCCTGGTTGGCCCCGGTCACCACCAAGAGGCGTTCGTCGCCGGTAAGTGAGAAATCATTCGCGACAACCGGTTGGCTGCTGCCGGCGAGCTTGGCGGCCAGGACCACATCAACGGCGGCACGGGCCGTGCTGGTGCGGTCGGCGGTCACGGTGGGAAGACAGGTTGCGACAGTGTCCCCGATCGCGCGAGCGAGGTACTCGGTGTAGGCGAGGTAGAACTGCACCTCACGGTCGAAACGGGCGACCGTCGCGGACTGGAACACCTGATGATCGTGTGCGAACCGGTCCAACGCGGCGAATTGGTCGGGGAACACCTCCGCGACCAGGTTGAGGATCCCGGCCTCGACGTGATTCATCGCCACCGGATCGGCGTGGTTCTCCGATTTCGTCGCGGCCGTCGCCTGCTGGAACTTCGCAAACGTGCCGGCAACCGCCGCACTGTAATCCGTTTCACCCGTTAACGGGAGAACACTGATCCGGCCACCGTCGATCAGGAACTCGTACTCCAGCTCGTCAAGCGCGTCCGTGACATGGTCGGCGTCGGCGGCAAGAACAGAGAAGCCCTCTGATGCCACATACGCATCCAGCTGGTCGCGGAAGCCGAGCATGCCGGCCGAGACGAGTTCAGCGCTCATTAGAGCTGCGGAAAGGCCACCGACTGCCCGAACGTACCGGATCACCGCATCCAGGAGCACACGCTGTTTCTGCAGCGGGTAACGAAGACCGTCTGCTTCCGCCAGCAGGGCGCGCATGCCACGCATCGCGTCGGCGAACGTTCGCACCGTTTCGGTGACTTTCCCGGCTTGAAGGTCGCGGAGGACGGCGTGCCGGAACTCGACCCCGGCCGGAGTGGTCAGTGGGGTGTAGAAGTACGGTTTCAGGTCGTACTTGTCCCGGCCGGCGGCGGCGTCTGCCACCAGCTGGTCGAGGTTCAGGTCAGCGAACTCGGCCGGCGGGACTTCCACCAAATGAGCGATGGTGTCTGACTCGGAAGGGCCGAAGAGGATGCTGACCGGTTGTGGGATGGTTTGGGCCAATGGGATCTCCTCTACCTGGACGCCGTGCAGCGCATGGTGGTGCAGGTAGAAGCCATTAGCGGACCATCCGCGGTTTCTGGGCGAGCTTCATCGCCACCAATCAGTGTGCACCTGAACGGTGACGGTCACAATACGTTGACCGGTGTGAACGATCTGGCAGACTGTGAGCCAGCGCGACAGCGCGGCGGTGGTGGGGCTCACCGCGAACAACCTCGGCGCAGCCGACAACGGTCCCTATCTCAGTCTTTGGCGCGCCGAAGGAGATAGGAGCCGGTCATGACCGATCACACCCCCACCGAACCCAGTGGCCATGCCCGGGTGATCCTGGTCGGAGTTGAGGGCGGCCGCCCTGACACCGTTCTGCTCAGCGCCGCGGAGCTTGCACGCGATCTTGGCTGCGAGCTGGTGTGCGCGCATGTCGATCTCGGCCGATACACGGTCGAGGAGAACCCGGACGGTTCCGTCCACTCCTTGCCCATCGACCCCGATCTCCCTGAGCTGGATGACGACGGTTTCGACCCGCAGCTGGCCGCCCAGATCGAACGGGTGTTGGCCCCGACCGGGGTGCGGTGGAGTGTGCGCTCCCTCGCCGGGGAACCCGCCCGGGCGCTCGCTCACCTGGCGAACAGCCTGAACGCACGACTGATCGTCGTCGGAACGCACGAAGCGGGAGTGCGCCGAGGGATGCGCGAGTTCTTCCGCAGCTCCGTCGCGGTTCACCTTGCCCACCGGCAACACCGGCCGGTGCTTGTCATCCCGCTGTCCCCAGTCACCGATGGTGGGGCCCTTCCGTGGGAGTGATGCACGCGACCGCCGACCTGTACCTGCTGCGCCACGGCGAGAGCACAGCGAACGCGGAAGGACTCTTCACCGGCATCATCGACGCCCACCTCACAGCCCGTGGTGTTGCCGAAGCTCAAGCGGCCGCTCGGCTTCTTATCGAGGACGGAGCTGTACCCGAGCGAATCTGGACGTCTGCCCTCATTCGCACCAGCGAGACCGTCACCGCAATGCTGCCGATCTTCCTCCCTGCGACGCCCTCGGTCATCGCGGACTGGCGTCTGAATGAGCGCAACTACGGTGCCCTGACTGGGCTCTCGAAAGCGGCCGTTGCGCAGCAGTACGGCCTCGATCGGTTCTTCGCCTGGCGGCGCTCCTACTCCACGCCACCCCCGCCGATGTCCACCGAGCGCCTGAACGAGTTCGCTCACACGCTGCCATTTCGCTCGCTGCCTCGGGCCGCGCTCACCGCGACCGAATCACTCGAAGCCGTCGCCGCCCGCGTGACTCCGTTCTGGGAATACGTGCTCGCTCCCGCACTGACAGCCTGCAGCCGCACGCTCGTTGTCGCGCACGGCAACTCGTTGCGCGCGCTGGCCATGATCATCGAGAACCTGACGATCCCGGCCGTTGAGCAGTTGAACATTCCAACGGGGCACCCGCTGCGCTATTGTTTCGATTTCTCCGCCGCAACGCCCTACCTGGTTTCCCGCGGCTACCTCGACCCCGACGCCGCCGCAGAAGCCACAACGCTTCTCGCCCGCCAGGGCGGCACTTGATCGCGGCTCCCCCACTCCCCGACCCCGACGACCCGAACCGGAACGCATGACCTACGAACGCCTTGACCCCGACCGTGCTGGAGAGCTCCCGATCGATCCCGACCTGGAGGTGGAAGACCCACGCGCCCGCGCACCACGGCCGATCCACCTGCACTGGAAGTACATCGGCCTCGTCTTTGCCGGCGGGGCCATCGGGACAGGCATCCGCTACCTGCTCTCCACCGCCATCCCGGCGTGGAACGGGCTCCCTGTCGCCACGTTCGCGATCAACGTCACCGGTGCGTTCCTGCTCGGTTGGCTCCTGGAAACCTTGTCTCGTGGCGGCCCCGACCACGGTGTGCGGCGCGCGATCCGTCTCTTCGTCGGAACCGGCATTCTCGGCGGCTACACCACCTACAGTTCGTTCGCTGTCGACACGGACGGTCTGATCGCGTCCGCCCAGCCGGGCAACAGCATCCTCTACGGACTGGCCACCGTCCTCGTCGGTGCCGCAGCCTCCACCGCCGGCATCCTGCTGGGCGCCGCACTGCACCGCGCCCGCACCCGGAGGACCGGCCGATGATCGCCTGGGTCATTCTGGCGCTCTGCGCCGCAGGCGGTGCCGGAGCTACGCTCCGCATGGTCGTCGACGGGCTGGTCAAAGCACGCATCCGAATTGCCTACCCGCTGGGTACCACAGTGATCAACGTCACCGGTTCGTTCCTGCTCGGTCTGGTGACCGGTCTGGCGCTCACCCATTTCCTGCCCGTGGAATGGCGGCTGATCCTTGGAACCGGGTTCCTCGGCGGCTACACGACCTTCAGCACGGCAAGCTTCGAAACCGTCCGCCTCGCCCAAGACGGGCGGTATGTGGCGTCGGCGATCAACGGGTTCGGGATGCTCGCCGGCGCACTCCTCGCGGCCGGCGCCGGGCTTTGGCTGGGCGGGCTTTTCTGAGAACTCCAGAACTCGCTCTTCCCACTGGCGGACTTCTCTGGCAGTCTGTCGCGTGACGCTTCGGCGTCTCGGCGGTGGGGCTCGCCGACACCAACCTCGATGCCGACAACAGTCCCTATCTCAAGCGATACCCCATGCTCAGAGATAGGAGACCCCATTGGTCGAGCACGGCTACACCGGACACATCAATCCGGCCCACCACGGCCACTACGTCAGCCACCCCGAGACCCACCCGATCCACATCGACCGGATAGACGCCCGTCAAATCCTTGACTCCCGCGGCTACCCCACCGTCGCCGTCACAATGCACCTCGGCGATGGGTTCACCGTGGAAGCATCCGCACCGGCGGGAGCGTCAACGGGCGCATTCGAAGCGGCCGAACTCCGCGACGATGGCCCCTCCTATTCAGGCCGCAGTGTCCACGGCGCCGTCTCCTCCGTCACCGACGAGATCTCCCCGCTCCTTGCCCGTGGCCGTTGGTCGACGATCCGGCAGGTCGATGAAGCAATCGGGGCACTTGATGGCACGGACAACCTCGCTCGCCTCGGCGCGAACGCCGTGGTCGCCGTCTCGATCGCGGCCGCGCGAGCGTTCGCCCACTACGCCGAGCTCCCCCTGCACACCTGGATCGCCCACGTGACGGACAGTGTTGAACGAATGCCGGTCCCGCACTTCAACGTCCTCAACGGTGGCGCCCACGCCGCTAACCCGCTCGAATTCCAAGAATTCATGATCGCGCCCGTGGGCGCAGCCACCGAGGAAGCCGCCGTCGAAGCCGGCGCCGAGATCTACCACGCCCTCGCAGCACGCGTGAAAGCCAAGTTCCACACCGCCGGCCTCGGCGATGAAGGCGGATTCGCACCCGACATCGCCAGCCCCGAAGAAGCGATGGAACTGCTCGTCACCGCCATCCAAGACGCCGGCTACACCCCCGGCCTCGACGACGTCGCCATCGCCATCGACCCAGCAGCGAACGGCTTCTACGAACGTGACGGCCAATACAAGATCGCGGGTGCCCTCCTCTCCCGCGACCAGCTCGTGGACTACTACGTGCGACTCCTCGATCAATTCCCGCTGCGC
>DATMTS010000124.1:0-50480 GCA_035564555.1 Humibacter sp.
CCCGTCGCCGGCCCGGCCGGCGACGCCGCGTCCGTGCCCGGAGCCGGGAGTGCGCCGGGCGGGGCGAGCGACGCCTCGGATCCACCGGGACCGTTACGCGCACCGGCCTCCATCCAGACCGATAAGGCGCATTGGCAACTCGAACAGGTCAAGGGCAACGTCTGGCTGCTGCGCAACATCGGGACGGTCATCGCCCACGCCGCGCTGCTCTCGGATGCCACCCAGCCGCCGAAGTACATCCGCCCCGACGAGGTCATCCCGCGCGATGTGCCGCAGAACGATCATCTGCAGTTCCGGGCGGCGCCGACACGGGGCGCGCCCCCACCGCGCGTGCGGGTCACCTGGCGCGAGAACGGGAACGCGGAGCCGCACTCGTACGAAGTGACCCTGCTGGTGGAGTGAAGCCGCCCGGCGGCGAAAAAGCCTTGCGGAGTGAGTACGCACTCATTTACACTTTGCGGTGTGCCGACCATCACCCGTAGAGCCAGCCCGATGTCCGCGGAGGACAGACGGGAGATGATTGCCGACGCCGTCATCCCGTTGCTCATCGAACACGGCACGGCGATCACCTCCCGGCAGATCGCGGAGGGCGTCGGCGTCGCAGAGGGAACCATCTTCCGTGCGTTCGGGGACAAGGACTCCGTGATCAAGGCCGCCATCGACAAGTACCTCGATCCGGAGCCGCTGCGGAAGGGGCTCGCCGCAATCGACGCGACCCTGCCGCTGGAGGACAAGGTGCGGCGGATGCTGCAACTCATCCGGGTGCGATTCTCCGGGGTGGTGCGCCTGATGGCCGCGATCGGAGCGACCGAGCGTCCCGCACCGCCGCAAGACCGCAGACTCGAATACGCGGCGATCATCGCTCGGGCCCTGCAACCGGACATCGGGCGCTTGAACTGTCCGCCGGAACGTGTCGCACACCTGTTGCGCCTGGTGGCCTTCGCAACCTCCGTGCCGCCGCTCAACCAGTCGCATCCGTTCGACGAGGACGAACTGGTGCAGTTCGTGCTCTACGGCGTGGCCGGGGCTCCTGCCGACGGCCGACCGGCTCCATAAGCGCCTGGAGAACGCGCGAAACGAAGCGGACCCCTCACCGGTCCGCACCCGTCAACGATCGAGGATCACATGCTTCTCAAACTTCTCGTCCGGTATCTGAAGCCGCACTGGCCGCTTCTGGCGGGCGTCGTCGCCTTCCAACTGCTGCAGTCGATCGCCTCTCTGTTCCTACCGACGCTGAACGCCGACATCATCGACAAGGGTGTGCTGAAGGGCGACACGGGCTACATCATGGCCACCGGCGGCCTGATGCTGCTGATCACGCTCGGACAGGTCGCCTGCAGCATCGCGGCGGTGTACTTCGGGGCGAAAGCAGCCATGCGGCTGGGACGGGACCTGCGCGGCAGGCTGTTCGCCCACGTCGGCGACTTCTCCGAGCGCGAGGTCACGCATTTCGGCGCAGCGAGCCTGATCACGCGAAACACGAACGACGTGCAACAGGTACAGATGCTCGTGCTGTTCTCCTGCACCCTGCTGGTGTCCGCGCCGATCCTGTGCATCGGCGGCATCATCATGGCGATGCGGCAAGACCTGGAGCTCTCCTGGCTGATCGCGGTGAGCGTGCCGGTGCTGCTGATCGCGGTCGGTCTGATCATCACGCGCATGGTGCCCCAGTTCCGCAAGATGCAGAAACGCATCGACGTGGTGAACAGGGTGCTGCGTGAACAGCTCACCGGCATCCGGGTCGTGCGCGCCTTCGTGCGCGAAGACATCGAGGCCGACCGGTTCGCCGGTGCGAACGGGGACGTGACAGAGACGGCGATCAGAGCCGGCAGGCTGATGGCACTGATGTTCCCGACGGTCATGCTGGTGCTGAACATCTCCTCCGTAGCGGTGATCTGGTTCGGAGCATTCCGGATCGACGACGGCTCGATGCAGGTCGGTACCCTGACGGCCTTCCTCAGCTATCTGATGCAGATCCTGATGGCCGTCATGATGGCGACGTTCATGTTCGTGATGGTTCCGCGCGCCGCGGTCTGCGCCGACCGCATCGGCGAAGTGCTGAACACGCCGTCGACGGTGCGGGCCCCCGAGCATCCGATCGCCGAGCTGACGGAACAGGGCACAGTCGAACTGTTCGAGGTGGGGTTCTCCTATCCCGGAGCCGAGAAGCCCGTGCTCAGCGACATCAACGTGCGGGTGGAGTCCGGCCAGACGACGGCCATCATCGGCAGCACGGGAGCGGGCAAGACGACCCTGATCAATCTGCTCCCGCGACTGTTCGACGCCACGAGCGGGTCGGTGCTGATCGACGGCGCGGACGTGGCCGAACTGGAACCGGATCTGCTCTGGTCGCGCATCGGGCTCGTGCCGCAGAAGCCGTACCTGTTCTCCGGCACCGTGGCATCCAACCTGCGGTACGGCAAACCGGAGGCGACGGACGACGAACTGTGGCGAGCACTGGAGATAGCGCAGGCCAAAGACTTCGTCTCCCGCATGGAAGGCGGTCTGGACGCCGAGATCGCGCAGGGCGGCACCAATGTCTCCGGTGGTCAACGGCAGCGACTGGCGATCGCGCGGGCGCTGGTAAAGCGTCCCGAGATCTACATCTTCGACGACTCGTTCTCGGCACTGGATCTGGCAACCGACGCCCGGCTGCGCCGCGCGCTGCGGGCTGCAGAGAAAGGTGCGACGTTCGTGATCGTCGCGCAACGGGTGTCGACGATCATCGACGCCGACCAGATCCTGGTGCTCGAAGACGGCCGCATCGTGGCCACCGGAACGCACGAGCACCTTCTGGAGAGTTCACCGACCTACGCCGAGATCGTCTCGTCGCAGCTGACGGCGGAGGAAGCAGCATGAGCAACGCATCCGCGACACGCAACCCCGCCCGCCCGCCGGTGCGCCGGGGGCCGGGCGGCGGCGGCCCGTTCGGGGGCATGTCGGTACCGGTCGAGAAGTCGTTGAACTTCGGCCCCAGCGCCAAGCGGCTGCTCGGCCGGCTCAAACCCGAGTGGCTGCCGATCGCCTTCGTCGCGCTGTTGAGCGTCGGAAGCGTGCTGTTCTCGGTCATCGGACCGAAGCTGCTCGGGCAGGGCACCAACATCATCGTCGCCGGTTTCGTCTCCAAGAGCCTGCCGGCCGGGATCACCAAGCAGCAGCTCCTCGAGGGGATGCGCGCCAGGGGGCAGGGCCAGCAGGCGGACATGCTCAGCGGCATGCACCTCACCCCCGGTCACGGCATCGACTTCGGCGCCCTGTCGACCGTGCTGTTCTGGACGCTCGCGCTGTACTGCCTCGCATCGGTGTTCAGCTGGTTGTCGGCCTACGTGCTCAACGGTGTGACGATGCGCACGGTCTACCGGCTGCGGCGCGACGTGGAGTCGAAGATCCACCGGCTGCCGCTGAAGTACTTCGACACGATGCCCCGCGGTGAACTACTCAGCAGGGTCACCAACGACATCGACAACGTGCAGCAGAGCCTGCAGCAGACCTTGAGCCAACTGCTCACGTCGCTTCTGACGGTGGTCGGCGTGCTCGTGATGATGTTCGTGATCTCGCCGATCCTCGCCGTGATCGCGCTGGTCACCATCCCGCTCACGCTCGTCGTCACGACGGTCATCGCCAAGCGATCGCAGAAGCAGTTCGTGGCGCAGTGGAAGCACACCGGCGCGCTGAACGCCCAGATCGAGGAGGCGTTCACCGGCCACGCGCTCGTGAAGGTGTTCGGGCGGCATCGCGAGGTGAACGAGGTCTTCCGGCAGAAGAACGAGGAACTCTACAGGGCGAGCTTCGGGGCGCAGTTCGTCTCCGGCATCATCATGCCCTCGATGCAGTTCGTGGGAAACCTCGTCTACGTGGCTATCGCCGTGGTCGGCGGTCTGCAGGTGGCATCCGGTGCGATGCAGATCGGCGACGTGCAGGCGTTCATCCAGTACTCGCGGCAGTTCACCCAGCCGCTGAGCCAGCTCGGCTCGATGGCCAACCTGCTGCAGTCCGGTGTCGCATCGGCCGAGCGGGTGTTCGAACTGCTGGATGCCGACGAGCAGCGACCCGATCCGGAGCATCCGGCGAGCCCGCGCGGAACCCGCGGAGCGCTCGCGTTCGACGACGTGTCGTTCAGCTACAACACTGAGCAGCCGCTCATCGAGCACCTGTCGATGACGGCTCGGCCCGGGCACACCGTCGCGATCGTCGGCCCGACCGGTGCCGGCAAGACCACGCTGGTGAACCTGATGATGCGCTTCTACGAGGTCGACTCGGGCCGCATCACGCTCGATGGGGAAGACATCTCCGCGATGACCCGATACGACCTGCGCAGCCGGATGGGCATGGTGCTGCAGGACACCTGGCTGTTCGCGGGTACGATCCGGGAGAACATCGCCTATGGGCGACCGGATGCCACGGAGGAGGAGATCCTCGAGGCGGCGAAGGCGACGTTCGTCGATCGGTTCGTGCACTCGCTGCCGGACGGGTACGACACCGTGCTGGAGGACGAGGGCGCGAACGTGTCTGCGGGGGAGAAACAGTTGCTCACCATCGCCCGGGCGTTCCTGTCCCGGCCCAGCGTGCTCATCCTCGACGAGGCGACGAGCTCGGTGGACACCCGCACCGAGCTGCTGGTGCAGAAGGCGATGAGCGCGCTGCGCAAGGACCGCACGAGCTTCGTCATCGCGCACCGGCTCTCCACGATCCGGGACGCCGACCTGATTCTCGTGATGGAACACGGCTCGATCGTCGAGCAGGGCACGCACAGTGAACTGCTGGCCGCGGGTGGCGCGTATTACAACCTGTACAACGCGCAGTTCGAGGGCGCCGTCACCGACGACGCCTGAGGCGGCCACGCGCGAGCGGCCGCGTCCGCGCCGCCCGGCCGCGCGGGCCGTGCGTCCGCGCGCGCGGGGTCGTCCGCGATGCGGGGTCGTCCGCGATGCGCCAGTTCTCACGACCTGCGCCAGTTTTTCCGGCGCATAGTGCGAGAACTGGCGCATGGCGGCGTACTGCGACCCCAGCGACACTCGGACTCCACAGGATGCCTCTGGCCGGGTTCTGCCGATTCAGGCGGCTTCCGGCTATCCGCGAGCGCGCCGCACGCCACCCTTGTCGCATGTCGAAGATCGTGCAAGCAGCATCCCCGCTCCAATTGCTCGCCGTCGTGCCGGAGCTCGTCGGGTTCGCGCCGCGCGACTCGCTCGTGCTCGTGGTCTTCTGCGGTCAGCGCACCTGCGCGGCCTACCGGGTCGACCTGCCGGCGCCCTCATCGGACTCGGTGTCCAAACGACTGGTGACGACGCTGATCGGCATGCTCTGCCGGGTGCGTGGCGCCGACGGCGTGATTCCCGTCGTCTATACCGACGATGCTTTCGCCGAATGCGGCGGGATCCCGAGGCAGACCCTCGCTGCGCACCTCGTCTCCCGTGCGCGTAGCGGCGGCTTCCGCGTGCTCGACGCCTTGTGCGTCGCCGGCGACGGATGGGCCTCGTATCTCGACGAATCCGATCCGCGTCCGCGTCCGCTGGCGGCGCTGCAGACGGCGGTGGCCGCGCGACGCGACGACCCGGAGGCTCTTCAGGTGCACGCCGCCCCGGAGCGGCAGGTGCGGCTGCCGCGTTGCAGTGCCCGTGAACGCGAACGAACGGCCCGCGCCTACACGCAGCTGGGGCAGGTGTGCCTGACCGGCGATGCCGGCCGGGACAGCAAGCTCCCGGTCGAGATCGAACCCGTCGCAGACCCGGTATGGCTCGCCGAACTCAGCATCGGCTGGGATGCCGAGCGGCTCACCGCCGTGCAGGCGGCATTGATCGCGTTCGCGGTGCGAGCGGCCGCCTCGCGCGACGTCGTGATGCTCAGCTGGGGCTGGGGGCCCGAGGTAGGGCGCCGGGCATTCCGTTTCAATCAAAGGTGGCAGGCCGGCGACTCGATCGACCCGCACGACGACGTGGCGATGGCGATCGGCGGTATGGGCGGCCTTCCCGCGCCCGATCCGGTTCGCGTCGAACGGGCGATCGAACTGCTGCGGCAGGTCGCCGCACGGCTGCCGAACGGCTTGCGTGCCCCCGCCCTGACGATGCTCGCCTGGCTGAACTGGGCGCGCGGGCGTGGAACGGTGGCCGGTCACTACCTGCAACGCGCCAGGCGAGTCGATCCCGGGTACGGTCTTGCCGAATTGCTCGAAAGCCTGCTGTGGCAGGGGATGCTGCCGGAATGGCTCTACCTGCGCGACGCTCGGGAGTCCGTGGCACCGGGGTGAGCCGATGACGGCGGTGCATCCCGATACACTCGCAACTAGCACGTCAGACCGCACATCGGCTGACGACCGGACGACACGCGAGGAGGAACGGTGACCTCCGGCAACATCGTGTACGAGCCGTCGGCCGGTCGGCCGCCGTGGGTGTTCGTGGCCTGCGAACGCTTCATCGCGATGGTGGACGGCGGCGCGCCGCAAGCTGCGATCGACTCCCTCTGGGCGCTGACCGAGGTCGAGGACGTCGCGATCGAAGACCTGGTCGGCGCCGTTCCCATCGCGTTGGATGCGCGCCGCGCGAGTGCGCGCGGCTCGGATGCGCGCGGCACGGATGCTCCGGAGTCCCGTGGCCCCGATGCGCCGGCCGAGGGGGTCGGTTCGTTCGCCATCGTGCGGTTCGCCGACGCCGCCCCGGTCGCCGCCGATCGCTCGGTGACCGTCGTCGCGCGGGGGCGTGCGTGCGTCGACGTGTTCTCCGTCGGAGGCGCTCGCCGATTCGGCTCGGGCGGAGTCGAGCCCTGGATGCTCGCCGGATTCCGCTCCGTGACCGCCCTCGGATTGCACGGCGACGACCTGCCGGCCCGCTCCGTTCCCGTGCTGCCGGAGCGCCGGCTCGGCATCCGGCAGGCAACGGTTCCGGGCGAGCGGATGCTGTGGTCCCATCCAACAGCCGTCGTGTCCGTCGACACCGGATCGCCAGCAGCCGTCGTTTCGGCCGAGACGCAAACGGCTGCCGCCATCGGCGCGCAATCCGCGTCGTTCGCGGCACCCGCCGTCGAAGACGACCCGGTGTTGCCCGAGGACCTCGATCGCACGGTGCTGCGTACCGATCGCCGCGTCGCATCCGCGCGGCACTCGGTGGGCTCGGTGCCCGACGACGACACCGTTCTGTTGTCCCGATCCGGCACTCGAAGCGCGCCGGCGGAACACGAACCGGCCCCTCCGGCGCCCGCGCGATTCGCGTTGTCGGTCGGTGCCGCGGCACCGCTGACGCTCACCGGACCCGTCGTCTTCGGCCGTCGTCCCGCCGGGCCGCGAGCGCCGGTTCCGAACCCGCCGGCCCTCGTGACCGTGCCGTCGCCTCACGAGATCGTGTCGTCGTCGCACGTGCGCATCGAGCCCCAGGGCGGCACGGTGGTCGTCACTGACCTGCGGTCGACGAACGGGACTTTCGTGACTGTGCCGGGTCAGCGCCGTCGCCGCATCCACCCCGGTGAGTCGTTCGTCGTGCCGCATGACGCGTCCATCGACATCGGTGACGGTAATATCATCGAAATCACGCCGATCGTCAGGGATCGGCTCAGCGGTCGGCCGGAGACGGCCGCGGGAGGACCCCGGTGACTCAGATCGGCCGAAGCAGCAGGCGCCACACCGTCGAGGTGCCTGGCAACGGTGGCGCCCGGATCTCATTGAGCTGGGCTGCTCTGAGTGACAAGGGCTACCGCCGCAGCGTCAATGAGGACAGCCTGCTGGCTCGTTCGCCGATCTTCGCCGTCGCAGACGGAATGGGTGGCCATTCCGCCGGAGACTTCGCCAGCGCCGCCGTCGTCACGCGGCTCGCCGAACAGGTGGGCACCGACTTCATCGACAGCACACGCCTGAACAGCGCCTTGCGCGCGGCCGTCGATGACATGGGTCGCGGCGTCGGCAAGACCGATCTGGGCACCGGCACGACCGTGACAGGCGTCGCTTTGACGATGGAGCAGGAAGCGCCGTGCTGGCTGGTCTTCAACATCGGCGACTCCCGGGTGTACCAGCTGTCCGACGGAGAGTTGAGCCAGCTCACGACCGATCACTCCATCGTGCAGGAACTGCTCGATGCCGGAGCGATCACCCCGGCCGAAGCCGAGGTGCATCCGCACAGCAACGTCATCACCCGGGCGGTCGGCTTCAACGAAGACCCGGTCCCCGACTTCAGCCTCGTTCCCGTCGTGGCCGGCACGCGACTGCTGGTCTGTTCCGACGGGCTCACCAAAGAGCTCACCGAGCACGGCATCCGACATTTCCTGGGCTCCGGAGACACCGTTCTGGAAGCCGCGGGCGCCTTGATGGACGCCGCGCTCGGCAACGGAGGCCGCGACAATGTCACGGTCATCGTGCTCGAAGTCTTGGAGACACCGGAGAGCGCACGCGAGCGGGGACGGCGCGGACAGCGCCGACATTGACCCGAACGGGGTACGGAAACACCCGGATGCGGCCTAGGGGTCACGCAGGTGCGCTGCCTAGAATGAGTGAACGTCTGCCCGGCACGACCGACCGCGTCGGAGCGCGTTCGGTTCGATTCGGTGATGGTCTGGAGGGCGACGATGGCCAGGAGACTGCCTTCTCAGCCTCCCAACCTCCCCGGATTCTCCTACGTTCGGGTGGTCGGCTCCGGCGGGTTCGCCGACGTGTTCCTCTATGAGCAGAACATGCCGCGGCGCCAGGTCGCCGTCAAGGTGCTGCTCTCGGAGGTCGTGACGCCTCAAGTCCGGCAGATGTTCCAGGCCGAGGCCAACGTGATGGCCCAACTCAGTGCGCACCCCTCGGTCCTCACCGTCTATCAGGCCAGCGTCTCGGCCGACGGCCGGCCGTACCTGGTGATGGAGCTCTGCTCGGCCGCGCCCGGACAGCGATACCGCAGCGAACCGTTTCCCGTGCCCGACGTGCTGCGCATCGGTGTGAAGATCGCCAGCGCGGTCGAGACGGCGCACCGTGCCGGCGTGCTGCACCGCGACATCAAACCGTCGAACATCCTGATGACCGCCTACGGGCATCCGGTGCTGAGCGATTTCGGCATCGCCTCGACTCTCGGGGAGGCCGAATCGGCCGAAGCGCAGGGACTGTCCATCCCCTGGTCGGCTCCCGAGGTGCTGCTGGATGAGACGCCCGGGACCGTCGCGAGCGAGGTGTGGTCGCTCGCGGCCACCCTGTACTCGTTGCTGGCTGGCCGTTCCCCGTTCGAGGTGCCTGGAACCGAGAACACGCCGGCGGACCTCGCCGCGCGCATCCAGCGTGCTCGCCCCGAGCCGATCGGCCGTGCCGATGTGCCGCCCCGCCTGGAGGCGGCTCTGCGAAAGGGCATGTCGAAGAAGCCTGAAGCGCGCCAGAGCAGCGTGCTCGAACTGATCCGCGACCTGCAGGCGATCGAGACCGAATCCGGTCTCGCACAGACCCCGGTCGAGGTCGCGATGGACGACTGGGCGGTGGCGACGGCGAGCGACCCGGAGGACCGCACCAGAGTGAAGGGCGTAGTCGCCGTCGACCCGTCGGCGAAGCGCCGCCGCAGGCGTGCCGCGGAGCCCACCGTGTCGCGATCCAATCCGCGAGGCACGGTACGGGAGGCGAGCGCGGGCGGGCAGACCGGCGCCAGACCGGGGGCGCTCACCAGGGGAGTCGTCTGGCTGCTCGTAGGCTGCGCAGCCCTGGTCGTCGCGCTCGGGCTGACCGCGACCTTCTTGCTCGTGCGGGTTGCCGGAGCGGATGACATCCCCACCGTGCGCAACGTCGCCGGGTCCGTCTCGGAGGGAACCGTCGTGTTCTCCTGGCAGGACCCCGGGCTCCGTTCCGGCGACGCATACCAGGTCAGCGTCGACGGCGGTGCCCCCAGCATCCAACATGCGCGTGAATTCCGGGTCGACCAGGCGGGGCAGCGGGTCTGCGTCACCGTCACGGTGAATCGCGCCGGCAAGACGGGACAGTCGAGCGCGCCGAAATGCGTCGGGCCCGGAGACGGCCAGTGATCCGATCGTGGCTGGCGACCCATCGTGGGCTCGCGCTGACGGTGGCGGCCGGGCTCGTGCTCGCCGTCGTGGTCGGCACGATCGCCGTCGCGTCGGGCGGCTACCCCGAACAGCGGATGACCCTGGGCGACGGAGCCGTGTGGGTGAGCAATGACGCGACCCAGATGGTCGGTCGCGCGAATACTCAGATCGCCGCGCTCAACACCGTGGTGCCCGGCACGAGCAGGTCACTCGACGTGGAACAGTCCGCCGGTTCCGTGCTGCTGGTCGATCACGGCAGCAACACGGTCTCCGTCGTCGATCCGGCCACGGCCGTCGCGGGTAAGGCCATCGCCCTTCCGCCGCGTCAGCCAAAGGTCTCCATTGTCGCCGGCCGCGCCGTGATCGAGTCGGACGGAACGGGGCAGGTGTGGACGATGCCTGCCTCGGGTCTGAGCGATTTCGATGCGACGAAGACCCCGACGGTCGATCTGGGCGGTCGCATCGTCAGTTCCATCGACGACGACGGGGTGCTGTTCGCGTACTCGCCGACGGCTCACACCGTCTCGCGATTGAACACGGTGGCGGACGATGCGGTATCCCGATCCGATCATGTTCAGCCTTCTGGTCCGGTCAGCAGCATCAGCATCACCTCGGTGGGTGGAAACTGGGCACTGCTCGACTCCGCTCGCGGCACCCTGTACACCGCGAGCGGCAGCATCCGACTGCCGTCGTGGCTCGGCACGGACACCGTCGTGCAGCAGCCGGCGTCGGCCGGTGAACAGGTGTACGTCGCGTCGTCCACCGGCATGGTCGCCGTGCCGGTCACGGGCGGAAGCGTCACGACGCAACGGCGGGAACCGCTCGGGCGCCCTGCACAACCGGTCGTGGTGGGCGGATGCCTGTACGCGGCATGGGCGGGCGGCTCCACGTGGCGACGTTGCGGAACCGCACCGCACGCAGGGATCGGCACGCTGTCGTCGGTGCACCAGGATGCCGACCTGGTCTTTCGCGTCAACGCGGGGGTCGTCGTGCTGAACGACACCGCGCACGGCACCGGCTGGGCGGTGCAGCACGGCAACGCCCTGATCGACAACTGGCGGGATTTCGCGCAGGTCGACGACACGAAGAAGCAGGTCGAGCAGAACACCGACGACAAGCCGCCGGTGTACGACAAGCAGCAGAAGCCGCCGGTCGCCGTCGACGACGCGTTCGGCGCGCGCGCCGGTACGACCAACACGCTGCCCGTGCTCCTCAACGACTACGATCCGAACGGCGACGTGCTCGTGATCGATTCGGTGACCCAGCTGCCCGCCATCTCCGGTCGGCTCGAGATCGTCGCCGCGGGGCAGCAGGTGCAACTCGTGCTGCCGGCAGGAGCCCGCGGCAGCCTGCGGTTCGATTACACCGTCTCCGACGGCAGAGGCGGCACGGCGTCCGCCACGGTGACGGTCACCGTGCACCCGCCTGAGATGAACTCCCCGCCGATCCAGGCGCACACGACCAGTACCGTGGTGGCCGCGGGCGGCCGGGTGAGCACCCAGGTGCTCGGCGACTGGTACGACCCGGACGGCGACCCGTTCTACCTCGCCGGAGCCACCGTCGCCGGTCCGGACTCGGCCAGTTCGACGCCGCAGGGAACCGTCGTCTACACCGACAAGGGCAAGGGCGGCTCGGTGAAGGATGTCGCGCTCGTCGTCTCCGACGGCAGAGCGGAGGGCAACGGGCGGCTCACCGTCGCAGTGCGGCCTCCTGGGCACGTCCCGATCATTCCCGAGCAATTCCCCGTCTCGGCGATCGCGGGCCAGGAACTCACGATCTCGCCGCTCGAGCACGTTCGAGGCGGATCAGGAACCGTGCGGCTGAGCGCTCTGCCGGATAAGCCGAATGTGACCTTGGCGCCCGATTTCGATGCGGGCACCTTCCGTTTCAGCAGCAGCGCCGTGGGAACTCACCTGATCGATTACGCGGTGACGGACGGCATCACCACCGCCAACGGCATCGTTCGGGTGGAGGTGATGGCGCCGCCGGATGCGGGGTCCACCCCGGTCACGGTGCCACACACCGCGTTCATCCCCGAGCAGTCGACGCGTGAAGTCGACGTGCTCTCCACCGATTTCGATCCGGCCGGCGGTGTACTGCTGATCACCGGCGTCACCCAGCCCTCCTCGGCGAGCGGGGTGCGCGTGGAGGTGATCGAGCAGCGAACGCTGCGCGTGACCTTGACGAAACCCTTGGACGGCCCGCTGACGTTCTCGTACCGCGTGAGCAACGGCCTGGCCGAGGCGAAAGGGACGGTGCGCGTCGTGCAGATCCCTCGGCCGGCCGTCAGGCAGCCACCGATCGCGAACCCCGACACGGTGAGCGTGCGCGTCGGCGACGTGGTAGACATCCCGGTTCTCGCCAACGACGAGCAGCCGGACGGAGATGAGATCACGCTGGACCCCACTCTCGTCACGCCGCTGCCGCACAGCGCCGGCCTGCTGTTCGCCTCCGGTTCGCAGTTGCGCTACCTGGCCCCGAAGAAGCCCGGCGACTACACGGCGGTGTACCGGGTCGACGCCGCCGACGGCCAGTGGTCGAGCGCGCAGGTGACCATCGCGGTGCGCGAACTCGACGCGGCGACCAACCACGCGCCGATCCCGCAGACCGTCACCGCGCGGGTGTTCGCCGGCGACACGGTGCGCATCCCGATTCCGCTGAGCGGCATCGACCCGGACGGCGACTCCGTCGCGCTCGTCGGCCAGGACACCAACCCCGAAAAGGGCGCCGTCATCGGTTCCGGACCGGGCTGGATCGAATATCAGGCCGGCGACTACTCCGCGGGCACCGACACCTTCCAGTACGGCGTCGTGGACTCGCTCGGGGCGCGGGCGAGCGGCACGATCAGGGTCGGCATCGCGCCCCCGCAGACCGGAGCGAGCAATCCGATCGCGATGCCCGACGAGGTGCAGGCACGCCCCGGCGGCTCCGTGTCGGTGCAGGTGCTCGCGAACGATTCCGATCCGGACAGCTCCCCGCTGACGATCACCTCTGTGCGGGCCACCGGGCAGACCGAAGCACGTGCGAAGATCGAGGGCGACCTGATCAGGGTCAACACCCCCGAACGCGAGGGCCGTTACGGCTTCATCTACCAGATCAGGGATCAGCGCGGCGGAACGAGCGCCAACTTCCTGACGGTGGTGGTGAGCAAGGATGCCCCGCTCGCGCGTCCTCAGGTGGCCGACACGGTGCTGAGCTTGGCCGACATCCTGGGCCGCACCGGTGTCGACGTCAATGTGCTGGCGAACGTGTTCTTCGCCGACGGGCCGGTGTCGAGCCTGAAGCTCGCACTGCTGCCCGGCTACACCGGCAGCGCGCACGTGACGGCATCCGGTCGGGTGCACGTCGCGCTCAGGAACTCGCGCCAGATCATCCCGTTCAGCGTCACGCATCCGCTCGATTCGGCGATCGTCTCCTACGGCTTCATCTGGGTGCCGGGCTACGACGATGCCCTGCCACAACTGAAACCGGGTGCCAAGCCGCTCTCGGTGCAGAGCGAGCGGACGCTCACGATCGACCTGAACGACTACGTGATCGCGGCCGGGGGCAAGCGGGTGCACCTCACCGACGCGTCGACGGTGCATGCCACGCACGCCGACGGCGCCGACCTGGTACGCAACGACGCGACGCTCGTGTACACCAGCGCGAAGCGATACTTCGGTCCCGCGTCGATCTCGTTCGAGGTGACGGATGCGCAGACCCCGGGGGACCCCGGCGCCCACGTCGCCACACTCGTGCTGCCCATCACCGTCACGCCGCGACACAATCAGCCGCCGGCATTCGTCGGCGGGCAGATCGATATCGAGCCCGGTCAGCACAAGTCGATAGACCTCGGCCGGCTCACGCGCTATCAGGGCGACCCGGCCGAACTCGCATTCCGCGTGATCGAACCGCGGCCCGCCAGGCTCTCGCTCGGGCTCACCGGCAGCGAACTCACGGTGGCCGCTCCGGAGGATGCGGAGAAGGGTTCTTCGAGCGACATCGTGATCGGGGTGCGGGACGCCGACAACGATGGACAGGCCGGGAGGCTGACCATCACCGTCGTGCCGTCGACCCGGCCGCTGGCTGTTCCGCAGCCGGATTCGGCAGTCGTACGCCGCGGAGCGACGACACAGGTCGATGTGCTGGCCAACGACGGGGCGACCAACCCCTTCCCATCGGTGCCGCTGCGCGTGATCGCGGTGCACGGGCTGGCCGGCGGGCAGTTGCCGCATGGCGTCTCGATCACGCCCAGCAGCGACAAGTCGCGCCTGACGGTGGCCGTCTCATCCGATGCGGCCGCGGCCGACGCGAACCTGCAGTACGAGGTCGCGGATGCGACGGGCGATGCCGACAGGTATGCCTGGGGAACGGTGCGGATCTCCGTCGAAGACAAGCCCGACCCCGTCTCGAATCTGGTGGTGACCGGAGTCGCCGACCGTACGATAACGCTCGCCTGGGCGGCCGGTGCGTTCAATAACTCGCCGATCGCCGACTACCGGGTCACGCTGACGCGTTCGGACGGCTCCGCCCCCTCGACGACCTGCGCCGCTACGACGTGCACCGTCGCGACCCCGGGCAACGGCCCCGGCAACGCCGTTCGGATCGCGGTCTCCGCCCGCAACGGAATCGGCTACTCGGCCGCCACGAGCTATCCGGATGCCGTCTGGTCGAACGTGGCACCGCCTGCGCCCGTGCTCGATTCATCGCCTCAGGTCTCCGATCAGACCGTGCACGTGACCTGGAGTCAGCCGGCGGAAGGCGGAGCGAGCCCGGTCACGGGCTACCGCATCACGTGGGGGTCGAACTCCGCGACGGTCGGAGGCGCCGCCCGTTCCTACGACGTCCACGGGCTGCAGAACGGCACTGCCGTCACGATCACTGTGGCGTCCATGAACGACTACTACGGGCCACAGCCGATCTGGAACAGCGATTCGGTGACGGCCACCCCGGCCGGGCCGCCGGCATGGAACAGTGCGCCGAGCGCGATCGCCTCCGATGACGGCACGGGAACGGTCACGGTGGACTGGGGCGGCGGGAGGGTCTCCCCGAATGGCACCCCGATCACCGGGTACGACGTCGTCGCGTACCAGGACGCTGCGCCCGGCTGTTCGAACCTACCGGCCGGCAGCACGCACGTGGATGCCGGGACCACGAGCACGAACATCCACGTCGATCCCGATCAGACCTGGTGGATCGCGGTTTACGCGGAGAACGCCCAGGGCTGCACGCGGTCCACGAGCGTGCCCGCGACGCCGCACACACCCCCCGTCACGCCCACGGGCATCCTGATCAGCATGCCGTCGCAGTCCCGACCGACCACCGACCACAGCTACGATGCCGCATTGTCGAAGGCGACCAGCGACGGAACCTCCTACGAGTTCCGCTTCGTCGCCGACTCGCCCGGAACGTTCTCGACCGACTGGGCGCCCATCGCCGTGGGCGACACTATGATCGCGACCGGTGCATACGGAAAGCATGCTGCAGTTCAGTTGAGAGCGGTCAAGACCTTCCCAGACGGGACGACGTTGCGCAGCGATCCCTCCGCGACCGTGGACGCGGGCGTGCCGGTCGACACGTCAGCAGCCGAGACCTTCACGGCCGATGCGACCGGAGGCACCTTCGTCTGGACCCAGTCGCCTGCCGGAGGCGACTACGAAAAGGTGCAATATCAATGCACGGGAATGACCGATTGGAAAGACATGGGACCGCAAGGGTCGTGCACGGTGACGACACCGTTACCGGCGTCCGCCACCCTGACCGTGCGCGTCACGGCGAACGGCCAGACCTACGAGAAGATGTACCGAGGCAGCGACCAGTGACCGACACGCGACCGACAGCCGTCCCCGCGACCGACCTCCACGTTACGGACACCACGATGACCGACACCACGATCACCCAGACAGAGACACGACAGGGCGACGCCATGACGATGACAGCAGATCAGGCCACCTGGTTCGCGGAGATCTTCGACCGCGTGGTGGGCAACGTGGAGCAGGTCGTGCTCGGCAAGACGCACATCATCAGACTGGCGCTGACCGCCCTGCTGAGCGAAGGCCATCTCCTGCTGGAAGACGTGCCGGGCACGGGCAAGACCTCCTTGGCGCGCGCCATCGCGGAGTCGGTCGGCGGCCAATCCAGTCGCATCCAATTCACCCCCGACCTGCTGCCCGGCGACATCACCGGCGTCAACGTCTACGACCAGCGCAGCGCCGCGTTCGAATTCCATCCCGGTCCGGTGTTCGCCAACATCGTGCTGGCCGACGAGATCAATCGGGCGAGCCCGAAGACGCAGTCAGCGCTGTTGGAGGTGATGGAGGAGACGCAGATCACCGTCGACGGCGTCACCCACCGCTTGACGCCCCCGTTCATGGTGATCGCGACGCAGAACCCGATCGAGCAGGCCGGAACCTACCGGTTACCGGAGGCCCAGCTCGATCGGTTCATCATGAAGGCATCGATCGGTTACCCGGATCACGCCGCGATGATCCGCATCCTCGAGGGATCCGACCACCGCGCGCACGACACGGTGCTGGCAGACGTGGTGCCGGCCCAGACGATCGTGAAGCTCGCCGCACTGGCCCGCAACGTGCATGTGGATCCCACGATCTACGATTACGTCTCCCGTCTCGTGGATGCCACCCGGGCCGCGACCGAGGTGCGCCTCGGTGTGAGTGTGCGCGGGGGACTGGCGCTGATCCGTACGGCCAAGACCCTGGCCGCCGCCTCCGGCCGGAACTACGTCACGCCGGACGATGTGAAGGCACTCGCCGAGCCCGTGCTCGCCCATCGGCTGGTGCTCGACGCCGAAGCCGAGTTCGACGGCGTGACCGCTCCCAGTGTCGTCGCCCAGATCGTGCTCGAGACCGCGCCCCCGGCAGACGGAGCGCTCGTGTGACGACCAACCTCACGCGCGCCCCCAGCGAACTGACCAATGCCAGAACGCGCATCGTGGGCGAACGCGACGGCGCGCTCGCCGATGCGATCGTCACCTTCGTGCGAGTGGTACGCGCCATTCGCTCGGCGGCCGGTTCGGCGTGGCGTTCGGTCAGCGCGGTGGTGACCGGGCTCGGGTGGTGCGTGATCGTCGTGGTGGCCGCCGCCTTGCCCGCCGGGTACCTGCTGGGCTGGACGGAGGCGATCGTGATCGGCTGGGCGGGCGTGGCCTTGACTCTGCTGGCCGGGCTCTACCTGCTCGGCGGCAGCGGTCAACGGGTGCGCGTCGCGTTGACCTCGAACCGCGTGATCGTCGGGCAGAAGGCGCTCGCCGCCCTCGTGGTGGAGAATCCGCTGCGTCGCCGGCTGGGGGCCGCTCGTGTCGAGGTTCCGGTCGGCGCCGGCTTCGCCGCGTTCGCGACACCGGCCCTCGCGCCCGGCGCCCGGCACGACGACGTCTTCATCATCCCGACGAGCCGTCGCGGGGTCATCGCGGTCGGACCGGCCAGGATGGTGCGGGCGGACCCTGCCGGCCTGGTGCGGCGCGGCGTGGAATGGACCGACGTCGCCGAGCTCTTCGTGCATCCGCGCACCGTCGCGATCCCGAGCATGAGCACCGGCTTCGTGCGTGACCTCGAGGGCAACCCGACCCGTGACCTGACGGCGAGCGATGTGTCGTTCCACGCGCTGCGCGAATACGTTCCCGGCGACGAGCAGCGCATCATCCATTGGAAGAGCTCGGCGAAGACCGGCAGCTTCATGGTGAGGCAGTTCGAGGAGACCCGGCGCAGCCACCTGCTCGCAGCGCTTTCGCTGTCATCAGCCGATTTCGCCGACGACGAGGAGTTCGAGCTCGCAGTCAGCGTCACCGGCTCGCTCGGGGTGCGCGCGATCCACGACGGGCGCACCGTTTCGGTCACCGTCAGCGAGAAGACCCCGGATTTCGCCAAGCAGCAGGTATTCGCGGTTCGGCACCTGAGCACGCTCACGCCGGCCAGATTGCTGGACGATCTCAGCCGTATCGAACGATCCGAGTCGGCGTTGCGGATCGCCGACCTGGCGCGCGTGTCGGCCGACGAGGCATCCGGAGTGTCGATCGCCTTCCTGGTCTGCGGTTCCGTCGTGGGCGCGGCGCGGCTGCGCCACGCGTCGACCCAGTTCCCGCCCGGAGTCGAGGTCGTCGCGATCGTGTGCGACCCGGGCGCCTCGCCGGGCCTTCGGCGGGTCGGGGAGCTCAGCGTGCTCACCGTCGGGTACCTCGACGACCTGCAGAAGACGCTGGCGCGATCGAGGGCGACGTGAGCGCCCCCGAGCCTCGCCTCGACGTGCGCCGGCCCGCGTCGCAGCGCTCCCGTGCTCGATACCCGCTGGGCATCGCCTTCGGTCTGCTGGGCACCGCGGTGGGCGCCGCGGCGTTCTGGCCGATCTACCGCTCCGGACCGTTCCTCCTGATGGCCGTCGTCGCGATCGTGCTCGGCGTCGGCGTCGCGGCCATCGCCGCCGCTTTGCGCTGGTCGACGGCCGTCGTCTCGCTCGTCGGGTGCGGGGTGTTCCTCGCCTTCGGGGTGCCTCTTGCGGTCCCCGGCGAAGCCATCGCGACCGTGCTCCCGTCCGGGCGCGGCGAGCTCGACCTGGTCGCTTCCGTCGCGCTGGGCTGGAAACGGCTTCTCACGGTATCGGTACCGGTCGGCTCGTACGAGGCGCTGCTCGTTCCGGCCTACCTCCTCGTGCTGGCCACGGCGCTGATCGCGACGACGATCGCCGTGCGTGCGCACCGACGAGAGTTCGCCGCGCTGCCGCCGATGCTGCTGTTCGTCGCTGCCATCGTGCTCGGGCCCAACACCGTGGATGCCGCGGTGCCACTCACGCTCGCGCTGGTCGTACTCGTGGTGGGCTGGCTGATGCTCGTGCGTGCCGGGCGCACGGCGGCCGTGTTGAGCGAGTTGGCAGGCGAACCGGTCGCGATCGTGCGGGCCGCGCCGGGACGTGCGGTGCGCGCCGGCCTACTCGCGCAGGCCGTGCTGCTGTCGGCGGGGGCGATCGGCGGTGCGGCAGCGGTCGCCGTTCCCGCGTCGGTGCCACGCCAGGTGGCGCGAACGGCGATCCAGCCGCCGTTCGACCCGCGAGACTATCCCAGCCCGCTGTCCGCATTCCGCTCCTACCTGCAGCAGCCGAAGGCATCCGAACCGATGATCACGGTGCGCGGCCTAGGCGACGAGCGCCGGGTGCGCATCGCCACGCTCGACGACTACGACGGCGTCGTCTACGCGGTCAGCCCGCACGGCTCGGGATCGTTCGCCCGCACCCCGGCCCCTATCGATCTAAGCGGCTCCGCCGGCCGCCGTGTCGGGCTGCAGATCACCGTGGACGACTACTCCGGCGTGTGGGTGCCGGGTGCCGGCATGCTGGGCCGGTTGCAGTTCTCCGGCAACAGCGGCGCCGCATTGAACGATCGCTTCTTCTACAACCGGGTGACGGGCACCGGCGCGGTGCTGGGCGGACTGGCCTCCGGCGACAGCTACCGACTGGATGCCGTCGCCCGGCCAGAGGTGCCGATCGCTGCCCTGAAAGGTGCCCGGCCCGGCAGCGCGCGACTGCCCGCGGTCGGAGTCATGCCCGACGGGGTGAAGGACGCCATCGAGCGCTACACCTCGACCGGGTCATCCGACGTGACCGGGGGGGACGCGCTCGCAGCCGCGCTGCATGGTCTCGTCGCCGACGGCTACATCAGCCACGGCCTCGGCACCGATGAGCCGAAGTCCCGCTCCGGGCACGGCGCCGACCGCATCACCGAACTGCTCACGTCCGTGCCGATGATCGGCGACCAGGAGCAGTACGCGGTCACCGCGGCGCTGATGGCGCGTCAACTGGGCTTTCCCGCGCGGGTGGTGCTCGGATTCGCGGTGCCCGCCGGGCAGTCGACCGCCGGTGCGGTCGCCTTCACCGGCGCCGACGTCTCGGCCTGGATCGAGGTGCAGACCAGGGCCGATGGATGGGTGACGGTGGATCCGAACCCCCCCGTGCGGCCGGTGCCGCAGAAGAAACCGGACGTGCCGAAACAGGTGGCGCGGCCGCAATCGGTCGTTCCGCCGCCGCCTGCGGTGCCCGATCAGGATCAGAATCAGCCGCCGGCTCCGCACATCTCCGACGACAGCAAGCACGACCTGGCGATGTGGCTGACCGTGCTTCTCATCGCCGCGCAGGTGCTGGGCTGGATGCTGCTGGGCGCGGCGATCGTCGCCGCTCCCTTCCTCACGGTCATCGCGGCGAAATGGCGTCGTCGTGCCCGGCGTCGTTCCGCTACGACGGCGACGGAGCGCATCACCGGCGGCTGGCGCGAGTTCGCCGACGCGGCCCTGGACCACGGGTATCTGCCGCCGCCGTCGGCCACCCGCAGCGAAGTCGCGAGCAGCGTCGGCGGGATGCGGCCGCGCGTACTGGCCGCGGTCGCCGATCGGGCCGTGTTCGGCCCTGCGGCACCGTCGCCGGCGGACGCCGATCAGGTCTGGCGGGCGGTCGACGAGTTGCGCAACGGCCTGGGCAGTGGAAAGACCCGCTGGCAGCGCTTCAGAGCCGCGGTGTCGCTTCGATCGCTGTCGGATCGCAAGACCGGTGGGCGCGAGAGTGAGCGGAAGGGGCCGCGATGACCTGCCCGGTGTGCGGCGCCGAGCTGCCGCAGGAAGCCCTGTTCTGCGGCGAATGCGGCAGTTCCGTGACGGCGAAGCCCAAGACACGGCCGCTGGTGCAGGATCCTCGGCCTTCGGATACGACCGTTATCGATCCGCTGCCGGGCCCGGCCGTCGCCGGCCCGCAACGCGATCGCGCAGTGGCAGCTCCGGTTCCTGCGGAGCCGGTTCCTGCGGAGCCGGTTCCTGCGGAGCCGGTTCCTGCGGTACCGGTTCCAGCCGATCCTGTACCTGCCGCACCGGTTCCTGCCGAGGGCGTCGCGGTCGCCTTCACGCTCCGGATGAGCACGGGGGAGCGCATCGTCGTTTCGGGAACGGGTCTGATCGGTCGAAGGCCGATCGCACAACCCGGCGAACGTTTCGATCAGCTGGTCTCGGTCGCCGACACCGGTCGTTCGGTCTCCAAGACCCATCTCGAATACGGCATCCAAGGGGGCGAGTTGTGGATCGGTGACCGATATTCGGCGAACGGAACCTGCATCGTCGATGCCTCCGGTGCCGTTCGCCGGTGCGAACCGGGCCGTCGCTACCGGGTTCCGCGCGGCGCCAGAGTCGAAATGGGCGACCAGTACATCGACGTGGACTGAACCACGTCTCGTCCTCCACAGCCGGCTTGCCCGGCAGTAGTGCCGGTTTCGCCCGCCGCGGCGCCCGCCGGTCGGCGCGGAATGCTGTCATTGAGGCATGCCGCCCCCGTCCTTCGACCTCGATGATCCCATCGCCGCTCCCCGACCGCGTGACGAACAGCGCCCGGCACCGTTCCCGCTCGTGGCCAGCGTGGCACCGCTTTTGGCCAGCGGGGTGCTCTGGGCGCTCACACAGTCGTCGTTCGCGTTGGTCTTCGCGCTGCTGAGCCCCGTCGTCGCGATCGCCGGAATGCTTGACGGCCGCAGGCACGCCCGCCGCCGCCGACGTGAGGAACAGGCGCGCTACGACCGGGAGCTGCAGACCGCGCGTGGGCAGCTACTCGAACATCACGAGGCAGAGCGAGCCGCGCGATTCGAGAAGGCGCCGGGCTCGGCCGTCGGGTTGCACGGCGAGCATGCGCGCAGATGGCGAGCAGATGCCCAGCGCTTCGCGGTCGTCTCGCTGGGGCACGGCGAGGTGCCCAGCTCCGTGCGGGTCTCGGGCGCCGGCTCAGACGATGAATCCGGTCTGCGCGCCACCGCGTCGACGCTCTCCGACGCCCCGGTCGAGGCGGACGCGGTGCACGGCATCGGCGTCACCGGGCCGCCCGTTCTGGCCAGGGCCGTGGCCCGCGGCTACGCGATCCAGCTCGCCGACGCATTCGGACCCGATCGGCTTCGGCTGAGCGTCGAATCGGATGCCTGGGGCTGGGCGGCCGCGTTGCCGCACGCCGGCGGCGATGGGGAGCACGAGCTCGAACTTCGCGAGGATGTGGTCGGCGATGCCCGGGATCCCGCGCGGCGAGGGAGCGCGCGCCGAGCCCTGATCGCCGTGGCGAGAACCCCTGAGCAACTCCCTCCGGAATGTCGAATCGTGGTGCGTGTCGACGGGCCGGCATCCGCGCGGGTCGTCGTGGCGACGTCGGACGTGCCGCGCGGCCCGATCGTGCCAGAACTCGTGCCGCAACCGGCAGCAGTCGCGTTCGCGGCCGAACTGACCGACCGGGCACGCGCCGCCGGCCTGCACACCCTTGCGCTGCCCGAGGCGCTCGCCTACGCCGACTTGCAGCAACCTGACGGCCCGGCGCTGCGCTGCGCGATCGGCAGGCAGACGTCCGGTGCGTTCGAGCTCGACCTGGCGAACTCGGGTCCGCACGCGGTGGTCGCCGGCACGACCGGAAGCGGCAAGAGCGAACTACTCGTGACCTGGGTAGCGGCGATCGCCTCGAAGCGCACACCGGCCGAGGCGGCGTTTCTGCTCGTCGATTTCAAGGGCGGCACGGCCTTCGCCCCTCTCCTGCGGCTGCCGCACACCGTGGGGGTGATCACCGACCTGGCTCACGGCGAGGCACTGCGCGCGCTGCAGAGCCTGCAGGCCGAACTGCGCCATCGGGAACGCGTGCTGGCCGACACGGGCGCTCGCGACATCGAACACGCGGACGGCTCGCTCGGGCGACTTGTCATCGTCGTCGACGAATTCGCCGCGATGCTCGACGCATTCCCCGAATTGAACACGGTGTTCGTGGACATCGCCGCACGCGGTCGCGCGCTCGGCATCCACCTCGTGTTGTGCACTCAACGCGTCACCGGAGTGGTGCGCGACGCGCTGCTGGCCAATTGCGCCCTGCGGCTGTCGCTGCGCGTGACCAGTGCCGCAGACAGCGTCGCCGTGCTCGGCACGGACGCGGCGGCCGCGCTGTCACCGGGCACGCCCGGCCGCTGCGTCGTGGTCCGGGACGGCGAGACGAACGTGATCCAGGTGGCGGTCACGAGCCCGGCGGACATCGAGGCTGTCGCCGCCGGAGCGGACGAAGACGGGGCACGGGCGACGCGGCCCTGGCTGGATCCGCTGCCCGCTCGCATCCCGGCTTCGGCTTTGCAGGCCGCTGACGGCGCCGTCGCCATTGGCCTCTGCGACCGGCCGGATGAGCAGCGCCGCCACACTGTGTTCTATCGTCCCGCCGAGGAGCACCTGCTGGCCCTCGGAATGCGCGGCACCGGCAAGTCAGGCTTGATTCGGCTCATCGCCGAGAACTGGGACGGTGCGACGATCGAGGCCCGCGGGGATGCGGAGCGGGTCTGGGACGCGATCGAGTCGGCGTGCGCCCGTATCGGCGCCGTCGGCCCCGATGCCGCACCGACCGTGGTGCTGATCGACGATCTTGACATCCTGCTCGAACGGTTCGAGGCGGAGTATCGAGATGCATTCGCCGACCGGGTGCTCAGTGTGCTGCGCGACGGCCCGCACGCCGGCCTGTCCGTGGCATGCACGGCATCGCGGATGACCGCCGCCCTGCGTCCGCTGCTCGGGCTGATGAGCACCACCATCGTGTTGGGTCAGACCAGCAGGCAGGAGCATCTGCTTGCCGGCGCGCCGGCCGAGCTCTTCCAAGAACGTGCCCGCGCCGGGTTCGGCGTCTGGCGCGGGCACCGCATCCAACTCGCGCATCCGGCAACGCCGAGCCGGGCGGGCTCGGCGGGCGGCGAGGCGCAGACGCCCGACGCCGGCGCCGGCGCCGAAGCAGCGTCCGTGCTGTTCCCGGCCGGGAGCACGACCGTTCTGGTCAGTCGTGCTGCCGGCCGGGCAGCGGCCGGGCTTCGGCACGCCCTGGGTCGCCGGACCGTGGTGATGGAGGTCGCCGGCGCAGGTACGCAGAGTATCGACCTCGAGAACGCACTGGCCGTCACGGGCGGCGAACGAACCTCCGCGGCGTCCGCGCCGGCCGTCGTGCTGGTCGCCGATCCGGACGGCTGGCAGTCGCAGTGGACAACGCTGGCCCGGCTTCGGGGTCACGCGCAGATCGTCTTCGACGGATGCTCGGTCGCCGATCTGCGCGGCATCCTCCGTACCCGGGTGCTGCCGCCGCCATTGAGCCGGACCGCGGGCCGGGTGTGGCGTTGCGGGCCGGGCGGGCCGGTCGAACGTGCGATGCTGCCGGCTCCGGTCGAGCGGGGCGTGTCATGATGACGCGGCCGCGCGCACTTCTCCCGCGGCTCCCGGCGCTCACACGGCAGCGGCGCGGTCCGCGAGCACCTCCCGCGGTGAATGCACCGGCAGCCCATGCGCGGTAGCGACGGCCTCATTCACCACGACGCCGTCGTACGTATTGAGGCCGCGTGCGAGCGCCTCGTCCGCTCCGAGGGCGGCCCGCCATCCAAGGTTCGCAAGGGCTCGAACGTACGGCATCGTCGCGTTCGTCAGTGCGTACGTCGAGGTGTGCGGAACGGCGCCCGGCATGTTCGCGACGCAGTAGAACAGGGATGAGTGCACCGTGAAGGTCGGATCGGCATGTGTCGTCGGGTGCGAGTCGGCGAAACAGCCGCCCTGATCCACCGCGATGTCGACCAGCACACTGCCCGGCTTCATCCGAGAGACCAGGTCGTTGCTGACCAGCTTCGGGGCCTTCGCGCCCGGCACCAGCACCGAACCGATCACGAGGTCCGCTTCCAGCGCCGCTTTCTCGATCTCGAACCCGTTCGAGGCGATCGTGTTGATTCGGCCGGCGTAGAGGGCGTCGAGTTCGCGCAGCCGGTTGATGTTGGTGTCGAGCACCGTGACCTCCGCGCCGAGACCCACCGCGACGCCGATCGCGTTGGTTCCCGCGACCCCTCCGCCGAGCACGACGACGCGGGCGGGGTGGGTTCCCGGTACACCGGGAATCAGCAATCCGGGGCCGCCCGCGGGCTTCAGCATCGTGTTCGCGCCGACGATCGGCGCGAGCCGACCTGCGACCTCGCTCATCGGCGCGAGCAGCGGCAGTGCCCGGCTCGGCAATTGCACCGTCTCGTAAGCGATGGCGGTCATCCGCGCGTCCAACAGCGCCCTGGTCAGTTCCGGCTCAGCGGCGAGATGCAGGTAGGTGAACAGCACGAGATCGGGCCGGAAGAAGCGGTATTCCTGCGCGGTCGGCTCCTTGACCTTCAGCAGCAGGTCCCCGGCGGGCCAGGTCGACTCGGCATCCGGTGTGATCGTCGCGCCGGCCGACCGGTAGGCGTCGTCGGTGATCGACGACCCCTCACCTGCTCCCGTCTCGATGAGCACCTCGTGGCCGTGGGCGACCAGGTCGTGTACTCCGGCCGGGGTGATGGCTACGCGGAATTCATTGTTCTTGACTTCGCGTGGAATGGCGACCCGCATGACTCTCCTTTGAATGCATTGCTCTCCGGGGTGCGGTGAGCTGGGCGTTACGGCGCGACTTATGGTCGCCTCATCAGCGTATCCCGATGCGGCGATCCGGGAGCCTGATCGACGTCAACCCGATCCGGAGCCGCCGGGGCGAGAACCCGCGCCGGTCAGCCGAGGATGTCGTCGACCTCGCGCTGCAGCGCGGCGATCAGCTCGGGCGCCGAGCGGTGACGGATCAGCGGAGCCGCCTGCCCGGCCCACAACGAGGTGAAGTCCGGATCGCCGGCTGCGGCTGCGGCCCGCTTGAGGTGTCCGGTGAGCCAGTTCTGCACGGGGAACGGCGCGAGTTCGTCGGCGATCGCACCGAGCTCCCGGGACATCCGGTTGGGGATGCCGCGGGCGGACCTGCCGCTGAACACCGTGGTGAGCACCGTGTCCTCGGCCTCGGGGCTCCACAGTCGCGCGCGGTGCGGCGGGTTCGCGGCCGATTCATCGCATGCGAGGAAGGCCGTTCCGATCTGCACGGCCGATGCGCCGAGCGCGAGGGCCGCCGCGACGCCTCTGCCGTCGGCGATGCCGCCCGCGGCGATCACCGGAACGCGCACGGCGTCCACCACGCGCGGAACGAGTGCGATCGTGCCGATCAGCGATTCTTCCGCCGGCCGCAGGAACGACACCCGATGCCCCGCCGCCTCCAACCCGGTGGCCACGATCGCGTCGACGCCGCCGGCATCCAGTGCCCGGGCCTCTTCGACCGTGGTGGCTGTGCCGATGACCGCGATGCCGGCGTCGCTGCAGCGTTCCATCAGGGCTTGCTCCGGCACGCCGAAGACGAAGCTCAGCGCGGCCGGCGCGGCCTCGATGGCCGCATCGATCTGCTCGTCGAACGGCACCAGGTACCGGTTCGGACGTTGCGGCAGGGGTAACCCGAGTTCGTTGAAGTAGGGCGCGAGCGCCGGCAGATACCGGGCATACTCGTCGGCGTCCGGGTGCGGTTCCTCACCGTGCGGCAGCCACAGATTGAGCGCGAACGGTCGGTTCGTGGCCGTGCGGAGCTCGGCGGCCACCGCTCGGATGCGATCGGCATCGAGTCCGTAGAGTCCGTAGGATCCGAGCCCTCCGTTCTCGGATACCGCGGCCACCAGGTCGACCGAGGATGCGCCGCCGAACGGTCCCAGCACCACGGGCAGGTCGATCCCGAGCAACTCGGTGATCGCCGTGTCGCGCCAGGGCGTCCTCATCGTCGCATCCACATCGTCATCGTGATCTCCGCTTCCTCGATCGTCGCCGTGCTACCCGCGGCGGGTGCCGAAGGTCGTGGTCCAGGCCGGAGCGATCACAACGTCGGCCGGATCGTGCCGACCGGCCGGCCCCCGCCCAGTACCTCGAGGTGCAACTGCGGCAGCACGGCGGCGACGTCGGTCGCCTTCAGTGCGCCGGTCTGAACCAGCAGGGTCAGGGCGACGACCGTGGCGGCGCGAGCCGAACCGTCGAGCACCTTGAGCGCGAGCGTGGTGCCGTTCGGCGCCGACATCACCATGACGCCCTCGGCGCCGCCTTTCGCGAAGGTGCCGAGCCGGTCGATCACGACCGTGTTCGCCCTGCCGGGGCCGTCGATCGCCCAGCCGTCGGCCAGCACCGCCGCGAACAGGGCCGCGGCGCCCCGGTAGAGCGCGAACGGCGACGACTGCGAGGAGGTGGCGATGCGCTGCATGCCGCGGGCGAGGCCGGTGAGGGTCACGGCGTGGATCGGAGCCCCGCAACCGTCGACCGCGGTCGTCTGGGCGTTCTCGCCGGTGAGCCGCTGCACGACGTCTTTGATGTGCGTCTGCAGCGGGTGCGAGGGGTCGAGATAGTCGGAGGTGGACCAGCCGTTGCGAACGCAGGTCAGCAGCATCGCGGCGTGCTTTCCGGAGCAGTTCATGTACAGCGGCTGCTTCGTGGCGCCTTCGCGTACGAGTTCGTCCCGCGCGGTCTGATCCAGCGGCCAGTCCGCGACGCATTGCAGCGCGCTGACGGGCAGGTCGGCGCGGGCCAGCAGACCGCGGACGAGGGCGATGTGCGCGGGCGTGCCGGCATGGCTGGCCGCGGCGATCACCGCCTCGGCGCCCTGCAGGCCCGCGCCGGCAGCGATCATGGCCACTGCCTGCAACGGCTTCAGGCTCGAGCGCGGCAGAACCGGGGCATCCGGCGCGCCCAGCGCTCGAAGCACCGATCCGTCCGGGGCCAGCACGACGGCCGAGCCGGCGTGCCTCGACTCAATGAAGCCGCCGCGCTCGACGACGGCGAGTTCGACGGCGTCGCGCAACGCGAAGGTCTCGTTCACAGTGCCGAGAACGCTTCGTCGATCACGCCGATCGCCTCGGCGATCAGCGCATCGGAGACGGCGAGGCTGGGCAGGAAGCGCAACACGTTGCCCCAGGTTCCCGCGCTCAGTAACAGCACTCCGTTGCGGGCGGCATGTGCGATGACGGCGGTGACGGCGTCCGGGTTCGGCAGCTTCGTCGTGTCGCCCGTGCCGGGTTGAACGAGTTCGATGGCGAGCATCGCGCCGATGCCGCGCACGTCGCCGATCACGTCGTACCTCTGCTGCAATGCGAGCAGCGCCGGCTTGAGGACCGATTCGATGCGTCGTGCCTGAGCGAGCAGTCCATGCGCCTGGATCTCCTCGAACACGGCGATCGCCGCGGCGGCCGAAACCGGGTTGCCGCCGAAGGTTCCGCCGAGACCGCCCGGCTGGGCGGCATCCATGATCTCGGCGCGGCCGGTCACTGCGGCCAGTGGGAGACCGCCGGCGATGCCCTTGGCGCTGAGCACCAGGTCGGGCACCAGCCCGAAGTGCTCGCTGGCGAAATAGGCGCCGGTACGGGCCATGCCGCTCTGGATCTCGTCGGCGATGAAGACCACGCCGTTCGCGGTGCACCACTCCTGCAGCATGGGCAGGAAGCCGTCGGCGGGCACCATGAAGCCGCCCTCGCCCTGGATGGGCTCGACGACGAGGCACGCCAGGTCGGGAGCGCCCACGGTCTTCTCCAGCTCGGCGATGGTGCGCGCTGCGGCGTCGGCGCCGCTCAGACCGTCGCGATACGGATAGGAGCCCGGCACGTGGTACACATCGCCCGCCAATGGCCCGAAGCCGGTGGCATACGGTGCCGCCTTGTAGTTCATCGACATCGTCAGATTGGTGCGACCGTGGTACGCGTGGTCGAGCACGGCGATCGCACGGCGACCGGTGTGCCTGCGGGCGATCTTGACGCCGTTCTCCACGGCCTCCGCACCGGAGTTCACCAGCACCGTCTTCTTGGCATGCGAACCCGGCGTGTGCTCGGCGAGCAACTCCGCCACACGCACGTACTCCTCGTACGGCGTGATCGTGAACAGCGTGTGGATCACATCCTGCAGCTGCGCAGCGGCCGCCTCGACGACGGCGGCCTCGGTGTGGCCGACCGTGGTGACTCCGATGCCCGCGCCGAGGTCGATGAATCGGTTGCCGTCCACGTCGACGAGGATCGCCCCGTTGGCGCGCGCGATGTAGACCGGAAGAGCGGAGGAGACACCGACCGGCACGACGTTCAGACGTCGTTCGTGCAGTTCACGCGAACGCGGGCCCGGGATCTCCGTGGCGACGCGGCGGCTCTGCTCGACGGTGTAGACAGGGATGGTCGATGCTGGGGTGTCCAGGGTGTCCGTCATGATGAGCCAAGTGTATCGAGCGGCCACCTGGCGCTACTGGGACAATCGGTCCGCGAACCATGTGTCGGGCCGCACGTGACGATGAGGAGCAGCAGATGAATCTGGACCACCATTACGCCGTCGACGTGGAGTGGACGGGCAATCGCGGCACCGGCACCAGTGGCTACCGGGACTACGGTCGGGACAACGTGGTGCGCGCCGCGGGCAAGGCCGCCGGCGCCAAGCCCGACCTCGTCGGTTCGGCCGACCGCACGTTCCATGGCGACGCGGACCGATGGAACCCCGAGGAACTGCTGGTCGCCGCGCTGGCGCAGTGCCACATGCTCAGCTACCTGCACGTCGCGTCGAGCCACGGCATCCGGGTGACCGCATACCGGGATGCCGCCACGGGCACGATGCGCACCACGCCGGACGGCGGGGGGAGCTTTCAGAGCGTCACCTTGCGCCCGCAGGTCACGATCGCCGACCCGGCCCAACGCGAGCTCGCGCAAGCACTGCATCGCGAAGCCGGTCAGAAGTGCTTCATCGCCGCTTCCGTGAACTTCCCGGTCGAGCATGAGGCTGAGACCCTCGTCGTCTCGCCCACCGCGTAGCCCCGAGCATCACCGCCGCCTACGCCGAGCATCACCGCCGCCTACGCCGAGCGGATCCGCCGGCTGCGCCGAGCAGCGCCGGCGTCGCGCCCCGGGTCACACGCGTTCGTGCGGGAGCGCGCGTTTGATGCGTTCGACAGCGCCGGAGGGGGGCACCTCGTTGTACACGCCCGCTTCCTCCTGGCCGGTCAGCTTCTGGATCGCCGCCATGATCTCGTCGGTCGCCTGTCGCCTGGCCCGGCCCGAGTTCGCGCCGCCGTGGGCGGCCACGTCGATCGGCTCACCGAACTTCACGATCACCTTGCGGAATCGCGGGATCTTCGCACCCACCGGCTGCAGTTGGTCGGTGCCGATCAGGCCGACGGGTACCACCGGGGCGCCGGTGGTCAGCGCGAGCCAGGCGACACCGGTTCGGCCCTTGTAGAGGCGTCCGTCCAGCGAACGGGTGCCCTCCGGGTAGAGCGCGAACGCGTTGCCCTCTTCGAGGATGCGCTTGGACTGCTCGAGCGCGTCTTGAGCGGCCTGCCCGGCGCCGCGGCGCACGCCGACCGCGCCGATCGCGGTGAAGAACGAGCGCTGGGCCCAGCCGCCGACGCCCTTGCCCTCGAAGTAGACCGATTTGGCCAGGAATTGAACGCGTCGCGGCGCGACCACCGGAATCACGATGCTGTCGATGAAAGAGAGGTGGTTGCTGGCGAGGATCACCGGGCCGGTCTTCGGCACGTTCTTCTTGCCGAGTACCCGCGGGCGGTACAGGCTCCGGGCGAGCGGCGCGACGACTCCGCGTCCGAATGCGTAGAGAAAGCCCGGGCTGCGCGTTTCGGCGACGTCTTCCTGGTCGCTCGCGTCATCCCCTGCGGGTCGTGACGCGCCGTCGGAGGGGCGTGGGCCGTGCTGACTTGCCATCGGCTCCACGATAATCGCGTTCGCATGCCGATGGGAGCATGGATGCGATCGGATCGCGCGGGCGTCACGGAGCGGCGGGGTCTGCGGAACTGCAGTCCCCGCCCGCCGGATAGCGCAGGCACTCGCCCCACCAGGCGGGCAGGCGGTCTGTCGTCGGCGACCCGAACCACTTCTGGTAGATGAGGGAGAAGTTGAGGTTGCCGAACGTCGAGCAGCGGGATGCCGGGCCGTCCGGATGCCGCACGGTCGCGGCATCCGGCTGATACGGGGTGTAGTTGTACAGGTTCGCGGTGGCCTGGTTGCGGATGCTCACCACCGACGAACCGCATGATCGGTCCGGACTGTACTGCACCCGCACCTCGCCGACGTGATACCTCCAGCCGGGGGAGGCGCCGTATTCGCGGAACTGCCAGGCCGCGTTGTACAGCTGATTGACGAAGCCGAAGTAGTGGGCGTCGCAGTCGGCGGTATCCGGACAACCGTAGCCCGTCGCGCGCTGGTAACCGTATGCGCTCGGATGCGTGATCAGCGACTGCTCCTTCTGCAACAGCACGAGCAGCACCTTCGGGCTGATCCCGCACGCGTGCGCGATGCCGACGATGATCGTGCTCGCCGGCAGGTCGCGACCCCCCGGGTAGCGCGCGCAGTGCGCGAACTGCGTCGGCTGGGCGGCGGCGTCGACCCGGTAGTCGGCCAGGCACGGGGAGTCGTCGGCCGGCACACATCTCTGGCTGTGCAGAAAGCCCTGCACGTCGGCGGCGGTCATCGAGGAGGAGTCGTAGAAGTTCTCGTCGCTGATGATCTCGCCGGGGTCGAAATCGCCTGCCTCGAACGCGGCGGCCTGCCGTGCGGTCATGTGCGGCGCACCGGCCTGGGCGATTCGAACGGCACCCGCGTCTCCGGCCGAGGCGATGATGCATGCGCTCATCGCCAATGCCATCGTCGGCACCAGGATGCGCCGGATGAGATCAGCCGGTCGGAGCATGACTGGACCCTACCGGGTGCAGCCCGGAGGGCGCTGGGACTGCTTCGATCGAGGATGCTGCCGAGGCGCGCTACTGGGGGATACTGCTGGGGCCGTCCGACGGAGCGTTCGGCTGGAGCATTCTGCTGAGGGCAGAATCACGCGCAGTGCCCGCCGATGCCGGGGCATGCGGGGCTAGCCTGGATGCACGGGCGGGTGCGCACGGCACGGTCGCCGGACGGGAGGATCGCGATGCTGCTGCGACACGCATACGGGTCGGCCCTGCGCAGGGCCCGGCTACGGCGAGGAATGACGTTGAGGCAGTTGTCGCAGGCCTCGAGTGTCTCGGTGCCCTACCTGTCCGAGATCGAGCGTGGTCGCAAAGAGGCGTCCAGCGAGATACTTGCGACCGTCTGCGCGGTGCTCGGACTCAGCGTGCACGATCTGCTGCGCGAGACGGCCCGGGAGCTCTCGCTGACCGCTGCACCCGTGCTCGACCTCAGCGCCCGGCGCGATGACCTGCTTCTCGAGCGCCGCGCCGAGACAGACGTCGACGCTCGCGACGTGCTGCTGCTCGTGGCCTGACCGCGCGCGGCGGCTCAGGCGGATTGGGCGGCCAGCGCCAACTCGATGACGCTCGCTGCGTCGTCGATCAGTGCGTCGCTGATCACCAGCGACGGCATGATGCGCAGCACGCTGTCCCAGCTGCCCGCGTCGAGCACGATGACGCCGTTGCTCGTCGCATGGCGCAGCACCGCGGTGAGCGCCTCCGGGTTCGGCTGGTCGGTGCCCTCTCGCACCAGTTCCACGCCCCACATCGCACCGCGGCCGCGCACCTCGCCGACCACGGGGAAGCGTTGCGCCCAATCGCCGATGCGCGCCGCGATGGCCGCTTCGACCCGCTGAGCCTCCGCGAGCAGGCCCTCGCGCTCGATGACGTCGAGCGTGGCCAGGGCGGCGGCCGTCGAAACCGGGTTGCCCCCGAAGGTGCCACCGATCCCGCCCGGCTGAACGGCATCCATCACCTCGGCGCGGCCGGTGACCGCCGCCAGGGGGAAACCGCCCGCGATGCCCTTCGCGGTCGTGATCAGGTCGGGCACGACACCGAAACGTTCGATCGCGTACCAACTGCCCGTTCGCCCGATGCCGCTCTGGATCTCGTCGGCGACGAACAGGATGCCGTTGGCCGCGCAGAACGCGGCGACCTCCTCGAGATAGCCGTCGGCCGGGATCACGACGCCGCCGTCGCCCTGGATCGGCTCGACGAAGAACGCCGCGACCTCCTCGGCGCCGATGTGGGTGGTGATGTAGTCGATCGTGCGGGCCGCCGCCTCGCCGCCGGTGAGCCCGTCGCGGAACGGATAGCTGGAGGGAACGCTGTACAGCTCGCCCGGGAAGGGACCCATGCCTGCGCGCTCGGGCCACGGCCGGTACGTCATCGCCATGGTCAGATTCGTGCGGCCGTGGAACGCGTGGTCGAGGCTCACGATGGCGCGTCGTCCGGTGTGTTTGCGGGCGATCTTCACCGCGTTCTCCACGGCCTCGGCACCGGAGTTGACCAGGATCGAGTGCTTCTCGAAGTCGCCGGGTGTGATCTCGGCGAGCCGTTCCGCGACGCGAACATAGTTCTCATAGGGCGTCACGGTGAACAGCGTGTGGGTGAGTTTGCCGGCCTGTTCGGCGGCGGCCGCAGCGACATCGGGATGCGCGTGGCCGATTGTGGTGACCCCGATTCCGCAGCCGAGATCGATCAGGCGGTTGCCGTCGACGTCGACCAGGATGGCGCCGGAGGCGTGATCCATGTAGATGTTCGCCAACGTGCCGGCACCGCGCGAGACGCTGGCCAGCCGGCGCTCCTGCAAGGCGACCGAACGCGGCCCCGGCAGAGGCGTCGAGACGGCACGGGACTGCGGAACGGAGAATTCGCGGGGCATGGATTCCATCGTAGACGCGTGCCCGCCGCGGCTCTGAGCGCCGGCACTCAGGCTCGGCAAAGCCGCACCCGTCATACTGAGGAGTTCATTGCCCGACCTGCGAGCATCCACCAGCCCAGACCAAGCAGAGAGTCATCCGTGCGCAAAACACTTCCGATCGTCCTCGTGGCTTCCGCCGCGCTCCTGCTCGCCGGATGTTCCGGGTCGCCGTCCGGATCGGGGGACTCGGCGAACGCGAAGGGCTGTTCCGCGGCTCCCTCCGGCAGCGTTTCGCAGTCGGTCAAGGTGACCGGGTCGGGTTCGGCCGAGCCGAAGGTCACCTTCGCCAAGCCGCTGAAGGCGAAGTCGACGCAGCGCAGCTATCTGAAGACCGGCAAGGGCACGGCGGCCACGAAGAACCGCGTCGTCGACGTCGCACTCGTGGCATACAGCGGAACGACGGGCAAGAAGCTGACCAGCAACGGCTATGCGGGATCCGCGCCGATCCCGGTCACGGTCGGCGATGCGACGATGATCCCGGGTCTCACGGATGCCGTGGAGTGCGCACCCGTAGGCTCCCGACTTGTGACGACCTCGCCCGTGGGCACGGCGTTCGGCAGCGCCGATCCCACCAGCCTCGGGCTGAAGAAGACCGACACGATCGTGTTCGTCGTCGACCTGCTCGACGCGGTGCCGACCAAGGCGGACGGCACCCCGCAGAGCCCGAAGCCGGGCTTCCCGACGGTCGTGCTCGACAAGACGGGCAAGCCGACGGTCACCATCCCCAAGGCGAACCCGCCCAAGACGACGCAGGTCGAGGTGCTGAAGAAGGGCACCGGTCAGACGGTGAAGTCCGGCGATTCCGTAACCGTGCAGTATCAGGGCGTCAACTGGCGCACCCGCAGCGTCTTCGATCAGAGCTGGGGACGAGCAGTCGCAACGTTCTCGACCACCGGCGTGGTCAAGGGCTTCGCCACCGCGGTCGTCGGGCAGAGTGTCGGTTCCCAGGTCGTCGTCGTCATTCCTCCGGCAGACGGCTACGGCACGAAGGGCAGCCCGCAGGCAGGTATCAAGGGCACCGACACCCTGGTGTTCGTCATCGACATCCTGAACACGACGCGCTAGCACCCTCCGCGCGCGTGCCGAACCGTGCGCGCCGCACGAGACGCCCGCCTACGATGGGCGGATGCGCACCGTAGTGATTCTCGGCTCGACCGGTTCCATCGGCACCCAGGCGCTGGATGTGATCCGGGGCAACCCGGATCGCTTCCAAGTCGTCGGGCTCGGCGCCGGACACGACACGGAGGGCCTTTCCGCGCAGGCCGCCGAGTTCCACGTCGAGCACACGGCGCTCGGCGCAGCGGAGGCGGAGCAACTGGTGCGTGACGTCGAAGCCGACGTCGTGCTGAACGGCATCACCGGCTCGGTCGGGCTCGGCCCCACTCTTGCCGCCCTGCGCGCGGGCCGCACGCTTGCGCTGGCCAACAAGGAGTCCCTGATCGTCGGCGGTGAACTCGTCACCTCCATCGCGGCGCCGGGTCAGCTCGTTCCGGTCGACTCGGAACACTCCGCGATCGCGCAGGCGCTGCGGGCCGGAGCACCTCGCGAGGTGCGCCGCCTGGTGATCACGGCATCCGGAGGTCCGTTCCGAGGCAGATCGCGCGAGGGCCTGGACCGGGTGACCCCCCGCGAGGCGCTCGCGCACCCCACTTGGGACATGGGCCTGGTGGTCACCACGAACTCGGCGACCCTGGTCAACAAGGGGCTCGAGGTCATCGAGGCGCATCTGCTGTTCGACGTGCCGTACGACCGCATCGAGGTGACCGTTCATCCGCAGTCGATCGTGCACTCGATGGTGGAGTTCTTCGACGGCTCCACCATCGCGCAGGCGTCCCCGCCCGACATGCGATTGCCGATCTCGCTTGGCCTGGACTGGCCGAATCGGGTCTCGGGAGTCGGCCGCCCGTTGGACTGGACGACGGCGCAGAACTGGACGTTCGAGCCGCTCGACCACGACACGTTCCCGGCGGTGCGACTCGCCAAGCAGGTTGGTGCGGCCGGCGGTACCTACCCCGCTGTATTCAATGCCGCCAACGAGCAGGCCGTGATCGCCTTCCACGGCGGCCGGCTCGGATACCTCGACATCCTCGACATCGTGCGGGCGGTCGTCGACGCGCACGATGGCGAGGCGCCGCTCGACCTGCAGTCGCTCCTCGATGCCGAGGCGTGGGCGCGTCGCACGGCCGACGCCCTCATCTCCACACGCTGACCCGCCGGTCGGGCGGCGGCTACTTCGTCGCCGTGGGGGTGGGTGTGGGCGTCGGGCTCGCGGTCGAGTTCTTCACCTCGGCGTTCATGACGGATGCCACGAAGCTCTGGAAGGCGCTCGCATCGTCGAGTTGTCCCTGGTACTGAGAACCGTCCACCAGCACGGTCGGCGTTCCCGTGATGCCCTTGATGACCGGCTTGGAGTTGGGGACCGGCTCGGTGGAGGCGCGCTGGGTCGACGCGTTCACCCAGCCCTTGAACTGTTCGTCGTTCACGCACGAGGTGATCGCCGATGAGCTGGCACCGCCGTCCTTCAGGATCGACAGCAGCTTCTCGTTCGACATGCCCTTCGTGTTCTCGGCGGGCTGGTCGGCGAACAGCGTCGTATTGACCTTGTAGTACGAGTCCGGCTTGTAGTTGGCGACGCACGCGGCCGCGTTCGCGGCGCGGGAGGAGTAACGGTTGCCGAGCGAGGAACGGTCGAGCAACGACAGCGGGTGGATCTCGAGCGTCGCGAGCCCCTGATCGAGCCATTGCCCGATCTGCGTGCCGTTCGTCTTCTCGAACTGCTGGCAGTACGGGCACTGGTAGTCGAGGTAGATGGTGATGTGCGCGACATCTCCCTTGTCGGACTGGGCGGTAGGCGTGGACTTCTCGCCAGCGCTCAACGCCGGAGTGCGCAGCGCCTTGGTCGTGCTGGTGAGCACGATGCCGTCGCTGGCCATGTTCTTCGGGCCGGGGCCTTCCGGCTTCGCGGCGTTCACGATCACGAGTGCGACGATCGCGAGCACGGCGACGACGGCGATGCCCACCGATCCTTGGATCCACCACTTGCGACGGCGCGCCTTCTTCTGCGCTTCCTCCCGCATCAGTCGTGCGTGTTCGCGAGCCTGTTCGCGACGATCCTTCTTGCTGGGGCCAGTCTCACCGCGGCCAGTTCCCATGGGGGCATCCTCTTCGTGTCGGGGCGGCACGAGCGTATCCGCGGTTTCTATGAGTTTCTCGACAGGTGCCCGCGCGACGCATAGCAACGTCTGTGCCGACCCCCGGCGAGCTTACAGCGATGCCCGGGTAGCGTGGCATGCGTGGAAACCGTGCTGCTGTTCGTTCTGGGCATCCTGATCTTCCTGGTCGGCTTGGCACTTTCGATCGCGCTGCACGAGCTGGGCCACCTGAGCTTTGCGAAGCTGTTCGGCGTCAAGGTCACCCAGTACATGATCGGGTTCGGCAAGACGGTCTTCTCGCTGCGTCGTGGCGAGACCGAATACGGTGTCAAGCTGCTTCCGCTGGGCGGCTACATCTCGATGATCGGCATGTTCCCGCCCAAGCACGAAGGCGAGCGAGCGCGCAACGCCAGCACCGGCTTCTACAACTCGATGGTGCAGGACGCCCGGGATGCCTCGGCAGACACCGTCGCCCCGGGTGAAGACGGTCGCACCTTCTATCGGCTGGCGCCGTGGAAGCGCATCATCGTGATGTTCGCGGGGCCGTTCATGAACCTGGTGATCGCCTTCGTGCTGTTCGCGGTCATCCTGATGGGCATCGGAATCCAGACGCGGGATGTGGGATCGGTCTCGCCGTGCGTACCGTCCGGCGCGACGGCGACCACCTGCAGCAGCGACGCGCCGCCGTCGCCCGCGAAGCTCGCCGGCTTCCGGCCGGGAGACCTGTTCGTCAGCATCGACGGCCGACCCACTCCCACCTGGGACGATGCGACGGCCGTCTTCCAGCGGTCCGCCGGCAGAACGCTGTCGGTCGTCGTCGACAACGAGGGTGTGAAACGGTCCCTGACCGTGACGCCGGTCGCGGCCGAGCGCGCCGTCGTCGATCAGAACGGCAAGCCCGTCGTGAAGAACGGCCTCACGCAGACGCGCACCGTCGGAACCGTCGGCATCATCTCCGGCGCGATAACGGTGCGTCAGCCGGTCACGGCGGTGATCCCCGCGTTCGGCAACAGCGTGGCGCAGGTGGCCGGCGTCGTGATCGACCTGCCGCAGCGCATGGTCGGCGTCTGGAATGCCGCGTTCGGGTCAGGTCCCCGGCAGGCAGACGGACCGGTGGGCATCATCGGCGTCGGACGCGTGGCAGGCGATGTCGCCAGCGATGCGCAGTACCCGGTCGTCGCGAAGGTGCAGACCATGCTGAGCCTGCTCGCCTCGCTGAACATCGCGCTGTTCGTGTTCAACATGATCCCGCTGCTGCCGCTGGACGGCGGGCACATCGTGGGCGCCGTATGGGAGTGGATCAAGCGCGCCTGGGCCAAGGCGCTCGGCCGCAGGGAGCCGCGCCCGGTCGACATGGCTCGGCTGATGCCGGTGACCTTCGCCGTCATCGTCGTGCTCGGCGCGATGAGCCTGCTGCTGGCCTACGCCGACATCGTCAAGCCGATCACGCTCGGCTGAACCTCCGGACTCAGCGCGACAGCAGCAACGCGTCGCCTTGGCCGCCGCCGCCGCAGAGTGCCACGGCCGCCCGCCCGGAACCCCGGCGCCGCAGTTCCAGCGCGGCGTGCAGCGCAAGGCGGGCGCCGGAGGCTCCGATGGGATGCCCCAGCGCAATCGCGCCGCCATGCGGGTTCACCTTCTCCAGCGGCATCCCGAGGTCGCGTGCCGACTGCAGCGCGACCGCCGCGAACGCCTCGTTGATCTCCACGACGTCCAGCGACGCGGCATCCCAATCGGTGCGGGCCAGCGCCGCTTCGATGGCGTTGGACGGCTGGGAGTGCAACGAGTTGTCGGGCCCGGCGACCGATCCGGATGCGCCGACCACGGCGAGGTACTCCAGCCCGCGGCTGTCGGCCCACTGCCGATCGGCGACGATGACGGCGGCGGCACCGTCGCTCAGCGGTGAGGAGTTGCCCGCTGTGATCGAGCCATCGGCGGTGAACGCCGGGCGAAGCCGGCCGAGCGTCTCGGCCGTGCTGTCGCCTCGCACGCCCTCGTCTGTGCCGATCTCGATCGGGTCGCCGCGGCGTTGGGGCACCTGAACCGGCACGATCTCCTCGTCGAACAGCCCGGAGTCTCGCGCTGCAGCGGCCCGCTGATGCGATGCGGCGGCGAGCTGGTCCTGCTCGGCGCGCTTGAGACCGAGCTTCTTGATGCTGAGCTCGGTCGATTCGCCCATCGAGAGCCCGTCGAAGGCGTCGGTCAGCCCGTCGTAGGCGGCGTGATCCAGCGCCGTCACGGCACCGTACGGCCAGCCCAGGCGGGAACCGGGCAGTAGGTGCGGTGCCCGGGTCATCGACTCCTGACCGCCCGCGACCACGACCTGCGCCTCGCCCAGTCGAATCAGCCGTGCTGCGTCGATCACGGCCTGCAGTCCCGAGAGGCAGACCTTGTTGATGGTGACGGAGTTCACCGACCACGGCACTCCGGCTGCGACCGCGCTCTGCCTCGCCGGGTTCTGCCCAGCCCCCGCCTGCAGCACCTGCCCCATCAGCACGGCGTCGACCTGTTCGGGCGCGACGCCCGAGCGGGCCAGCGCTCCCCGGATGGCCGCTGTTCCGAGTTGAACGGCGGTGAGCGCGGCGAATTGGCCGCTGACTTTGCCGAACGGCGTTCTGCTGCCGCCGACGATGACGACATCGATGTCTTGCATTGGTCCTGACTCCCTCGTGAGGCCTCACTTCGACAGTAGCGCGACCAGCTGTCGCATCGCTCGGCGAAGTCGGCCGCGACGAGCCGCTCGCTGCTTATTCTGGAGAGGTCTTCATCGATGCAGATGCGAAAGAGGCGATCGGTATGAGCACATCCAACACGCAACTCGCCGGGCGTGCGGCCATCATCACCGGTGGCGCCAGCGGCATCGGGGCCGCGTGCGCGCGCACCTTCGCCGCAGCAGGCGCGCGAGTCACCGTCGCCGACCTGAACGGCGACGCGGCACGCGCCATCGCCGACGAGATCGGGGGATCGGCCTGGCAGATCGACCTCTCCGAGACATCCGCGCTCGCCGACCTGGTCCTCGACACCGACATCCTGGTCAACAACGCGGGCATCCAGCACGTCAGCCCGATCGAGGATTTCGATCCCGCGGCCTTCGACCTGATCCTGCGGCTCATGCTGCAGGCGCCCTTCCTGCTGATCAGAGCGGTGCTGCCCGGCATGTACCGACGCGGCTTCGGACGCATCATCAACCTCTCCAGCATGCACGGATTGCGCGCCTCGCCGTACAAGTCCGCTTACGTGGCGGCCAAGCACGGTCTGGAGGGCCTGTCGAAGGTGACGGCGCTGGAGGGCGGACCGCATGGTGTGACGAGTAACTGCATCAACCCGGCGTACGTCGACACGCCGCTCGTGCAGAAGCAGATCGCCGACCAGGCCCGTGTGCACGGCATCGCCGAAGACCAGGTGGTCGAGCAGATCATGCTCACCGAGAGCGCGATCAAGCGGCTCGTGCGGCCCGAGGAGGTGGCCTCCCTCGCGCTCTGGCTGGCCGGCGCGGACGCGGGCATGGTGACCGGGTCCTCCTACACGATGGACGGCGGATGGAGCGCGCGATGACCGAGTACCGCTTCACGCGTGCTCCGGTCGACGACGGCGACCTCGCGGTCGGCGTGTGGAACCCCGACGCCACGGGCGTGCCGGTGCTCGCAGTGCACGGGATCACCGCCTCGCACCGCGAATGGCCGCTCATCGCAGAGCGCCTGCCCGGCACCAGGGTGATCGCTCCCGACCTGCGCGGGCGCGGGCGCAGCAACGCTCTTCCCCCGCCCTGGGCGATGCGCGACCATGCCGACGACCTGGCGCGGGTGCTCGATGCATTCGGCGTGCACCGCGCGGTCGTGGTCGGGCATTCGATGGGCGGCTTCGTCGGCGTGCGCCTGGCGCAGCAACACGGCGAGCGGGTGGCCGCGCTCGTGCTGATCGACGGGGGGCTTCCCTTGCCGTTCACACCGCCACCGGGGGTGGCGGCCGGCGACATTCCCGCTGCACTGCTCGGGCCGGCGGGGGAGCGGTTGAAGAGGGTGTTCCCGAGTCGTGCGGCGTATGCGGCCTTCTGGCGCGGGCATCCGGCGTTCCGTGAGAACTGGAACGAGACGGTCGCGGCATACGTCGATTACGACCTCGACGAGGTCGACGAAGGCTTCCGGCCCTCCAGCCGGTTCGAGGCGATCGCCGCGAACGTGCTTCAGCAGAGCGGCGATGACGGCTACCGCGAGGCGCTCGCCGGTCTTCGGATGCCGGTCGACTTCCTGCGCGCGCCCCGAGGACTGCTGAACGAGTCGCCGGGACTGTATCCCGACGGCGTGCTCGCGGCTGGACTGGCGCTTGCGCCGGGCGTGCGGGTGCATGACATCATCGACGTGAACCACTACACGATCGTCATGACGGAGGCCGGGGCCGACCAGGTCGCACCGTTCATCCGTGCGGCGGTTCGATCGGTTGGCCGACACGAGGAGGTGACAGGCCGATGAGCATCGACAAACGGGTCGGGAGCGCCGCGGAGGCCGTCGCGGACATCCCGCGCGGCGCATCCATCGCGGTGGGCGGCTTCGGGCTGTGCGGCAATCCGATGGCGCTGATCACCGCGCTGCTGGCGACCGGGGTCGACGACCTCGAGGTCGTCAGCAACAACTGCGGCGTCGACGACTGGGGTCTCGGGCTGCTGCTGGGCGCACGGCGCATCCGCAAAATGACGTCGTCGTACGTCGGCGAGAACAAGGAGTTCGAGCGGCAGTTCCTGAGCGGTGAACTCGAGCTGGAGCTCACGCCGCAGGGCACCCTGGCCGAGAAGCTGCGCGCCGGGGGGTCCGGCATCGCCGCGTTCTACACCCAGACCGGCGTCGGAACCCAGGTCGCCGAGGGCGGCCTGCCGCGGCGCTACCACCCGGACGGCTCGATCGCGGTGGCCTCCCCGGCCAAGGACGTGCGCACCTTCGAGTACCGCGGCGCGCAGCGCGACTTCGTTCTCGAGGAGGCCATTACGACCGACTTCGCGCTGGTGCACGCGCTGATCGGCGACACGCACGGCAACCTGGTCTTCCACGAGTCGGCGCGCAACTTCTCCCCGCTGGCAGCCATGGCCGGCCGGGTGTGCATCGCGCAGGTCGAGCAGTTGGTTCAGCCCGGGGAGATCGACGCGGACGCCGTCCATCTCCCCGGCATCTACGTGCATCGGGTCGTCGAGGTCGGTTCCGACATCGAGAAGCGCATCGAGAAGCGCACGGTCCGGGCGCCGATCTCGAATGAACGGGAGGGCTGACCATGGCCCTGACCAGAACGGAGATGGCGGCACGAGCTGCCCGCGAACTGCCCGACGGCGCCTACGTCAACCTCGGAATCGGGCTTCCCACCCTGGTGCCGAACTACGTGCCGGCCGGTCGCACCCTCGTGCTGCAGTCCGAGAACGGCATCCTCGGGGTCGGCCCGTACCCGGCCGAGGACGCGGTCGACCCCGACCTGATCAACGCGGGCAAGGAGACCGTCACACTGCTGCCGGGCGCCGCGTTCTTCGACTCCGGAATGAGCTTCGGGATGATCCGCGGCGGCAAGATCGACGCGGCGATTCTCGGCGCCATGCAGGTCTCGGCGACCGGAGACCTGGCGAACTGGATGATCCCCGGCAAGATGGTCAAGGGCCCCGGCGGTGCGATGGACCTGGTGCACGGCGCGGGGCGCGTCATCGTGCTCATGGAGCACACAGCACGGGACGGCAGCCCGAAGATCGTCAACGAGTGCACCCTGCCGCTGACCGGGCGTGGTGTTGTGCACCGCATCATCACAGACCTCGCGGTCATCGATGTCACTCCGGGCGGCCTTGTGCTGCGTGAGACCGCGCCCGAGGTCAGCGTCGACGACGTCGTCGACGCGACCGAGCCGCCGCTAATCGTCGATCTCGAAACCGCGTGACCGAACCGCATGACCGAAACCGCATGACCGCAGAGGAGAGAGCGATGACCGAGACCATCCTCGACGGCGTCCAGGCTCGACGCGTCAGCACGCCGCGCCTGACCGTGAACCTCCTGGCGCGCGACTCGCACGAGGTCGCGTCGACGGAGCGCACCGTCGTCTTCGTGCACGGCAACGTCTCGTCCAGTCTGTTCTGGCAGCCGACCATGCTCGCGCTGCCTGCCGACGTGCGCGCGCTGGCCGTCGATCTGCGCGGCTTCGGCGACACCGACACCGCGCCCGTCGACGCCACCCGGGGTCTACGAGACTTCGCCGACGATGTCTGGGCGGTGCTCGACGCCCTCGGCGAGAGCCGCGTGCACCTGGTCGGCTGGAGCATGGGCGGCGGGGGTCGTGCTGCAACAGCTGCTCGACCGACCGGACGCCGTCGCGAGCGTCACACTCGTGTCGCCGGTGTCGCCGTACGGCTTCGGCGGTACCGTGGGGGCCGACGGGCGCCGGCTCACGGCCGACGATGCCGGAACGGGCGCCGGCGGCGCGAACCCGGACTTCGTCGCCCGGCTCGCAGACGGCGACACGACGGCGGACGCGCCCACCTCGCCGCGCGCCGTGTTCCGGTCCTCCTACGTCGCCGCCGGCTATTCGAGCGACCTCGAAGACGTCTGGGTGGCATCCATGCTGACCACCAAGACCGGTGCCGACAACTATCCCGGCGACTCCGTCTCATCCCAGAACTGGCCGGGAATGGCACCGGGAGCGCACGGCGTGCTGAACACGATGGCGCCGAAGCATCTCGACCTCACGGGCATCGTCGAGCTGGAGTCGAAGCCGCCGATCCTCTGGGTGCGCGGCGAGCTCGACGCGATCGTCTCGGACACGTCCTACTTCGATCTCAACCTGCTCGGTCAGGTCGGCGTGCTGCCGGACTGGCCGGGGGAGGACGTTGCTCCGCCGCAGCCGATGGTCACCCAGACCCGTCACGTGCTCGACGCGTACGCCGATGCCGGAGGCGAATACCGCGAGCTCGTGCTCCCGGACTGCGGCCATTCACCGCACCTCGAGCACCCCGCCGAATTCCTCGCGGCGCTGCTCGCAGTTCTCGGCTAGATGAACCGGGGTTCCGGTCGCTACAGCCGACGCTTCTGCATGGCCATCAGTGCATGCCTCAATTGTTATGTTCGAGGCTTGTTCCCCGATGCCTGCCGTGTCAGTCTCGGTGATACCGGATCGGCGAGCCCGTCGAGGGTCGTGGTGGAAAGGCTCATCGTGAGCAGACGCGCAGTATATGCAATTTCCGTGATGATCGGAGTCCTGGCCGTGACCGCGCTCACCGCGTGTTCGGCGGTCACGCCGGCTGTGCAGAGATCGACGCCGCATGCGGCACCGTCACAGACACAGACCCAGTCGCCGATCCCCGATGCCGATGCGATCGTGATCCGCCCCGACGGACTGGAACTCGTCGCACACGGCACCGCGATCCGGATGCTGGCCTACACCGACGCGCCCGCCGATGCCGTCGCCACATTGAGCGCGCTCGTGGCCGCACAGCCGGTCACGACATTCCACCCGTCCAGGGACCCCCGCGTGTCGGACTCCACGACGTACGAGTGGGCCGGTTTCACCATCACCGACGATCACCTGAAGCAGGGCGGCCCGGGCCCCGCGCCACACGGTCCGGCGACTTTCAGTATCTACGCGAGCGGCCCGATGATCGCCGGCCGCCTGCCCGTCACCACCGTACAAGGGTTCAGGGCAGGGGATGCTGTCACCGCGGTCGCAGCGAAGCTCGGTGTCGACCCGAAGGCGTCCGTGTTCTTCGCGGTCCCGGCCGAGACCGGCCCGGTGATCGGTCCGTCTCGAGTGGCGGGCGAGAAGAACGCGCCCGCCGTACTGGTCGGTCAGGCCTCGAAGGATCCGACAACAATCGAGATCCGCGCCCCCTACAACTTCGGCGACGGCCACGACGTGTGAGCCGGCGTGGTGGCGGCACGCCCAGCGCCCGCTCGGTCGCCCGACCTAGACTGAACGGGTGGCAGCAATCAATCTGGGAATGCCCAAGATTCCCGAAACCCTGAGCCCGCGTCGCAGGTCCCGTCAGATCAAGGTCGGCAAGGTCCTCGTCGGCGGTGACGCCCCGATCAGCGTGCAGTCGATGACGACGACGCCGACCACGAACATCAACGCCACCCTTCAGCAGATCGCCGAGCTCACGGCATCCGGATGCGACATCGTGCGCGTCGCCGTACCGAGCCGGGACGATGCCGAGGCGCTGCCGATCATCGCGAAGAAGAGCCAGATCCCGGTGATCGCCGACATCCACTTCCAGCCCAACTACGTGTTCGCCGCGATCGACGCCGGCTGTGCGGCCGTGCGGGTCAACCCGGGGAACATCCGCAAGTTCGACGACCAGGTCGCCGAGATCGCGCGCCGCGCGAAGGCGGCCGGCGTCAGCCTTCGCATCGGCGTGAACGCCGGATCGCTGGAGCCGAGCATCCTGCAGAAATACGGCAAGCCGACCGCGGAGGCGCTCGTCGAGTCGGCCGTCTGGGAGGCGAGCCTGTTCGAGGAGCACGACTTCCACGACTTCAAGATCTCGGTCAAGCACAACGATCCGATCGTGATGGTCAAGGCCTACCGGCTGCTGGCCGAGCGCGGCGACTGGCCCCTTCACCTCGGCGTCACCGAGGCGGGACCGGCGTTCCAAGGCACGATCAAGTCGGCGACGGCGTTCGGCATCCTGCTCGCTGAGGGCATCGGCGACACCATCCGGGTCTCCCTCTCGGCTCCGCCGGTGGAGGAGGTCAAGGTCGGTCTGCAGATCCTGCAGTCCCTGAACCTGCGCGAACGCAAGCTCGAGATCGTCTCGTGCCCGTCATGCGGCCGGGCGCAGGTGGATGTCTACACGCTGGCCGACAACGTCACCGAAGGTCTGCAAGGCATGAGCGTGCCGCTGCGCGTCGCCGTGATGGGATGCGTGGTGAACGGCCCGGGGGAGGCCCGCGAGGCCGACCTGGGCGTGGCATCCGGCAACGGCAAGGGGCAGATCTTCGTGAAGGGCGAGGTCATCAAGACCGTGCCGGAATCCGAGATCGTGCAGACCCTGATCGCGGAGGCGAACCGTCTGGCCGCCGAGATGCCGGCGGGGACGACCGGCACGCCGCAGGTCGTCACGGCCTAGGTGTAGTGCGCAGAGCGGCGTCGAATCCGTCGACACGGGGCCCGGCCGCCGACCCGCACCCGCGACGTGGCCTTGGGAATCGCGCGGATAGAGTAGAGCGCGTGTCCACACGCCTCTCCAACTACTTCCTGCGCACCCTTCGCGAAGACCCGGCAGACGCCGACGCCGTCAGCCACCGGCTGCTGGTCCGTGCCGGCTACATCCGCCGACAGGCGCCGGGCATCTTCGCCTGGCTGCCGCTGGGACTGCGGGTCAAGGCGAAGATCGAGGGCATCATCCGCGAGGAGATGGAGCACGCCGGGGCTCACGAGGTGCATTTCCCCGCCCTGCTTCCGCGGGATCCGTACGAGGCGACCGGACGATGGGTCGAATACGGCGACAGCATCTTCCGGCTCAAGGACCGCAAAGACGCCGACTACCTGCTCGCGCCCACCCACGAAGAGGTCTTCGCCCTGCTGGTCAAGGATCTGTACTCCAGCTACAAGGATCTGCCGGTCACGATCTACCAGATCCAGGACAAGTACCGAGACGAGGCCCGACCGCGGGCAGGCCTGCTGCGCGGTCGCGAGTTCACGATGAAGGACGCGTACAGCTTCGACTACACCGACGAGGGCCTGAACGCCAGCTACGAACGCCAGCGCGCGGCGTACGAGCGGATCTTCAACCGGCTCGGGCTCGATTACGTGATCGTGCAGGCGGATGCGGGTGCGATGGGCGGGTCGCGCAGTGAGGAGTTCCTGCATCCCACGCCGATCGGCGAGGACATCTACGTGCGGTCGCAAGGCGGCTATGCGGCGAACGTCGAGGCATACGTGACGACGGCGCCGCCAGCCCGTTCCTACGATGGGCTCACGCCCGCTGAGGTGCTCGATACGCCCGCCAGTCCGACCATCGCGACGCTCGTCGAGGTCGCCAACGCCAAGCACCCCCGTCCGGACGGGCGCGCCTGGACGGCGGCCGACACGCTCAAGAACGTGGTCCTCGCGCTCACGCACCTGGACGGGACGCGAGAACTCGTCGCGGTCGGCCTGCCCGGCGACCGTGAGGTGGAGATGAAGCGCGTCGAGGTCGCGTTCGCACCGGCCGAGGCCGAACCCGCGACCGACGCCGACTTCGCCGCGCACCCCGGTCTCGTGAAGGGTTACATCGGACCGTGGTCGCCGGATGGGCGCGTGCTCGGTTCCGACTCCGCAACGGGCATCCGATACCTGCTCGACCCGCGGGTGGCCGACGGGTCGGGCTGGATCACGGGAGCCAACGTCGACGGAAAGCACGTTTTCGGGCTCGTCGCGGGCCGCGACTTCACGGCGGACGGCACCATCGAGGCCGCAGAGGTGCGCGCGGGCGACCCGGCACCCGACGGGTCCGGCCCGGTAGAACTCACGCGCGGCATGGAGATCGGGCACGTCTTCCAGCTCGGTCGCAAGTACGCCGACGCCCTCGGCCTGAAGGTGCTGGACGAGAACGGCAAACTCGTCACGGTGACGATGGGTTCGTACGGCATCGGCGTCACGCGCATCATGGCGGTCATCGCTGAGGAGAACAACGACGAGAAGGGTCTGATCTGGCCCGAGTCGATCGCGCCATTCGACGTGCACGTGATCGCGACCGGTAAGGATGCCGCGGTGTTCGACGCCGCGCAGGGCGTGGTCGCGGGGTTGGAGGCATCCGGATTCGAGGTGCTGTTCGACGACCGCCCCAAGGTGTCGCCGGGCGTGAAGTTCGCCGATGCGGAACTGATCGGGGTGCCGCGCATCGTGATCGCCGGACGAGGTGTCGCCGACGGAGTCGTCGAATTCTGGGATCGCCGCACCGGAGAGCGCACCCAGGTGCCGATCGAGCACGCGGTGCCGGCGCTTCACGCGCAGACGAGACCGCAGGCAGAGGCAGGCATCGGAGGGTGATGAGCGCCGCGACGCTCGAGCGTGCGGATGCCGTCGGTCAGAGTCGTTCGAACGCGGCTCGCGCCATGCAGAACACCCCGTAGGCGATCAGGCCGGCGCCGACGATCCACAGCACGACCTCGCCGTACGGCAGCCGCATCAGCGCCTTCAAAGCGCCGTCGAGGCCGCTTGCGGCCTTCGGGTTCAGCGTCACCGCCGCGACGACGAAGAGCACGCCCACGATCGCCAGGGCGACGGCCTTCGCCAGATAGCCCGTCGAGCCGAGTGCGACGATCGCGCTTCCCCACGGGGCGCGGGGCAACGACAGGCGCCGCCGGAACGACCTGGTCACTCCCCGCACTCCGAATCCGACCGCGACGCCGATCGTCGTGAGTCCGATCGCTGCGACGACGTAGACACCGCCCGGCGAGGCGATGAGTGACGCGCTCAGCGACTTGGTCGCACCCGAGGTGCTCTTATGGCCGCCGACAGCGAAGACCACCGCGGTGATGCCGAACACGACGTACGTCAGAGCCTTCGCGAGGTCCACGACACGTTTGCCCCACCTCTTGGCGGGGTCGGGCGCCGGCACCAGGATCGCTTGCACGATCTGCCACGCCGCGAGCGCGAACAGCCCGGCGCCGATCGCCCAGAGGGCGGCCTCGCCGGCCGGTGAGTGCGACAGCTGCGACATCGCACCGGACTGATCGGCCTCGGCATGCCCGGCCCCGACGGCGATCGAGATGGCGATCGCGCCGATCAGAATGTGCATCACACCGAGCACGACGAATCCGACGCGGGCGGGCACGCGCAGGATGGCGGAGTGCTCGGCGTCACCCGCCACCTGTTTGATCTCCGACCGAGCCATGGCGTCAGCGTACCGGCGCCGTCGGCAGAGTGTTCGCGGGTGACGGGGCGCCGCGGCATCGGTTAGTCTGAATGGTCAGGCGGCGGCCCCGCAGGGGCACGGCACGGGCTTTTACACACGAATTGAATAAGGAGGCCGGCCATGGACATCGACCTCAGTGTCTTGCGACTCATGGAACGCGAGAAAGAGATCCCTTTCGACGAACTCGTCGAAATCATCGAGCAAGCGATTCTCACCGCCTACCTCAAGCACACCAATCAGGCCGAGCATCGGCACAGTCACGGCCACACCCCGCTGGCCCCGGCGGCGCGCGTGCATCTGGACCGCAAGACCGGCCATGTGAGCGTCTACGTTCCGGAGCATGACGACGAGGGCAACGTGATCGGCGAGTCCGAGGACTCGCCGAGCGACTTCGGCCGCATCGCCGCGTTCGCCGCGAAGCAGGTCATCAACCAGCGCCTGCGCGACATCGCCGACGACGCGGTGCTCGGTGAGTTCCGCGGTCGCGAGGGCGACATCGTCGCCGGCGTGATCCAGCAGGGTCCCAACCCGCGCATGATCCACGTCGACCTGGGCACGGTGGAGGCGATCCTGCCGCCCGAGGAGCAGGTGCCCGGCGAGGAGTACGCGCACGGCACCCGCATCCGGGTGTACGTGACGAGCGTCTCCAAGGGCATGAAGGGCCCCTCGATCACGGTCTCCCGCACGCATCCCGCCCTGGTCCGCAAGCTGTTCGCGCTCGAAGTGCCCGAGATCGCCCGCGGTGCCGTTGAGATCGTGTCGCTGGCCCGCGAGGCCGGCCACCGAACGAAGATCGCGGTACGCGCGACCGAATCCGGCATCAACGCCAAGGGCGCATGCATCGGCGAACTGGGTCAGCGTGTGCGTGCGGTGACCTCGGAGCTGGGCACCGAGAAGATCGACATCGTCGACTACTCGCCCGACCTCGCCACGTTCGTCGCCAGTGCGCTTTCGCCCGCGAAGGTGACCAGGGCGTACGTCATCGATGAGTCGCTGAAGGCGGTGCGCGCCCTGGTGCCCGACTACCAGCTCTCCCTGGCGATCGGCAAAGAGGGGCAGAACGCACGACTCGCGGCGAAGCTCACCGGCGCCAAGATCGACATCCAGCCGGATTCGTCCGAGGACGCCTGAGCCGGGCCGCGCAAACCGCACTCCGCCGACCAGCGCACCCCGGTGAACCGGCCTCTCAGCGACAGGGGGTAGAATGGAACCCGTTAGAACGTGCGTCGGTTGCCGTTCGCGTGCCTCCCGGTCCTCACTACTGAGGGTTGTCTCCCGGGATCAAGAAATCGTGGTGGATGATTCCGCCCGTCTTCCTGGGAGAGGTGCGTGGCTGCATCCGGGCATCGAGTGCTTTCGCAAAGCCATTCGGCGGCACGCCTTCGGGCGGGCTCTTCGCGTGGACGGGATGATCGACACTCATCGACTAGAGAACAGGCTGAACGGCTAATGGACAACTAATGAGCGGCTCGAAATGAGACCCGTCCACCGATAAGGTCTGCCCTGATTCCAGGCGCAGGCCAGGAATCAGGAGAATTGTGGCTGCCAAACCACGCGTACATGAGATCGCGAGCGAACTGGGCGTCGACAGCAAAGTCGCGCTCGCGAAGCTCAAAGAGCTCGGCGAGTTCGTCAAGGGACCGTCGTCGAGCATCGAACCCCCCGTCGCGCGCAAGCTGAGGGCTGCGCTCGAGGCCGACGGCGCCCATGCGGCTCCCGTCAAGGATGCCGCGGCGAAGGCCACGGCGAGACCCGCCGCGGTACCTGCTCCGGCAGCGCCCAAGCCGGCCGAGAACAAGCCCGCAGAGGTCAAGCCCGCCGAGAACAAGCCCGCCGACAGTCGGCCGGCCGCCGCAAGGCCGACCGACGGCCAGCCCGCGGAGAAGCGGGCGGAGCAGCCGGCATCCGCAGCACGGACCGCCGAGCCCTCTGCTCAGGCCGCCGCCCCGGAGAGCCAGGCACCCACAACGAGCCAGCCGAGCGGCGATGCCGCGCGTCCCGGTGGACC